>JAIBBJ010000157.1 GCA_019694735.1 Gemmatimonadaceae bacterium | reverse complement strand
TCGCATGCGCTCCGTGCGCTCGCGATGCTCGTCGGCGATCCCACGGCCGCGCTCGCCGTGCCGTCCGCCCTCCCGTCCGCCGATGCGATCCGATCGCTCGTGGCCGCGGACACCGCCGCGCCCGGCACCACGACGGCGGACCTCGGCGAGGCACTCCGCGCGGACGTCCGCGCGGCGGAGCTCGGCGCGCGCGCCGCGCGGGCCGATGCGTGGCGCGCCCGCGCGCTCTATCTGCCGCGGCTCAACGGCTTCGCGCGCTACGACTGGAATGACCCGAGCGGCCTCTTCGCGAACTCCCGGAGCTGGACGGCCGGCGTGATGGCGACCTGGACGCCCTTCGCGGGCGCGAGCGAGATCGCGGCGGGTCGCGCGGCCTCGGCCCGCGCCCGGGCCGCCGAGGCACAGCGTGAGGCGGCCACGGCCAACGCCGCGCTCGAGCAGGCGCGCACGCGCGAGGCGCTCACGGTCGCGCTCGCCGCGCTGACGATCGCCGAGCGCGCCGTCGCGCAGAGCGCGGAGGCGTTGCGGATCGTGTCGCGGAAGTACGACGGCGGCCTCGCGACGATCTCCGACCTGCTCGAGGCGCAGGCGCTGCAGACGCAGGCCCGGCTGGGCGAGGCCTTCGCCCGCTACACGCTCATCACCGCCGCTGCCGAGCGCCGTCAGGCGCTGGGCGGCGATCCCACCTACCTCGCCGCGCTCGATGGCGCGGACTTCATCCCGCGCTGAGGACCCTCCCATGCCGACCACCGACCGGATCCTGCTGCTCTCCACGTTCCTCCTCTCGGCCGCCTGCGGCGTGGGCGAGGCCCGCGAACCCGCCGACGCCCCGCCCCCGGCGGCGGACGCCGCGCCCGTCGCCGTCGCGACCGTCGCCGACACCCTGCTCCCGACGGTGCTCGCCGCCGACGGCATCGCCGCCCCGATGCGGGAAGCGACGCTCTCGACCAAGCTGATGGGCACCGTGCTCGAGGTGCTCGTGCAGGAGGGCGATCGCGTACGCGCCGGCCAGCTGCTCGCGCGGATCGATGCGCGGGACGTCGCCGCGAAGGCGGAGCAGGTGACGGCGGGCGTCGGCGCCGCCGAGGCGGCGCAGCGCACTGCGGCGGCGCACGCGGCTCGCCTGCGCGCGCTCTACGCCGACGCTGCGGCGCCGAAGGCGATGCTCGAGGCCGCCGAGCTGCAGCTGGCCCAGGCGGAGGCGGGAGTGCGCGCGGCAAGGGCCGCGGGCGCCGAGGTGGAGGCCATGGGCTCCTATGCGGAGATCCGCGCGCCGTTCGCGGGTCGCGTGACCCAGCGCTTCGTGGATCCAGGGGCCTTCGCCGCCCCCGGCGCGCCGATCGTCACGGTCCAGGATGCGGCGACGCTCCGCGTCACGGCGCACGTCACGCCGGACCGGGCCCGCGCGCTGCGGGCCGGCCAGTCGATCGGGGTGACGATCGAGGGGGTCGCGACCACCGCGCGCATCGAGGGCATCGTGCCGGTGATGGGCGCGCTGCATGCGGTGAACGCGCTCGTCGCGAACCCGCGGGGTGACTTCCTCGCCGGCAGCGCCGCGGCGCTGCAGCTCGCCGCGGGCGCCCATCGCGCGATCGCGATCCCCGCGGACGCGGTGATCCGCGAAGGCGACCTCACCGGCGTCCTCGTGCGCACCGCGGCCGGCGATGTCCGGCGCTGGGTGCGGCTCGGCGCCGAGGTCGGCGACCTGGTCGAGGTGACGAGCGGCCTGCGCGCGGGCGAGCAGGTGGTGCGCCGCAGCGGGAACGGGGTGGAGTGATGGGCATCAGCGGACGCATCGCGCAGGCGTTCCTGCGCAGCAAGCTCACCCCGCTGGTGACGATCGCGTCGCTGGCGGTGGGCCTGATCGGCATCGCGGCGACGCCGCGCGAGGAGGAACCGCAGATCTCGGTGCCGATGATCGACGTGATGGCCGCCTATCCGGGGGCCGGCCCGGCCGAGGTCGAGCAGCGCATCGCCCGGCCGATCGAGCGCCGGATGCTGGAGATCCCGGGCGTGGACCATGTCTACACGATGAGCGGCGATGGCTTCGCGCTCGTGACGGTGCGGTTCGACGTCGGCGAGGACCAGGAGCGCAGCATCACCAAGGTGCACGCGAAGCTCGCGGCGGCGATGGACGAGGCCCCGGCGGGCGCGCTGCCGCCGATGGTGAAGGCGCACTCGATCGATGACGTGCCGATTCTCGCCCTGACGCTGCACTCGACGACGACGGACGCGAACATGCTCCGGCAGGTCGCGACGCACCTCGAGGAGGAGATCCGGACGGTGCCGGAGGTCGCCGGCACGAGCGTGATCGGCGGACAGGTCCGGCAGGTGGAGGTGCTGCTCGACCCGGCACGGTTGACGGCGCGCGGCGTGACGCCGGCCGAGGTGGCGATGGCGCTCACGGCGGCGAACGCCCGCCTGCAGGCGGGCGAGGTGAGCACCGCTGGGACCGTGGTGCGCGTGGACGTGGGCACCGCGCTCGCGACCGCCGCCGACGTGGGCGCGGTCATCGTCAGCACCCGCACCGGCGCCGCGGTGGCCGTACGCGACGTCGCGACGGTGCGCGAGGGCTTCGGCGAGCCGCAGCAGTACGTCAGCCATCAGGACTCGGCGACGACCGGCGCCAGCGCCGTCACGATCGCGGTCGCGAAGCGGCCGGGCGCGAACGCGACCGCGGTGAGCGAGGCGGTGCTCGAGCGGGTGGAGCAGGCCGAGCACCGCCTCGTGCCGGGGGACGTGCGGGTGGAGGTGACGCGGGACTACGGCGAAACGGCCGGGGAGAAGGCGGACGAGCTGATCCTCCACCTCCTCATCGCGACGCTCTCGGTGACGCTGCTGATCTGGCTCTTCCTCGGCTGGCGCGAGGCGGTGGTCGTCCTGGTCGCCGTGCCGGTGACGCTCGCCCTGACCCTCTTCGTGTACTACGCGCTCGGCTACACGCTCAACCGCATCACGCTCTTCGCGCTGATCTTCTCGATCGGCATCCTGGTGGATGACGCGATCGTGGTGGTGGAGAACATCTACCGCCATCTCAAGATGGGCGACCGCTCGCCCAAGGTCGCGAGCGTGGAGGCGGTGGACGAGGTCGGCAACCCGACGATCCTCGCGACCTTCACCGTGATCGCGGCGATCCTGCCGATGGCGTTCGTGAGCGGCATGATGGGGCCGTACATGCGCCCGATCCCGATCGGGGCCTCGGTGGCGATGCTCGCCTCGCTCGCCGTCGCATTCATCGTCACCCCGTACCTCGCGTACCGGCTCCTCAAGGGGCACGTGGCGCACTCGGCGGCGGCGGCCGACGCGCACCACCACGGCCACGAGGCGGAGGAGACCACGCGGTTCGGGGTCCTCTACGAGCGGCTCATGCGCGGGCTGATGGACCGGCCGACGCGCCGCCGGACCTTCTACGCGACGATCGTCGGGCTGCTGTTCGTCTCGGTCGCGCTGGTGGGCCTGCGCGCCGTGCAGGTGAAGATGCTCCCCTTCGACAACAAGTCGGAGTTCCAGGTGGTCCTCGACCTGCCGGAGGGGACGACGCTCGAGACGACGACCGCGGCCGCCGAGGAGATCGCGGCGTACCTGCGGACGATCCCGGAGGTGCG
Organism: Gemmatimonadaceae bacterium; assembly: GCA_019694735.1. Classification (GTDB taxonomy): domain Bacteria; phylum Gemmatimonadota; class Gemmatimonadetes; order Gemmatimonadales; family Gemmatimonadaceae; genus Pseudogemmatithrix. The sequence continues at coordinate 45,638 of JAIBBJ010000157.1, read as the reverse complement.
GAGCACCGAGGTGTACGCGGGGACCTCGGCGCCGTTCAACTTCAACGGGCTCGTGCGGCACTACTTCCTGCGCCGCGGCGCGAACGTGGCCGACGTGCAGGTGAACCTCACCGGCAAGTCGGCGCGCGATCGGCAGTCCCACGCGATCGCGGTCGCGGCGCGGCCGGGCGTGGTGGGCATCGCCGCGCGGTACGGGGCGTCGGCGAAGGTCGCCGAGATCCCGCCCGGCCCGCCGGTGCTGTCCACGCTGGTGGCGGAGGTCTACGCCGGCACCGACTCCGCCCGGCTGGAGGCCGCGGCGAAGGTGCGCGCGGTGTTCCTCGCGACGCCGGGCGTCGTGGACGTGGACTGGACGGTCGAGGATGCGCAGACGCGGCGGACGTTCACGGTGGACCGGGTCCGCGCGGCCGCGGCCGGTGCGAGCGTCGAGCAGGTCACGCGGACGCTGTACCTCGCGCTCTCCGGCGCGCCGGCGGGCCTGGTCGCCTCGGCCACGGCACGCGAGGCCACGCCGATCGTGCCGCGGCTGCCGGTGGACGCCCGCTCGAGCGTCGAGGCGCTGCTCCGCGTGCCGGTCGCGACCCTGCAGGGCCCGCAGCCGCTCGGCCGCTTCGTGCGCGTGGTCGACGGTGTGCGCGAGAGCGTACGGATGCGGAAGGACCTGCGCCCGTCGATCTACGTGACCGGCGACGTCGCCGGCGAGGTGGAGGCGCCGGTCTACGCGATCCTCGCGATGAACGCGGCGATCGACACGCTCCGCGTGGACGGCGCGCCGATCCGCATCTACAACAGCACGCCGCCCGAGCGCCTCGATGAGGTCGCGATCAAGTGGGACGGCGAATGGCAGGTCACCATCGAGGTGTTCCGCGACCTCGGCATCGCGTTCGGCATCGTGCTGCTGCTGATCTACGTGCTCGTCGTGGGCTGGTTCCAGAGCTTCAGCATCCCGCTGGTCATCATGGCGCCGATCCCGCTGACGCTCGTCGGCATCCTGCCGGGGCATGCGCTGAGCGGCGCCTTCTTCACCGCGACGTCCATGATCGGCATGATCGCGCTGGCGGGCATCATCGTCCGCAACTCGATCTTGCTGGTGGACTTCGTGCAGCTCGCCGAGGCGCGCGGGGTGCCGCTCGCCGATGCGGTGGTGGAGGCGGGCGCGGTGCGGTTCCGCCCGATCGCGCTGACCGCCGCCGCGGTCGTGGTGGGCGGGCTCGTGATGGTGCTCGACCCGATCTTCCAGGGCCTCGCGGTCGCGCTGATGAGCGGCGCGGTGGTCGCGACCCTGCTCACGATGGTGGTGGTGCCGCTCCTCTACTGGGAGCTGCGCCGGCGCCAGACGCCGACGGAGGGCGGACGATGAAGATGTTCCTGTTGATGTACAGCGGCCCGACGCCGACGCGGGTCGAGGAGATCCTCGAACGGCATGACGTGCATGCGTGGACGACGTACGAAGGTGGCCGCGGCGCCGGCGCGACCGGACGGCACGAAGGGTCGCGCGCCTGGCCGGGCGCCACCGCCCTCGTGATGAGCGTGGTGCCGCAGGCGAACGCCGACGCGCTCGCCTCGGTGCTGGAGCAGGAGGCCGAGCGGCTGCCGCACGGCGAACGGCTGCACCTCGCGGTGCTGCCCATCGAACGATTCTTCTAGGAGGTGGTGCGATGTGCGAGGAGGCGCTGATCCGGCGGGTCGCCGGGCTGTTCATCATGGCGTCGGTGGCCCTTGGCGTGCTCGTGCACCCGGGGTGGCTCGCGTTCACGGCCTTCGTGGGGGCGAACCTGTTCCAGTCGTCGCTGACCCGATTCTGCCCGCTCGAGCGGATGCTCGGTGCCGCCGGCTGGTTCGGATGCCGGCGCGCCGGTCCGCCGACCGGCGCGTGACCGCCGTGCCGCCGCGCCCCGGCCGCCGGCGGGCCGTGGGCCGCGCGCGGCCGCCCGTGTAACTTGCGGGTGGACGTTCCCCCTTCAGACCGAGTCGATCCGATGTCGACCTATCACGCAGCGGTCACCTGGACGCGCGGAACGCAGGAGTTCCTGCGGCAGAGGTATTCGCGCGGGCACACCTGGACCTTCGACGAGGGCGTCTCCATCCGTGCCTCGGCGTCGCCGCATGTCGTGCGGGCGCCTTGGCACGAGACGGCCGCCGTGGACCCCGAGGAGGCGCTCGCGGCCGCGCTCGCGTCCTGCCACATGCTGTTCTTCCTCTCCGACGCGTCGCGGAACGGCCACGTCGTCGAGTCCTATGCGGACACGCCGGAGGCGCTGATGGCCAAGGGCCCGGACGGCCGCGAATGGATCACGCGCGTCACGCTCCGGCCGGTGGTGACCTTCCGCGACCGCGCGCCGAGCGCCGAGGAGTTCATGCGGATGCACGACGAGGCGCACGCGTCCTGCTACATCGCGAACTCCATCAAGGGCGAGGTGGTGCTGGAGCCGGTCGCGCACGTGGGCTGACCGCGTGGCGCACGGCGATCTCGACGCCCGCATCCGCTTCCTGACCGAGCTCGCCCGGCGGCTGCACGAGGCGGGGGTCTCGTCGCAGCGCCTCGAGGGCGCGGTCCGGGCCACCGCGCGCGGGATCGGCGTGAACGCCGAGGTGTGGAGCAACCCGACGGGGCTGCTGCTCTCGCTGAGCGACGCCGACGTGCTGCACGGCACCCAGCAGACCCGCGTGCTCCGGCTCGAGCCGGGCAACATCGACCTGCGTGCGCTCGTGCAGCTCGACCGCATCGCCGACGACGTGCTCGCGGGCCGGCAGCGCGTGGAGCAGGCGTGGGAGACGATGCGCGCGCTCGATCGCCCATTCACCACGCGCGCCAAGCTGCAGGAGGTCGCCGCGTTCGGGCTCGCCTCGGCAGCGGTCGCGGGCCTGCTCGGCACCGGCTGGCTCGACCTCGCGGTCGCGCTCGTGCTCGGGCTCGTCATCGGCGGGCTGATGATCCTCGGCATCGGGCGGCCCCACCTCGCGGCGGCGAGCGAGGCGCTCGCGGCGCTGGTCGCGACGGCGCTGGCCACCGCGTTCGCGCACTTCGTCGCGCCGATCTCGCTGCAGACCGTCATCGTCGCGTCGCTCATCGTGCTCATGCCGGGACTCTCGCTGACGACCGCGGTGACCGAGCTCGCGACGCAGCAGCTGGTGACGGGCACGACGCGCTTCGCCGGCGCGATGACCGTGCTGCTCAAGCTCACGTTCGGTTCGGTGGCCGCCTCGCAGCTGCTCACCGCGCTCGGGTGGACGGCGGTCGCACCGGTCGGACGCGGGCTGCCCGCCTGGGTCGAGGTCGCCGCCGCGGTGCTCGCGGCGGGGAGCTTCGCCATCCTCTTCCGCTCGGCGCGCCGCGACGTGCCGCTCGTGATGGCCTCGGCGATCCTCGGCTATGTGCTCACGCGCGTCGCCGGCACGTGGGGGGCGTTCGGCCAGGGGACCTTCGCGGGCGGCGTGTTCCTCGCCTCGCTCACGATGGCGGCGCTCGCCAACCTGTACGGACGCCTCGCGGGGCGCCCCGGCGCGCTCGTCCGGCTGCCGGGGATCATGCTCCTCGTGCCGGGCAGCGTGGGGTTCCGCGCACTCGGGTTCGTGATGGAGCGCGACTACACCGTCGGCTTCGACACGCTCGTTGCCGTGCTCTCGGCGCTGCTCGCGCTCACCGCGGGGCTGCTGTTCGGGGCCCTGCTGGTGCCGCCGCGCCGCTATCTCTGATCCGCGCGCGCGCGCGGCCCGGTTGCCGCGGCCGCCGCGGCGCGGTTCCTTCCCGGGATGCGCCTCCCGCCCGCGGTCCCCGTCCGCCTCGCGCCCGCCCTCCTGCTCGGGCTCGCGCTCGCTGCCGGCGATGCGGCGGCGCAGGCCCGCCCGCTCGAACGTGGCATGGTCATCACGACCTCCACGCGCATCCGGCCCGGCACGTACCGGCTCCCAGCGGACGCGAGCCTCGATTCGGCGCTGATCGTCGTCCGCGGTGAGGGGATCGTGCTCGACCTCACGGGCGTCCGTCTCGAGGGGACCGCCCCCGAGGCCGATCCCGATGCGGCGCAGGGCGTCGCCATCCGCGTCGAGGGCGGCCGCGACGTCACGATCCTCGGCGTCACCCTCCGCGGCTACCGGTTCGGCGTGCTCGCGCGCGGCACCCGCGGGCTCACGGTCGCCGGGACCGACCTCTCCTACGGCTGGAAGCCACGGCTCTTCTCCCTCGTGGGGCACGAGAGCCTCGTGGATTGGCTCTCGTTCCACCAGAACGAGCAGCGCGAGTGGATGCGCTTCGGCGCGGCCCTCTACCTCGAGGATGTCCGCGGCGGGACCATCCGCGACAACCGCGCCGAGCAGGGGATGAACGGCCTGCTGATGACGCGCACCGACTCCGTGGTCGTGCGCGACAATGTCTTCGCGTTCAACTCCGGGCTCGGCATCGGCCTGTACCGGTCGAGCGACAACGTGATCCTCCGCAACCGGCTCGACTACGATGTCCGCGGCTACTCGCACGGCTGGTACCGGCGCGGGCAGGACTCGGCGGGGCTCCTGATGTTCGAGCAGTGCCAGCGGAACCTCGTCGCGTGGAACTCGGTCACGCATTCGGGGGACGGCCTCTTCCTCTGGGCTGGGCAGCAGACGATGGACAGCGGACAGGGCGGAGCGAACGACAACGCCTTCGTCGGCAACGACTTCTCCTTCGCACCGACGAACGGCATCGAGGCGACCTTCAGCCGCAACCGCTTCCTCGGCAACCGCGTCGAGGGCAATGACCACGGCCTCTGGGGTGGCTACAGCTACGAGTCCGTGGTGGCGGGCAATTGCTTCGCGCGGAACCGCATCGCGATCGCGATCGAGCACGGGCAGGACAACGTGATCCGGCGCAACGGCTTCCGCGGCGACACGACGGCCCTGTACCTCTGGGCCGATCCCATCGAGCCCTCCGACTGGGGCTATCCGAAGCACCGGGACACGCGGAGCCGGAACTACACGGTCGCCGACAATGCGTTCGCCGGGCACCGGACGACCTGGCGTGTGACGCAGACCGAGGCCTTCGACACGACCGCGAACCGCGTGCGCGCGAGCGATGCGGCGTACGCGGCCGGCATCGGTCCCGCGGCCGACGGGTCCGCCGCACCCGGGGACACGCTCGCCGGGAGCGTGTGCGTCCCGACCGCATCGCTCGACGGCATGGATGCGCCCCTCGCACGTCGGCTCGACGCGGTCGCGGGCGCCGGCCCGCGCGCCATCCCCGCGGCGCCGTGGTCGCGCCGCGAACGCGCCGCGATCGTCGTCGATGAGTGGGGGCCGTACGACTGGCGGTCGCCGAAGCTGTGGCCCGTGGACACGATGACGGACGCCGTCAGGCTGCGCACGCTCGGCCCCGCCGGACGCTGGCGGGTGGTGGCGATGGACGGGGTGCGCGGGGTCTCGACGCGCACGGGCCGCATCGGCGACACGCTTCTCGTGCGAGTGGACCCGGCGCGCGAGCACGAGTGGAGGCTCACGCTCGAGTACGTCGGTGCGGCCACGGTCTCGCCCCGCGGCGTCCGCGCGCCGGCCGGCGCACCGGTGCGCTTCACGTACGGCACGCGCACCGTGCGCACGGACTGGCGCGTGCGCTACGTCGCCTGGACCGACACGCTGCTCGACCCGGCGCGCGCGGCGGGGAACCTCGAGCGCATCCTCGCGGGCCGTGCGCTGCTCGAGCGGCGCGAGCCGCGGCTCGACGTGCAATGGTATCGGCCGCGCCTCGGCCTGCCGCCGCAACGGTGGGCGCTCGATGCGACCGCGACCGTGGACGTCCCCGACGGCGTGCATACCATCCGCGTGATCAGCGACGACGCCGCGACCGTGTGGGTGGACGGTCGGGAGGTCGTCGCGCGCCGGGAGCCGGGCGGGAGCGAGGTGATGTACGCGCCGCTCGCGCCCGGCCGCCACGAGGTCCGGGTCGCGTACTACCAGCTCGGCGGCTGGGCGGAGCTCCGGGTCGAGCTCGTGCCGGGTGCGCCGCGGTCAACGGGCTCGGCCGGCCCGCATTGACGGCGGGCGCCGCACGGCCCCTGCACCTCGACCGGGGGTCCGGGGTACTCTTCACGATGCCCGTCCGCCCTCATCCGCTCGCCATGCGCCGCCTCCTCCTCGCCCTCGCCGTCGTCACCGCCTCGGTCGCGGTGGCCTGCTCCGACAGCACGCCATTCGCACCGAACGTCGCCACCGCGAACTACGCCCCCTCGCTGGGCGTGGACATCGCGAACTCCGTGCGCACCGCGAGCGGGCTCTACTACCGCGACATCACCGTCGGTGCCGGCACGCTGGTGCCGGACGCGACGTCGAAGACCGTCGCGACGCAGTACCAGGGCTTCCTGCGCAGCGGTGTCGCCTTCGATTCGGGGAGCTTCAGCTTCGTGACGGGGACGGGGGCCGTGATCGACGGGTACGACGAGGGCGTGCGCGGCATGCGCGTCGGCGGCGTGCGGCAGCTGATCATCCCGCCGTCGCTCGGCTACGGGAGCTCGGGCTCGGGGAGCATCCCCGGCAACTCGATCCTCATCTTCAACGTGCGCGTCACGAACGTCTTCTGACCGGCCGGGCGCCCGGCACCGCGATCCGGGGACACGTGAAACGGGGCAGGGGAGATCCCCCTGCCCTTCGTGCTTCCCGGACAGCGTCCGGGGCCCGGTGCGCGTAAGTTGCGGTCAGCCACCCCAGCCCCCGGACCCCCGATGACGCCGCGTCCAGACGCCACCGCCGCCGCTGCTCCCGATCCCACCCCGCCCCTCCGTGGGGCGGATTGGCGCGCCATCGTCGCGCGCTACGCCGAGCCGGACGTGCTCCGGTCGATCCGGCAGGTGATCGTGACGCTCGGGCTGCTCGCCGCCGCCCTCTGGCTCGCGGACTACATGCTGCCCCGCGCCTGGTGGGTGTCGGTGCTGCTCATCGCGCCGATCTCGGGGCTGCTGGTCCGCACCTTCATCATCATGCACGACTGCGCGCACGGGAGCTTCCTCCCGTGGGCGAAGGCCAACGACGCGATCGGCTTCATCACCGGCGTGCTGACGTTCACGCCGTTCTCGCAGTGGCGGCGGGAGCACGCGCTCCACCACGCGAGCTCGGGCGACCTCGACCGCCGCGGGGTCGGCGACATCACCACGCTGACGGTGGCCGAGTACCAGGCGCTCTCGCGGTTCGGCAAGCTGAAGTACTGGCTGTACCGGCATCCGGTGGTGCTCTTCGGCGTCGGCCCGCTGCACCTGATGGTGCTGCAGCGCTTCCGGCTCAACGGGCTCGCCACCGGCCCGAAGCAGCAGTGGAACATCTGGTTCACCAACGTCGCGCTGCTCGGCACCGCGGCGATCTTCGTGCTCGCGGCGGGCTGGCAGTCGGTGCTGCTCATCTACCTCCCGGCGTACTACGTGACCGCGGCCGGCGGCATCTGGCTCTTCTACGTCCAGCACCAGTTCGAGGACGCGTACTGGCAGCGCCACCAGGAGTGGGACTACGCGACCGCCGCGGTGACCGGCAGCAGCTACCTCCGGATGCCGGCGATCCTCAACTGGTTCACCGGGCACATCGGGCTGCACCACGTCCACCACCTCGGCCCGAAGATCCCGAACTACCGGCTGCAGAAGGCGCACGAGGAGAACCCGATCTTCGAGGCCGCGCCGGTGCTCACGCTGCGCACCGCGTGGAAGTCGCTGCGGCTCACGCTGTGGGACGAGGCGAACCGGCGGATGATCGGCTTCCGCGAGTACCGCGAGATGATGCGGCGCGGGATGGCACAGGCGCGCTGAGTCGCGGTGCGGCGCGCCCGCCGGCCGGCCGGGACCCCTGCGGCCCGGCGACTGCGCTAGCTTTCCGCATGCCCTCTCGTCCGGAGACACCCCAGGAGCCCGCGGTCCCCGCGGGCTTCGTCGCGCTCGGCCTCGATCCCCGGGTCCTCGAGGCGCTCAGTGCGCTCGGCTACGAGGAGCCCACGCCGATCCAGCGGGCGGCGATCCCGCCGCTCCTCGCCGGCCGCGACGTGCTCGCGCAGGCCGCGACGGGCACCGGGAAGACCGCGGCCTTCGCGCTGCCGCTGCTCCACCACCTCACGCCCGACGCCCCGCCGCGCGAGCGGACCACCGCGCTCGTGCTGGTCCCCACGCGCGAGCTTGCGATGCAGGTCGCCGAGGCGGTGCACCGGTACGGCAAGGCGCTCGGCGCGGTCGCGGTGCCGATCTACGGCGGCGCCTCGATGGAGGGCCAGATCCGCTCGCTCAAGCGCGGCGCCGACGTCGTGATCGCCACGCCGGGACGTGCGCTCGACCACATCCGCCGCAAGACGGTCTTCCTCGGGCGGCTCCGCACGGTCGTGCTCGACGAGGCGGACGAGATGCTCGACATGGGCTTCGCCGAGGACCTCGAGGCGATCCTCGCCGCGACGCCGGCGGAGAAGCAGGTCGCGCTGCTCTCGGCGACCCTCGCGCCGCGGATCGCCGAGATCGCGCGCACGCACCTCCGCGACCCCGAGGTGCTGCGGATCGACGCCGCCGCCGTGAAGGCGGGGAACGTCGCCAAGGTGCGGCAGGTGGCGTACATCGTGCCGCGCGCGCACAAGATGGCCGCGCTGGCGCGGATCCTCGACGTCGAGCAGCCGGGGAGCGCGATCGTGTTCTGCCGCACGCGCACCGAGGTGGACGAGCTCACCGAGACGCTGAACGGCCGCGGCTACCACGCCGAGGCGCTGCACGGCGGGCTCTCGCAGGAACAGCGCGACCGCGTCATGAAGCGCTTCCGCGCGCACACGAGCGAACTGCTCATCGCCACCGATGTCGCCGCACGCGGCCTCGACGTGAGCCACGTGACGCACGTGGTGAACTACGACGTGCCGGCCGCCGCGGAGAGCTACGTGCACCGCATCGGGCGCACGGGCCGCGCCGGGCGCACCGGCGTCGCGATCACGCTCGCCGAGCCGCGCGAGCACCGCATGCTCCGCAACATCGAGCGCGTGACGAAGGTCGCGATCGAGGTCGCGCAGGTGCCGACGGTCGCCGACCTCAAGGCGCGCCGGCTCGAGCTGGCGCAGGCCGCCCTGCGCGAGGTGATCCTCGGCGGCGGGCTGGAGCGCTGGCATCCGGTGGTCGCGGCGCTCGCCGAGGAGTTCGACCTGATGGACATCGCCGCGGCCGCGCTGAAGCAGGGCGCGGGCGAGCCGGAGGTCGAGGAGGCGGAGATCCCCGCCGCGCCCAAGGAGCGGCATCCGGCGCGCGAGCGCGAGGCGATGCGGCAGGAGCGGCGCGCCGAGCGCGCGGCGAAGGCGCCGGACGGCGGCGCGGGTGGGGCCCGTCCCGCGCGCGGGGCGCGCCCCCCGCGGGGCCGTGGCGACGACGCGCCCGCCAAGCTCTACGTCGGCGGCGGCCGGAAGCTCAAGATCCGCCCGGGCGACCTCGTCGGCGCGATCGCGAACGAGATGGGGATCGACGCCGGCGTCATCGGCGCGATCCAGGTCTGGGACCGCCACTCGATCGTCGAGGTGCCCGAGGCGATGGCGGACGACATCATCGCCACGCTGTCGTCCGCGAAGATCAAGGGGAAGAAGCTGCTCGTGCGGCGCGACCGCGCCTGAGCGTCCTGGCGGTGCCTCAGCGCGTGCCGGGCGGCCGCAGCGAGGCGGTGAGCTGCCGCTGGAGCATCGCGATCATCAGCGAGTCGTAGCCGAGCGCGTCGGCCGTGCCGGCGGCGAGCGGGTTCGCGCCGGTCGGCTTCACCGCCAGCGTGTGCACGGCGTCGCGCGCGATGACCGTGCCCCAGCGCGCGCCGGCGGTGTCCGCCGGCACCGCGTCCCAGCCGGCGTTGGTGAAGAGCCGCAGCGTGATCATCGCCTCGCCGGCGACGCTCGAGTCGGCCTTCACGAACCGCAGCGCGATCTCGCGCTGGAGCCCGTCCACCGGTGCCGTGATGGAGTCGGTCGCGCGGTAGCGGCCGGCCCAGCTCGCGGGGAGCTGGAGCGCGAAGCCCGCGGCCTCGCTCGAGAAGATGTGGCTCGCGGGCGCGGCGGGCGCCTCGTCCGCCGGCTTGGTGCAGGCCGTCAGGAGCAGGCTGGTGAGCAGCACACGCGCGCGGTGCGCCGCGAGCGGCCGCGCGCGCAGGCGGTGCTGGAGGCGGAGGCGCAGCAGGTGCAGCCGGAGGCGCGAGAGCGGGCGGGTGGCCATCGGAGGGGACCGGGCGTAGGGTCAGGGAGGCCCGCCCGGAGGTCCCGGGCGCGGGCCTGCATCCATGGACGATCCCCGGGGCGGAAGGTCTCTCCCGGCGGCCCCCAACGCTTCCGGCCGGGTCGGTGTCCAACCGCGCGAACCTGATGACGCACCCTGCCATCGCCCTCCAGACCCCGGACCCGGGGCCGGACGAACCGACGCTGGTCTCGCGCACCGTTGCCGGAGACCGGATCGCCGCCCGGACGCTGTACGACCGGCACGCGAAGCGCGTGCACCGGCTCGTCCACCGCATCTGCGGGGACGAGGAGCTGGCGCGCGACCTCGTGCAGGACGTCTTCGTGAAGGCCTTCCGGCAGCTCGCGGGCTTCCGCGGCGACTCGGCCTTCACGACCTGGCTGCACCGGATCGCCGTCACCACCGCGCTCAACGAGATGCGGCGCGTGAAGCGGATCCGGGAACGCGAGGAGGGGCTGGAGGACGGCGACGCGTTCGCGGCACCCAGCCGCGACGTGGACCCCGACCTCAAGGTCCGCCTGCACGCGGCGATCGACGCGCTGCCGGAGGGCCTCCGGATGACGGTGCTGCTGCACGACCTGGAGGGCTACACGCACGCCGAGATCGGGCAGATGCTCGGCGTCGCGGAAGGCACCAGCAAGGCCCGGCTCTTCGAGGCGCGTGGCCGGCTGCGCGACGCACTGAGGGACTTCGCATGACCCATTCCGACGCAGGTGGACCGATGGACGACGAACGGCTGGATGCGGTGCTGCAGGAGGCGCGCGCGACGTACCGCGTGCCGTCCGCGCCGCCCGACTTCGACGCGCTCTGGGGCCGCGTGGAGGCGGAGGCATTCGATGCACCGCTCGTGCGCGCCGGGGCCGGGCGCCCACCGGTGGCCCCCGCGGTGCGGGGGACGCGCCGCGCGTGGTGGGCACCGGCCGCGGGCGTCGCCGCGACGCTCCTCGTGGGGATCGGCATCGGCCGCGTCACGGCCCCGTCGGGCCCGACGGTCGGTCCGGTCGCCGAACGGCCGGCCACGGACCCGGCGAGCCGGACGCTCACGCCCCTGCCGGCGGTCGTCGTGGTCGATCCGGTCCAGCGTGCCACCTACGAGTACGTCGCGCGCACCGCCGCCCTGCTCGACTCGCTCCCCACCTCGGCGCGCGCCGCTTCACTGCGCGGCGACGAGCGCTTCGTCGCCGACGCCGCGCAGCTGCTCGTGACGACGCGGCTCCTGATGGACTCCCCCGCCGCCTCCGACCCGCGGATGCGCGCGCTGCTCGAGGACCTCGAGCTGGTGCTCGCGCAGGTCGCGCGTCTCCGCACGGCGCCCCGCGCCGACGAACTCACGTTCATCGCCGATGCGGTGTCCGAACGCGACGTGGTGCCGCGCCTGCGCACCGTCGCCGCGTCGTACACCGGCGGCTACTGAGGACTTCCCGATGCTCCGTCCGTTCCTCCTCGCGACCCTCGTGTCGCTCCCGCTGGCTCCCGTCGCGGCGCAGCAAGGCGCGTCCGCGGGCTGGCCCACGCCCGCCGCGCCCGTGGCACCCGTGGCACCCGTGGCGCCCGTCGCCCCTGCGGCGCCCGTGCGCGCGCCGGTCGCGCTGTCGCCGCTCGCCTCGGCGGGCGGGTCGGCCTGGGCCGGCGGCCTCGCGGCCACGTGGAGCGACGACGACCGCGCGTTCCTCATCCCGCAGACCCGCTTTCCGCAGGACGGCGCCGACTCGCTCTACCGCGAGGCGCGCAACCTGCTGAACCGCGGCGAGTGGAAGCGGTCGGCGGCGCTGTTCGCCCAGGTGGCGGCGCGCACGCCGGCCTCCGCGTACGCGCCCGACGCGCTCTACTGGCAGGCGTTCTCGCTCTACCGCATCGGCGGCACCGCCGAGCTGCGCGAGGCGATCGCGGCGCTCGACGCCCGCAAGGCGCGCTTCCCGCGCGCCGGGAACGGCGATGAGGCCGAGTCGCTCGCGGCGCGCATCAACTCCGCGCTCGCGAGCCGCGGTGACGCGGCCGCGGCCGGCCGGGCGCGCGCCGCCGCGAGTGCCTCGGCGAGCGCCTCCGCCGCCGGCGCGTCGGCGGGCGCCGCCTGCGACCAGGAGGAGCTGTCGGTCCGCGCCTCCGCCCTCAGCGCGTTGCTCCGCAACGACCCCGACGCCGCGATGCCGATCCTCGGCCGGGTGCTCGACCGCAAGGACGAGTGCTCGATCCCGCTGCGGACGAGCGCCGTGATGATGCTCGGGCAGCGGAGCGAGGACGCGACCGCGCGCACGCGCCTCGCCCGCGTCGCCAAGGAGGACCCGAGCCCGAACGTGCGCGATGACGCGGTCGGCTACCTCGGCCGCGTCGACACCGACGAAGCCGCGGCGACGCTCGAGGAGATCGTGCGCACCGACGCGAACGTCGGCGTGCAGCGCGCGGCCGTGCAGTCGCTCGGCCGGATGCGGGCGCCCAAGGCGCGCGCGGCCATCCGGGCGCTCGTCGAGCGCAGCGCCGCGCCGGAACGCCTGCGGCTCGATGCCATCGCCAGCTTCGACCGGATCGCGGCGCGCACCAACGGCTTCGCGTACTCCTTCTCGTGCGGCGACTGCGAGCCGAGCTTCGCCGTCGCGGGCGGGCAGTCCGTGGCCTCCACCACGCCGCGGGTGATGACCCTCCCGCGGCCGGCCGCGGCGCCGGAGCCCCCGATGGCGCCCACCGTCTCCGGCCAGGCGACGGTGTTCGCCGCCGAGGAGGTGCGCGCGGCCGCCGAGGCGCGCAGCACGCCGCGCGCCCTCAGCCCGGCGCAGGCGATGGCCTACGACTCCGCGGCCAGCGCCGCACGCCGGGCCGCCGGTCGCTACGCCACGGTCGAGGACGAGCGCATCTCGCCCGAGGACGCGGCGTGGCTCCGCGGCGCCTACGCGCGCCTCGAGACCACCCGGCTCAAGGTCGCGGCGGCGAACGTCCTCGCCCGCGCGACCGATGAGCCCTCGCGCACCTGGGTCACCGCACTGATGCAGCGGGAGGACGAGCCGAGCGAGGTGCGCGATGCCATCCTCGGCCGCCTCGGCCGCGAGCTCCCGATCGCGCAGCTCGGCCGCCTCTACGACGGCGCCACGTCGCGCTCCGCGCGGATGGAGATCGTCGAGCTCCTCGGGGTCCGCGCCGAGCCGGAGGCCACCGACAAGCTCATCGAGGTCGTGCGCAGCGGCACCGACCCGCAGCTGCGCCGCGCCGCGATCGGTGCGCTGCAGCGCAAGAAGGACCCGCGCACGACACAGCTGCTCCTCGAGCTCATCGACCGGTGAGGCGCGCGGCGATCGGCCTCGGCGCGGTCGCGCTGGGGATGGTCGCCGCGGGGGTGGTGCGCGCACAGGGCGCCACCCTCGAGCGGCGGCTCGCGGCGATCGGCGATGGCCGCGCGGAGTTCAGCACGGCCGCGCGCGCCGACGCCTGCGGCGATGGACGCACCTGGTACCGGATCGGTGGCGACACGTGGGCGGCACGGGCCGGCGACGGATGGACGACGGACGGCAGTGCGATCGCGTGCGCAGTCGGCCCGCTGCGGCTCCGCGTGACGGTGCTGGCCGGCGAGGTGCTCCGCGCGGAGGCGTTCGTGGGTCCGCTGCAGCGCGACAGCACCGCGATCGATCTCGGGCGCGTCGCGGGCCCGGAGGTCGCCGAGTGGCTGCTGCGCCTCGCCCGCGGCGCCACGGGTCGCACCGCGCGCGAGGCCATCGCCGGAGTCGCGCTTCTCCCGGCGCCCGTGCCTGGCGCCGAGCTCGCCGCCGTGGCGCGCGACGAGGACCGCGCGCGGGACACCCGGCGCGCGGCGGTCGCCGCGCTCGCCCGGCTCGAGGGCGGGGAGGGCATCGCGGCGCTGATCGCGCTGGGCGCGATCGGCGACGATGGGTGGCTGGCGCACGAGGCGATCCGAGCGCTCGGCCGCAGCAGCGACCCGCGCGCCCGGCGCGAGCTGCGCGCGATCCTCGCCGATCGCCGGCGTCCGGAGTCCGCGCGCGCGAGTGCGGCGGTGGCGCTCGGGAACGACCTGGCGTCGGGTGACGATGCGCGGGCGCTGCGGGCGGCGCTTCCCGGCCTTGAGGGTGTCGGCGCGCGCGACTCGATCCTCGCCGCGGCGGCATCGGTCGGCGGCCGGGAGACGCGCGCGTGGCTGCTCACCCTGGCGCGCGATGAGGCGCAGCCACTGACGGTGCGCCGCCGCGCCACCCTGCTCGGCGAGCGGGCCGGTGCGAGCGGGGCCGAGCTCGTCGCGCTGTACGACGCTGCGCCGGACACCGAGACGCGCGGGAGCATGATCGGCGTGCTCGCCCGTGACGGGTCGCGCGCGGCGCGCGAGAAGCTCGTGGCGATCGCGAAGTCCACCGAGGCGCCGGTCACGCGACGGCGTGCGATCTCGGCGCTCGAGCGGTTCGACGGCGCCGACGTCCGCGAGGCGCTGGCGGGACTCGCGCGGCCCTGAGCCGCGCGGGTGCCCCGCTCAGCCGTGCCGTGCGAACACGCTGCGGGTGCCGTTCGCCGTGAAGGCGATCACCTGGTACTTCTGGTAGCCCGACGGCGGCCCCTGCTCCATGCCCGGCGAGCCGATCGGCATCCCGGGCACCGCGATGCCGCGGATCGCCGGCTTCTCGCGGAGCATCCGCTTCACGTCGTCGGCCGGCACGTGCCCCTCGATGAGGTAGCTGCCGGCCACGACCGTGTGGCAGCTCTCGAGTCCCGCTGGCACCCCGAGCTGCGCCTTCACGGCAGGCAGCTGCTGGGTGTTCATCGCCGTGACCTTGAAGCCGTTCGCCTTCACGTGGTCGATCCACGCCTCGCAGCAGCCGCAGCCCGGGTCCTTGTAGACCGTGAGCGTGGGCAGCGGCGCCTGCTGCGCCGCGAGTGCCCGGGACCCGGCGCCGAGGGCGACGCCGAGTCCGAGGGCCTTCACGAAGTCCCTGCGATCCATCCATCCTCCGGGATGCGTCCTGCCCCGGAAGCTAACGCCGGCTGCGCGCCGGGGCAGGCTTGGGCACGAGCTTGATGCCGCCCTGTGCCTCGCGGGCGCGCAGCACCGCGAGCACGTCGGCCAGCGGCAGCGGCGTGAACTCGCCGGAGAGGAAGTCGCGGATCTCGCCGACGGTCAGGCCGCCCTTCCGCAGCAGCAGCCCGAACTCGGCGTTGAACTCGTCCGGCAGCTGCGGGCCTGCCGCGCCGCCGGCCTGCGCGCCGCGCGGACCGGGGGCGGCGGCGCTCGCGCCGGCCACCAGCTCGACCATGAGGTCCGCGGTCGCGCGGTCTGCGGCCGACATCGTCGGTTCCGCCGCCGCCACGCCGCGCTGGGCGGCCTGCAGCTGGTACGCCGCGCGCGTCTCGGCGAGCAGCGCGTTCGCGCGCGACTGGATCAACGGCGCGAATGCGGCCGTGCGCTTCCGTCCCTCCTCGACGTTCGTCCAGAGGACGCTCGCCGAGCTCACCACCGCGGTCTCGATACGCGCCTGATGCAGGATGGCGTTGCGCGCCTCGGCGTACGCCGTGGTGAGCGCGGGTCCGTCGGTGGCGTCAGCCATGTAGCCGAGGCCCTTCGTGTGCGACTCGCCCATCCGCGAGAGGCCGCGGCCGAGGTTCTCGTTGAGGATGCGGGCCGCCATCCCGTCGGTGCCGTCGGCGATCACGGCGAGCGAGCCGAGGCCGACCGCGGCGGCGCGCTTGTACTGCGTCGGGTCCTGCTTGTTCGGCGTGTCCTCCGACGAGTGGTACCACATGTCGGGCCAGGTGATGAACATCACGGCCGGGATCCCGTGCTGCATGTACGTCACGTGGTCGGACGAGCCGTAGTGCTTGTCGATCTTGATGTAGAACGCGTCCTGGCTGCCGTGGATGGACTCGACCGGCTGTGACGGCGCATAGCCGTTGATCGAGCGGCGGAACCGCACCCGCTCGCGCGACACGTCGGCGATGTACTCCATCATGGACTGCGCGATGTCGTTCAGGTACGACGGGAACGTGTCCGGCGTGCGCTGGAGGATCCAGTACGACCGGCTCATCGAGACGCGGATCCCCTCCATGTCGAAGTTCAGCGTCCCGATGATCGTCCGCTCCTTCTCCGGGTGCGCCGCGAAGTAGGCGTTGGTGCCGGCGATCTCGGGGACCCACTGGAAGTTGATCGTGCGCTTCGGGCGCGGGAGCTTCCCCTCGTTGATGAGCTTGAGGTAGGCCCGCCCGATCTCGAGCGTGAGCGCGACGCCCGAGTTGTCGTCGTTGGCGCCCTGCTTGATCACGCCCTCGTAGAGGTGGCCGGAGATCGCGACCTCCTGCGTCGTCGAGCCGTCGCCCGGGATCTCGGCGTGCACGTACTCCGAGTGCATCGGGACCTGCGTGCTCTTCACGACCGAGCGGATGGTCACCTTCTCGCCGCGGAGGAGCAGCGCCGCGAGCTGCGCGCGCACCGCCGGCGTCACCGACCAGGCGACGGTGCCGGGCTGCGCGTTCACGGTGCTGTTCACGATCTGCGTCGGGTAGTCCACCGCGCGCTGCGGCCCGATCGCGCTGATGCCGAGGACGCCGAGCGCACCGCGCTGGACCGCGGCGGCGTACACCGTGCCGGTCGCGCCGGAGGTGAGCACGAACTTGCCGCGCACGTCCTTCCCCTCGAAGTCCGCCGAGCGGCCCGGGCCGACGTCGACCAGGTCGCCGGCGAGGTCGCCGTTGGCGTTGAGCGCCGGCAGGGCCAGCGGGATGTCGTGGATGTCGAAGAGCTTCACGCTCTTCGGCGTCGTCATCCAGAGCTCGCCCTGCGTCGGCTGCCACGCGGTGCCGCCGGTCTGGTAGCTCTCGATCGTCACGTTCGAGTACCCGTACGCCCTGGCCATCTCGGCGACGCGGATGCTCTCCTGGAAGTGCCCGTCGTACTCCGACGGCGGACGCACGCGCTGGTACGGGACCAGCTCGAGCAGGTGGTTCATCGCCCGGTCGCCCGAGACCTCGTTGATGATCGCGGTCATCTGGGTCTGGGAGAGCAGGGTGCGGTCCTCGCGCTCCTGCGCGCGGAGCGCGGCCGGGACCAGCGCGGCCAGGGCGAGCAGGGCGGGGACGGCGTGGAGCGGACGTGCGCGGCGGATCATCGCGGCCTCTGGGGTGGTGAGGGGGGCGCCCCGCTTACGCGGCGTCCCCCCGGGGCGTTCGGGCGCCCGGGCCATCGCCCCCGCCGCCGTCCGGCGCGCGGCCCCGCGCGTCCGCCCGCGGCCTAGCGCGCGATGCCCGCCAGCGCCGCGACGATCAGGAGTGCCAGTTGCGGCCCCTTGTAGCTGTCCGGCAGCTCGGTGTACGACTCCTCGGTCCCGTGCGCGCCGGTGGACCGCCCGCCGCCGTTGATCGTGATCGCCGGGATGCCCATCGCGATCGGCAGGTTGGCGTCGGTGCTCGACGCCACCGTCGCCGGGATCCACCCCACGAGCTCGACCGCCTTCCACGCGGTCTGCACGATCGGTGCGTCGTCGCTCTGCCCGCCGGTCGGGCGGATGCCGATGGTGTCGTACTTCACGGTGATGCCCGCCCGCGAGCCCGGCCACCGCGCGCGCTCCGCCGCCACGCCGCGCTCGATCGCCCCGCGGATCGCCGCGTCGAGCCGCGCCAGCTCCTCCGCCGACTCCGAGCGCATGTCCACCTCCATCTGCGCGAGCGGCGTGATGGTGTTCACGCTGGTGCCGCCGCGCACGATGCCGACGTTGAAGGTCGTCTTGGGCCGCACCGGCACCTGCAGCTCGGCGATGTTGGCGATCGCGCGTCCCATCGCGTGCATCGGGTTCGCCATCCCGAAGGCGCCATAGCTGTGGCCACCGGGGCCCTCGAACGACACCGTGTAGCGATGGCTGCCGACCGCGCGCGAGGTGATCGCGCCGCCGCCCGCGCCGTCCACCGAGACGAAGTAGTCGATCCGGCCCGCGAACTCCTTCGTGAACAGGTGCCGCACCCCGCGCAGGTTGCCCGGCCCCTCCTCGCCCACGTTGCCGACCAGCAGCAGGCGGCCCTGCGGCGTGATCCGCTGCTCCCGGAGCACGCGCGCCAGCGTGAGCACCGTGGCCAGGCCGCGGCAGTCGTCGCCGATCCCCGGGCCCGCGACCTTCTCGCCGGTGCGCGTCGTGCGCACGTCGGTGCCCTCGGGGAACACCGTATCGAGATGCCCGGCGATCATCACCGTCC
The DNA here is from genome assembly GCA_019694735.1 of Gemmatimonadaceae bacterium. Lineage (GTDB taxonomy): Bacteria > Gemmatimonadota > Gemmatimonadetes > Gemmatimonadales > Gemmatimonadaceae > Pseudogemmatithrix. The sequence goes on along the minus strand of JAIBBJ010000157.1, from coordinate 27,300 downwards.
GGCCCTGCCCGTTGCCGAGCTCGGCGATCACGTTCCCCTCGGCGTCGATGCGCGCGTTCGCGTAGCCCAGCGCGACGAGGCGGCGGCGGAACTCCTCCGCGCGCGCCTGCTCCTTGAACGGCGGGGCCGGGATCTCGCAGATCGAGACCTGCTGGTCGAGCGTCCACGCCTGCAGCGGCTGCATCGCCGCCATCGCGCGCTGGATCGCGGGATCGTCATAGGGGATCGGCAGCGCCTGCGCCGCCAGGGCGCGCGCGCCGAGCGCGAGCAGTCCGGCGGTCGTCAGGAGGGTGCGCGGCGCCGGGGTGTGCGGTCTCGGGGTCGTGTGCATATTCGGAATGTACCCCGGACCTCCCATGACCGCCCTGCCCTGGCTCTCCCAGTACGATCCCGGTGTCCCGGCCTCGCTCGAGCCGTACCCGGATCGCACGTTGCTCGACTATTTCCAGGACGGCGTCGCCGCGCGGCCGTCCGCGCCGGCGCTCCTGTTCAAGGGTGCGCGCATCAGCTGGCGGCGCCTCGCCGAGGACTCCGACGCCTTCGCCGGCGCGCTCGCGGCGATGGGCATCGGCCGCGGCGATCGCGTCGCGGTCGTGCTGCCCAACGTCCCGCAGTTCTTCGTCGTCGAGCTCGCCTGCTGGAAGGTCGGCGCGATCCTCGTCCCGCTGAACCCGATCTACACGGCTGAGGAGCTCAGCGGGCCGCTCCGCACCACCGGCGCGAAGCTCGTCGTCACGCTCTCGACCTTCTACGCGGCGGTGAAGGGGGCGCAGCGCGAGGTGGGGTTCCCGCACGTCGTCCTCACGAGCGTGAAGGAGCACCTCCCCGCGCTCCTGCGCCTCGTGTTCACGGTCGCGCTGGAGAAGAAGGGCGGCCACCGCGCCGAGGCGCGGGACGGCGACCGCTGGCTGCCGGCGCTGCTGGCGGCGCACCGGGGGCACCGGCCCCCGGCGGCCGCGCGCGCCACGCCGGACGACGACGCGCTCTTCCTGATGAGCGGCGGCACCACCGGCACGCCGAAGGCCGTGCGCATCCATCACGGCGGGCTCATCCGCACCGGGCTCCAGGTGCGCGCCTGGCTGCAGGATTCCCTCCCCGAGTGGGACGGCGTCTACTGCCTGCCGCTCCCGATGTTCCATTCGTACGGCGCCTGCGGCGTGCAGTCGGCCTGCTTCCTCGGCCACAACCCCATCGCGCTCATCCCCAACCCGCGCGACCTCGGCGACGTCGTGCGGACGATCGAGCGTGAGCGCCCCGCCGTGTTCTGCGGCGTGCCCACGCTCTACAATGCGCTGCTCAACCATCCGCGCGTCGTCGCGCGGAAGGTGGACTTCCGCTCCATGAAGGCCTGCGTCTCCGGCGCGGCGCCGCTGCTCGAGGAGACGCACACGCGATTCACCGCCGTGACCGGGGCGCGGGTGATCGAGGGATACGCGCTCACCGAGTCGTTGCTCGCCGCGACGATCTGGCCGCTGCGCGGCACCGCGAAGATCGGGTCGGTCGGCGTCCCGCTGCCCGACTGCCGCGTGCGCATCGTGGATGCCGACGACCCGTCGCGCGAGCTGCCCACCGGCGAGGTCGGCGAGATCCTCCTCACCGGGCCGCAGGTGATGCGCGGCTACTTCAACGCCCCCGAGGGCACCGACCCGATGCGCGTCGTCCACGCGGACGGCAGCGTCTGGCTGCACACCGCCGACCTCGGCTACCTCGATGCGGACGGCTACCTGTTCATCGTGGACCGCAAGAAGGACCTCATCAAGATGAGCGGCATGCAGGTCTGGCCGCGCGAGATCGAGGAGGCGCTGGCCAAGCACCCGGCCGTCGCGGAGGTCGGCGTGCGCGGCTTCCCCGATCCGGCGCGCGGCGAGGTCGCGGTGGCGTTCGTGGTGCCGCGGCCCGGCAAGCTGCCGACGCCCGAGGAGCTGCGCGCCTGGTGCAAGGAGCACCTCGCGCCGTTCAAGGTGCCGGCGCGCATCGCGTTCAAGACGGAGCTCCCCAAGTCCATGATCGGGAAGGTGCTGCGGCGCCTCCTCGTCGAGGACACGCCGAGGCCCGCATGAGGCGGTGGCACGCACGCCTCCTGCTGCTGGTCCTCGCGGTCGCGTGCCGCCCGGCCGCGCCGTCGCCGGCCGCGCCCGCGCAGCGCCCGCGCGTGGTGCTGATCTCGCTCGACGGCTTCCGCTGGGACTACGTGGACCGCCCGGCGGCGGTGAACCTGCGCGCGCTCGCCGCGCGCGGCGTGCGCGCGGAGCGGATGCTCCCCTCGTTCCCGTCGAAGACCTTCCCCAACCACTACACGCTCGTCACCGGCCTCACACCGGCGCACCATGGCATCGTCGCCAACGTGATGCAGGATGCCGCGCTCGGCACCTTCCGCATCAACGACACCACCGCGATCCGCGAGCCGCGCTGGTGGGGCGGCGAGCCGATCTGGGTCACCGCCGAGACGCAGGGCCGCCGCGCGGCGTCGTACTTCTGGCCGGGGTCGGAGGCGGCGATCCAGGGTGTGCGTCCCACGTGGTGGTTCCCGTACGAGCACACGCGTCCCAACGCGCAGCGCGTCGCACAGGTCCTCGCCTGGCTCGCCATGCCGCCCGACTCCGCGCCGGCGATCATCACGCTCTACTTCAGCGATACCGACGACGCCGGCCACCGCTACGGCCCGATGGCGCCGCAGACCGACTCGGCGATCGCGCGCGTCGATTCGGCCGTCGGCGCGGTGGTGGACGGCATCGCGCGGCTGGGGCTCGCCGACGTCGTGAACGTCCTCGTCGTCGCCGACCACGGCATGGCGCCGAGCAGCAGCGAGCGGCTCATCGTGCTCGACGACCTGCTCGACGTCTCCACCGTGGACGTCGTCGACTGGACACCGGTCGCGGCGATCGCCCCGCGCGACGGCGACACCGCCCGCGTGCTGCGCGCGCTCACCGGACGGCATCCGCACCTGCAGGTGTACCGCAAGGGCGAGGTGCCCGCGCGCTATCGCTTCGACGGCCATCCGCGCATCACGCCGGTCATCGGCATCGCGGACGAGGGGTGGTCCATCACCGACCGCGCCTTCCTGCAGCGCCGCGGCGCCGCGACGTTCGACGGCGGCCAGCACGGCTACGACGCGGACCTGCCGTCCATGGGCGCGGTCTTCGTCGCCGCCGGCCCCGGCATCGCGCGCGGGCGCGTCGTGCCGCCGTTCCGCAACGTGCACGTCTATCCGCTCCTCGCGCACCTGCTCGGCCTCCGCGCGGCACCGAGCGACGGCTCGCTCGACTCCGTGCGGCGCGTCCTGCGCTGACCCACGCCGGACGGGGCCGATGGCCGCGAGGCGGTCACCGGCCCGGCCCGCGGGCCTCATCCCAGCGGCTCGATCTCGCGCAACTCGATGCGCCCGCCGAGCGCGAGGTGCGGGCAGTCGGACGAGAGCGCGACCGCCTCGTCGTAGTCCTGCGCCTCGATGAGGAAGTAGCCACCGACGACCTCCTTCGCCTCGGCGTACGGCGCGTCGCGCACCACGAGCGTGCCGCCGGGCTTCGTCAGGTGACGGCCGCTGGCGTCGCGCAGCTTCTCGCCGCCGCGCATGTGGCCCTTGGCGGCCATGGTCTCGCTCCACGCCTGGTAGCGTTCGATCACGCGCTGCATCTCGGCGGGGGAGATCGCCTGCAGCGCGGCGAGGTCGTCGTGCAGGATCAGCATGTACTGGGGCATCGGGAGCTCCGGGCAAGAGTGGGTCGCGGCCGCCGGTCGGCCGGCGATGCCCTATGACGGATGGAGGGTCGCGGAATCGACATCGGCCGGGCCGAGCCGTTCGTCCAACTCCGCAAGTCGTTGTGCGGCGTGCCGTTGCATCGGCATCGAGGTCGCGCGGGCGCGCGCCTCGGACCAGGCGGCGCTCGCCTCCGCCGGCCGGTCGAGCGCCGTGAGGAGCCAGCCGCGCACCGCGGGCGTGAGCGGATAGGCCGCGACCCGCGCGTCCCGCGCCACGCGCTGCAGGTCGCGCCACGCGCGCTCGGCCCCGTGCGCATGCCGCACCGCGACCACGCGGTTGAGTGCCGCGACCGGCGATGGCGCCAGCGCGAGCAGCCGGTCGTACGCCGCGACGATGCGCGGCCAGTCGGTGGCCGCCCAGGTCGGCGCCGCCGCGTGCAGCGATGCGAGCTCGGCCTCGACGTGGAATCGCGAGAGCGTCTCGCCGGCCGCGGCGCGTTCGAGGTGCGCGAAGCCGCGCGCGAGCAGCGCCCGGTCCCACCGCGTGCGGTCCTGTTCGGCGAGCCGCACGGGGATCCCGTCGGTGCCCTCGCGCACGGGGAAGCGCGCGGCGTGGAAGCAGATGAGCGCCGCGAGCGCCGCGCCCGCCGGTGTCGCGGTGCGCGCGTCGGCGAGCAGCCGCTCGACGAGGCGCAGCGACTCGTCCGCGAGGTCGCGCCGGAGCAGCGCATCCCCCGCGTGCGCGGTGTGCGCCTCGTTGAACATCAGGTGGAGGACATCGTGCACCGCGTCGAGCCGCTCGCGCAGCGCCGCGGCGGCGGGGAGTTCGAAGGTCGCTCCGGCGTCGCGCAGTGCCTGCTTGGCGCGCACGAGCCGCTGCGCCACCGCGCGCGGGTCGGCGAGCAGCGCCCGCGCGATCTCCTCGACCGAGAAGCCGCCCGCGAGCCGCAACGTGAGCGCCACGCGCGAATCCTCGGAGACGGCGGGATGGCAGCAGAGGAGGATCATCCGCAGCCGGTCGTCGGCGAAGGCGCCATCGGGTGGAGGCCCGTCCGCGCTCCCGGCGCATCCGCCGTCGGCTCCGTCCTCGAGTGCCGCCTCGAACTCGGCCGCCACGGCCCCGAGGCGGTCCTCGAGCGCGCGCTCGCGGCGCAGCGCATCGAGCGCCTTCCGGCGCGCCACCTGCAGCAGCCAGCCCGAGGGATTGGCCGGCACCGGCCCCACCGACCACGCCTTGAGCGCGGTCACGAAGGCCTCCTGCACCACGTCCTCGGCGAGCGCGAGCCGCGCCGGCCCGAGGCGGCGCGCGAGCATCGCGGTCAGGCGCCCCGATTCCTCGCGGAAGAGGCGGTCCACCAGCGCCGGTAGCTGCGTCACGGCGCCGCGGTGGTCAGAACTCGCGGCGCTTCATCTCCTTGAACATCCGCTCGCGCTCCTGGTCCTGCTCGTCCGTCACGCGCTGGGGCGCGGTCTTGTCGTAGGTCTTCGCCTCGAGGTTCCGGGGCTTGGCCTGCTTCTGGATCTTCTTGACCAGGTTCTGGATCGACTTGTCGTCGAGGCCCGACATCGGTCCCCTCCCGGGGGTGGCGGTCTGCAGGATAGTACCCTGCGCGGCGGGTTTTCGCACGGCACCCGCCCGGCCGCTCCCGGCCCCGTCCCGTCCGCATCGCCCGGCGCCACGACCCCGCGCCATTGCGCCGCGCCGGTCCCGCGCCACAACGTAGCCGCAGGTCCGCCCCCGGAGCCCGCGATGCCCGACAACCGCAAGCCGCGCGACGACGAGATCGATGTCTTCGGCCTCACGCACCAGGGCAAGGTGCGCAAGGACAACCAGGACCAGTTCCTGCTCGCGTCGCTGCACAAGCAGTTCACCGTGCTGCAGAGCTCGCTCCCATCGGGTACGCTCCACTCCGCGAGCGAGCGCGTCGCGATGCTCGCGATGGTCGCCGACGGCGTGGGCGGCGGCGCGGGCGGCGAACGCGCGAGCGCGACGGCGCTCGCCACCGTCACCGAGTACGTCACCTCCAGCAGCGCCTGCTTCCTCTACTTCGACGCCAGCGAGGCGCGGTTCATCGAGACGCTGCAGGACGCCGCGCTGCGCTCGCACGCGGCGGTGCGGGCGCGCGCCGAGGCCGAGGCGCCCGGCCGCACGATGGCGACCACGCTCACCCTCTGGATGGGCGTCTGGCCGGACTACTACATCCTGCAGGTGGGCGACTCGCGGTACTACCTGTTCCGCGAGGGACAGCTGACGCAGGTCTCGCGCGACCAGACCATCGCGCAGCACCTCATCGACCAGGGCATCCTCTCGCGCTCGGTCGCCGAGCGCTCGCGCTTCGCCGACGTGCTCTCGAGCGCGATCGGCGCCGATGAGGCGGCGCCGGTCGTCACGCGCCTCCACTCCGACTGGGGCCTCGTGCACCTGCTGTGCACCGACGGCCTGACCAAGCACGTGAGCGATGCGCGCATCGCCGAGGTGCTCGGCGGGATGACCTCCTCGCGTCAGGCCGCCGAACAGCTGCTCCAGGAGGCGCTCGACGGCGGCGGCACCGACAACATCACCATCATCGTCGGCCGCTCCACCCGCCGGGATCCCTGAGGTTCAGGCCGACGCCGGCCCCTCGGCGGCCGCCGCCGGGGCGTCCGGCGTCGCGGCGGCATCGCGCCGCCACAGGCGGCCGAGCAGCCAGACGATGAGCGCGACGGGGAGGATCACCTTCGCCAGCGCGAGCCCCACGCTCAGCACCGTGCCCACGAGGGCGAGCAGGGCGCCACCCACCAGCAGCACCACGAAGATCGGCAGGCCGACCAGCAGGAGCAGCAGCAGCACCGGCACGGCGAGTGTGCCGAGCACCGCCAGCAGCGGCCAGCCGATGAGCTTGAGGAGGAAGCCGAGCGGGAGCAGCCACGTCAGCCATCCGAACGAGCGGAGGATGGTCTTCGCGAGGATGCCACGGACGATCAGTTCCTTGAGGATGCTCCACATCGGACGGCTCCCGGAGGGGTCTGCCGGCACTACGCGCCGGGCGCGCGGAGGTGTCAGTCGGGCGGCTCCGCCGGCCCTGCGCCGGGCCCTAGCGAGCGGTGCCGAGCTTCGGCAGCAGTTCGCGCGTCACCCAGACGTGTCCCGGTGACACGGCCAGCGCGCGGTCGAGCTCAGTGCGGGCCTCGGGGATCTTCCCCTGCTTCTGCAGGGCGATGGCGAGCCAGATGTGCGCGTCGGCGCGCCCCCAGCGCGGCTGGCCGCCGGCGGGACGGTCCTGCGCGAAGAGTGCGATGGCGCGGCGCAGTTCGGGCTCCGCTTTCGCCGGCCCGCCGCCGAAGGCAGCGGGCGCGTTGAGCCGCGTCATGCCGTTGAGCAGCGCGACGCGCGGGTCGTTCGGCGCGCCCTTGAGCGCCTCGTCGAGCTGCTTGAACGAGCGCGGTCCCATCCGCATCGCGGCGAGCATGCCGCTCGCGCCGGCGAGCTGGCCAGTGAGCGCCCCGCGGAGTCCGAGCGCCTGCGCGCCGCCGCCGAGCTCCGCTGCGGTCGCCGCCTCGCGCTCGGCCTCCTCCAGCAGCGGCTTCGCCGACTCGATGCTGCCGGCGATGAGCATCGCGCTCGCATGCCGGTGCAGCACGTAGGCGAGGTCGTAGTGCGTCCACGGGTCGCGCGCGCCGGGGCCGCGGGCCGCCGTGCGGAGCCGGGCGATGATCGGCGTGAGGGCGGGCCAGTCGCTCCGCACCACCGCGGACTCGACCTGCGGCCGGAGCGAGTCGAGCAGCGCGGGCTGGGCCCCGAGGGGTGCGGTCCCCGCGAGCGTCGCCGCGGCGACGAGCGTCGCGACGATGTGGTGCGGCGCGCGGCGGGTGCGAAGGGGGTGGGGGATCACGGGTGGGGCGCGTCGGGGGCGGCGTCGGGTGGAGCCCGGGAGGAACGCCCGTCGCGGCGGGCCCGTTCCCTCACGCGGCACGGGACTCAGCGCCGAGGCGTGAGCGCGCGGCGGAGGTACCACGCGAGAGCACCGGTGACCACGAGCACCGCGCCGGCGCCGAGCGGCAGCGACTCGCGGGCGTCGGCGTCCAGGTCGAGGATCGGGCCGAGCGAGAGGATCATCGCGCTCGCGAGGATCGCGTATCCGAGTGCGGGCTTCCACGCCCACGGTCGGCCGGTGGACCCTGCGTACGCGGCGAGCACGCCGCAGACGCCGATCACGGACTGCCACGCCCACAGGATCGTGGGCTCGTCGCTCAGGCCCGGCAGCTCGCCCGGGACCTGCACGAGCGCATTGAGTCCGGCGAGCAGGAAGACGAGCGCGCAGATGATGGGGCCGATGCGGCGCGAAGGGCGGGCAGTGGGGGCGTGGTGCTCGACGGACATGCGGGGAAGCTACCGCGCGCGCCCCGAGTCCGCGGGGGCGCCGAGCGACCACACGTAGGCGGCGACGTCCCGCACCTGCTTCTCGGAGAGCGCGAGGCGCGGCATGGCGCCGAAGCGATCGTATGCGTGCCGCGGCAGCGTCATGCGGCCGGTGTCGGGCGCGCTGATGAAGCGCACGAGCGCGGCGCGGCCCTCGGCCTCCGTCGCGAAGGCCTCGCGGTAATGTCGGCCGATCATGACCATCGGGGGCGCGAGCTTCGGGGGTGGGAGAGGTGTGTGGCAGACGCTGCAGATCGCCTTGAACGTGGCCTCGCCGGCGGCGAGGTCCGGCGCGGCCGGGACCGCGCGTCCAGCTGTCGCCCTCGCGCCCACCGGCTGCGAAGGTGCGCGAACGGTCTGTGCCTCGCAGGGGAGGCTCGTCGCGGCCATCGAGAGGATGATCGCCGGGAGGAGACGGGCGGCGGGGTGTCGCATGAAGGACTCGGGTTCGGGACGCGGCGAAAGTTGGGGGACGGTCCGTGGCGCGTCTGTCAGGGCCCTCCCGAGAGGTCCGGGCGGTCGCTCCTCAGGAGCCGTTCCCGCCGTGCGCCCACCAGGTGAAGGACGGCGACCGGGCGCGGAACGACGTCGCCGTGCGCCCCAGGCTCGTGGTCAGGCGGCCGTCGTCTCCCATGCGACCTCGTCCCCGACGGCGATCGGGCCATCGTCCAGCACCTGCGCGAACACACCGCCGCGCCAGTCGGGGTCCATCGCGGCCCGGAGCCCCGGCAGCGCCTCGTCCATCCGCTCGCAGGGCCGCGTCTCCCCCTTCACGAGCAGGCGCACGCCGCCGATCCGCAGCACCCGCCCGCGCGAGCGCGCGAGGTCGATCCCGCTCACGAGCACGTTGGCGCGGCGCGCGGCCGGGTCCACGGCGGCGCCGAGCTCGCGCATCATCGCCGCCCACGCCTCCTGCGCGATGATGGTCACCTGCCGCGTGCTCGAGCGGCCGGTGTTGCCCACGAGGCCGCGGCCCGCGGTGCACTGCACCACGGGCCGCGGATCCATCACACCGCGATGGGCGCGCTTCGTCCAGAGCGCCTCGACGCGGCCCACGCTACCGCTGCTCGTCCATCCGCGTCCGCACCGTCTCGCGCGTCGTCGGGTAGGCGATGCCCAGCTGCTCGAGGTACGACTTGTACTTCTTCGGGTCGTAGTAGAACTGCTGCAGCTGCGGCTTGTAGCGCGCCATGATCTCCTGGTTCAGCCAGATCGGCGGCTGGTCGGTCGGGGCGATGAACGGCGTGTACTGCACCTCCTTCGTCTGCACCTCCCGGAAGTACTTCCACGCGTCGGCGACGACCTGCGGTCGCGAGACGATGTCGAGGATCGTCAGCGCCTGCACCTTCGCGCCGGCGAGCGCGCCCTTGTGGGCGATCGGCGTCGCCATCACGATCGCGTTGGCCCAGTTGTGCCCCGGGGGGCCCGGGATGTTCGACGGGTAGCGCAGCGTCACCGTGGGCACGTTCCACGACACGTCGCCGATGTCGTCCGAGCCGCCGCCGGTGCGCTGGCTCTCCGGCGTCGGCAGCCCGATGTTGAACACGCCGCGCTGCTGCAGCCCCGTCTCGCGCACGCCGAGCTCGCGCTGCACCGCGCGCGCCATCGCCTGGTCGTTCTCGTCCCACTGCGGCATGCCGACGCGCTCGATGTTCGCGTGCGTCACCTCGGCGATCGTCTTGTTGAAGTGCGCGCTCCAGCCGGAGCCGACGATCATCACCGTGTCGAGCTCGACGTTCGCCATCATCGCGGCGCCGCGGGCGATCCGCTTGCCCTGCTCCAGGAGCGCCATCGTGCGCGGGTAGTCGCGCTCGCGGAAGTAGAACCAGATGCTCGCCGTGCTCGGCACCACGTTCGGCTGGTCGCCGCCGTCGCGGATCACGTAGTGCGAGCGCTGGTTGATCTCGAGGTGCTCGCGCTGGTACTCCCAGCCCTGGCCCATCAGCATCGCCGCGTCGAGCGCCGACCGCCCGCGCCACGGCGCGCCGGCCGCGTGCGCCGACGTGCCCTTGAACTTGAAGATCGCCGAGACGAGCGCCGTCGAGCCGCTCTGGCCCCACTGCACGCCGAGGTCGGAGCCGACGTGCGTGAACAGCGCGACGTCGGCGTCGCGGAAGAGGCCCTCGCGCACGAGGAACGCCTTGCCCGCCATCTGCTCCTCGGCGATGCCCGGCCACAGCACCAGCGTGCCCGGGATCCGCTCGCGGATCATGAGCTCCTTGGCGACCAGCGCGGCCACGATGTTCACCGCCTGCCCGGAATTGTGCCCCTCGCCGTGGCCCGGCGCCCCCTCGACCTGCGCCTCGTGGAACGCGAACGCCGGCTTGTTGCTCGCCTGCGGGATCCCGTCCACGTCCGACCCCAGCGTCACCACCGGCTTCGCGCCGGCCGGGCTCACCCACCGCGCGACCCACGCCGACGGCATGCCGGCGTAGCCCTTGGTGATCTGGAACCCCTCGCGCTGCAGCAGGTCGGTGATGTAGCGCTGCGTCTCGAACTCCTGCATGCCGAGCTCGGAGAACGAGAACAGCATGTCCACGATCTCCTGCACCTGCTTGGCGCGTCCCTCGACGCGCCGGAGCGCCTCGACCTTCAGCGCCTCCAGCTTCGCGGAGTCGGGGAGCGCCTGCGCCGGGAGCGTGGCAGGCAACGAGAGGGCGACGGCGAGCGCAACGAGCGCGGTCCGTGCCCAGCGGCGACGACTGGTCATCGAGCGGATCCTCGGGTGGGGTGCGTCCCGGATACGCGCGGCGCCGTTCCGGGGTTGGGGAAAAGGGAGCAGATTCCCCACCATGGCGCAACGGGCCGGGACTGCGCGACGTAGCCCCGGGTCCGTGTGCCCGCCACCGGCCTGCCCGCGCTGCCTCCCCCGATCCCCGCCCGTCCGCCCATGAGCCTCGCGTTCCTCTCCCGGCGACTGCACCGATGGGGCGTCGTCCTCGTCGCGCTCCCGTTCCTGTGCGTCGCCGCCTCCGGCATCCTGCTGCAGGTGAAGAAGCAACTCCCATGGGTCCAGCCCAAGGAGCAGCGGACGGCGGTCGCCACGCCGCAGGCGGACTGGGACGTGATCCTCGCCGCCGCGCAGGCGATGCCCGAGGCGGGCGTCACCGGCTGGGAGGACATCGAGCGCGTGGACGTCCGGCCGGGGAAGGGCATCATGAAGGTCATCACCCACTCGCGGTGGGAGGCGCAGCTCGCGCTGGCCGATGGTGCCGTGCTGCAGGTCGCGTACCGGCGCTCGGACCTGATCGAGCAGTTCCACGACGGCTCGTTCTTCGGCGACGCCGCCAAGCTCTGGCTCTTCCTGCCATCGGGCCTCGTGATGTTCGGGCTCTGGCTCACCGGTCTCTACCTCTGGCTGCTGCCGTACCTCACGAAGCGGAAGCGCGCGCGCCTTGCGCGGCCCACCGCGATCACGCTCCTCGCGCTGCTCCCCGGCGCGCTCGTCGCACAGCCGCGCCCCCGGCCCGCCCCCGCGCCCTACGTCCCCGGCGCCACCTGGGAGCACCGGTCGCCGGCCGCCATGCAGGTGGACTCGGCGGCGCTCGCCCAGGCGATCGCGTTCGCCATCCGCAGCGAGGCCCGCGCCCCGCGCGACATGGAGGAGAACCACTACCGCACCTTCGGCCGTGAGCCCTTCGGCCAGGGCATCGGGCCCTTCAAGCCCCGCGGCGAGCCCACCGGCGTCGTGCTGCGTGGCGGCTACGTCATCGCGAGCTGGGGCGAGCCCGACCGGGTGGACATGACGCACTCGGTCACCAAGAGCCTCCTCTCCGCCGTGGTCGGCGCCGCGTTCGACCGCGGGCTGCTGCGCAGCGTCCGCGACACCGTGTGGCGGTCGCAGGCGCCGACCTACCGGCTGCGCACCACCGCGCCGTCCGAGCCCGGCACGACCTACGGCGAGCCGATGCTCATCGACCCGTGGGCCACGCCGCACAACCGCACCATCACGTGGGATGACCTCCTGCGGCAGACGAGCGACTGGGAGGGCACGCTCTGGGGCAAGCCCGAGTGGGCCGACCGCCCGTCGGCGAACGCCGCCGAGTGGACGACGCGCGCGCGCAAGGCGCCCGGCACGAGCTACGAGTACAACGACGTGCGCGTGAACGTCCTCGCGCTCGCGGCGACGAACCTCTGGCGCCGCCCGCTGCCCGAGGTGCTGCAGGAGCACGTGCTCGGGCCCATCGGCGCCTCGCGCACCTGGCGCTGGTACGGCTACGACAACGCGTGGATCACGCTCGACGGCCGGCCGGTGCAGGTCGTGAGCGGCGGCGGGCACTGGGGCGGCGGGATGTTCATCAACGCGTGGGACATGGCGCGCTTCGGCCTCCTCACGCAGCGCCGCGGCCTGTGGGGCGACCGGCGCATCCTCTCCGAGGAGTGGGTGCGGCTCTCGCTCACGCCCACCGCGCCGCAGCCCACCTACGGCTACATGAACTGGTTCCTCAACACCGACCGGAAGTGGATGCCGAGCGCGCCGGCGAGCGCGTTCGGGCATGTCGGCAACGGGACGAACCTCATCTTCGTCGCGCCCGAGCAGGACCTCGTCGTCGTGGTGCGCTGGATCGAGAATGGCGCGATCGACGAGTTCCTCGGCAAGGTGCTGGCGGCGGTGCGGTGAGCAGGCCCGATGACGGCGGCACGACCCCGACCCATGGGAGCACGATGATGCGCACGCAGCGGACGATGATCCGGGCAGGGCTCCTCACGGGCGCCGTCGCGGCGGTGCTCCTCGTACTGGTCGCGCTGCGGCCGGCCACGGCCGCGGCGCAGGGACGCGAATGGTCGGTGCTCATCCGCGGCGGCACCGTCGTGGACGGCACCGGCGCTGCGGGCTACACGGCGGACGTCGCCATCCGCGGCGACCGCATCGTCGCGGTCTCGCGCACGCCGCTCGACCCCGCGAAAGCCGACCGCGTGGTCGAGGCGCGCGGCCTCGTCGTCGCGCCGGGCTTCATCGACCTGCACGCGCACATCGAGTCGTTGCTCTCCATGCCGGACGCGAAGAGCGCCGTCACGCAGGGCGTCACCCTCGCCCTCGGCGGCCCCGACGGCGGCGGCCCGAACCCGCTCGGCCCGTACCTCGCCCGCGCCGACTCGGCGCCGCTCGGCCTCAACGTCGCGTACCTCATCGGCCACAACAGCATCCGCCAGGCCGTGATGGGCACCGAGGACCGCGCCCCGACGCCCGACGAGCTCGCGCGGATGGTCGCGATGGTGCGCCGCGGCATGGGCGATGGCGCCTTCGGCATCAGCACCGGGCTCCGCTACGTACCCGGTTTCTACGCGAAGACCGACGAGGTGGTCACGCTCTCGCGGGCGGCGGCCGACTCGGGCGGCTTCTACACGTCGCACCTCCGCGAGGAAGGGCTCGGGCTGCTCGAGGGCGTCGCCGAGGCGATCACCATCGCGCGCGACGCGCACATCCCCGTCGTCCTCACCCACCACAAGGCCGTCGGCCCGATGATGTGGGGGAAGAGCGTCGTCACCCTCGCGATGGTGGACTCGGCGCGCGCCGCCGGCCTCGACGTGATGATCGACCAATACCCGTACACGGCGAGCCAGACCAGCCTCGCGGTGCTCGTCCCCAACTGGGCGCAGGCGGGCGGGCGCGCCGCGCTCAAGCGCCGGAGCGAGGATCCGGTGCTGCGCGACTCCATCGAGCGCGGGATCGTCGAGCTGCTCCGCACCGACCGCGGCGGCGGCGACACACGCCGTGTGCAGTTCGCCTCGGTCGGATGGGACCGCTCCCTCGAGGGGCGCACGCTGTACGACCTCGCCGAGCGGCGCGGCGTGGGCCACTCGCTGGAGGCGGCGGCGAAGCTCGTGCTCGAGGGGGAGCTCGCCGGCGGCGCGTCCATGGTCTACCACATCATCGACGAGGGCGACGTGCGCCGCATCATGGCGCATCCACAGACGATGATCGCCTCCGACGGTGCGCTCACGCGCCCCGGCCAGGGCGTGCCGCATCCGCGCTCGTACGGCACCTTCCCGCGCGTGCTCGGTACCTACGTGCGCGAGCAGCACGTGCTCACGCTCGAGCAGGCGGTGCACAAGATGACCGGCCTGCCCGCGGCCCGGATGGGCCTCACCGGCCAGCGCGGCTGCCTCGCCGCGGGCTGCTTCGCCGATGTCACCGTCTTCGACGCGGCAACCGTCGGCAGCCCGGCGACGTTCGTGGCGCCGCACCAGTACGCGACCGGCATCCCGTACGTGCTCGTGAACGGCCGCCTCGTGATCGATCGCTCTGAGATGACCACCGCGAGGCCGGGGCGCGCCCTGCGCCGGCCGCATCGCTGAGCGCCGCGCGCGCCGCGCGCATGGCCACCCGACGTGAGACGCCCCCGGGATCGCTGGCGCTGATCCCGGGGGCGTCCCGTTGGTCCCGCTGGCGGCGGAAGGGCCCCTGGTTCGTCGCTGCCGGAGCAGCCAGGGTCCTGCGCCTTCCCGTGGATGGACGGACCATCCTCGGGTGTCATCCGTTCGAATGACAGCGGGCACGGCCAGCGACCCCGTGACCGGCATGGAGGATCGAACGGCCTCCACGCATCCCTTCCGACGGCGTCCCGCGGGAAGGCTCCGTTCGCGCTGCAGGTCCGTCGCGTGAACGCAGGCCCAATACTCACCGCGGCCCGGCCGCGCACAATGGGGATTCCCCGGACACCGCGGCCCGCGCCGGCCCTAGGCGTTCTCCCCGCGGCCCGGCATGCCGAGGGGATCCGCCACGAGCTTCAGCTGCGCGCAGAGATCCCGGACCTCGGGGATCGCCGTCCGGAGCGGATGATCCGGACGTTGTCCGCGTGTCCCTCGCTCGCCTGGACGGCCGTGGACGGGGGCGCCCGCAGTCGCAGGTTGTAGTTCCCGGTGAGGCCCGAGAAGATGGTCGTGTTCGCCTGGAGCGCGCCGTCGCGCTTCCATTCCGCCGCACTTGAACACCAGACCCGGAGTCGGAGTGCCCTGCGGGGGCGATTCCAGGGTTTCGCGCTCGCCGCTCGCCGCCGGAGCCGCCATCGGGCGAACTGTCGGTGGATCGCACCGACTATCGCACCGGGATCATCCGGCGGCGAACGGTAGGACGGTGCAGCGGCGCTTCGGCGGCGTTCACCACTCCACGCTGAACCCGATGGACGGCAGCAGCCCCAGCGCCTCGTTCCGCTCCACCGTCTGCGTGCGCTGGTCCCACTGCAGGCCGCTCACGTTCTTCCGCGCGTAGACGTTCTGGATGTCGAGGTAGCCCACGAGCTGCAGCGCGCGGAGGCTCCAGCGCCGGTCCACCCGCAGGTCGAGCGCGTGGATCGGCGGCAGCCGCTCGCCCTCGTTCCACCGCGTGAAATCCTGCGTCCCCGCGAGCGGCCCGCCCGTGACGAACGGGGTCGTCGGGAGCCCGGTCGAGATCCGGAACTTGCCGCTCAGCTCCCACCTCGCGTTCGGCCGCCACCCCACCACCGCGTTGCCGACGACGCGCGAGTCGAAGCTCCCCGGCCGACGCCGGCCGTCCGCTCCATCGAACGTGGTCCGGCTCGCGGTGAGGCTGATCAGCCCGAACACCGGGATCTCGCTCAGCTGCTTCTGCGCGAGCGCCTCGAGCCCCATCGCGCGGCCGGTCGCGACCGCGGCCAGCGGCTCGAGCCCGAACGGGATGTCGCTCGTCACGTCGTCGAACCCGCTCGGCGCCAGCACCGCCTGCGGTCGGAAGACGCGCCGCGGATACCCGGCGTAGCGCTTGGTGAACGCCTCCAGCTGGAGCTTCACGTCGGGGCGGGGGAGGTGCTCGACACCGAGCACGCCCTGGTCGGCGCGGAAGGGCGGCAGCGTGCGGTTCGCCGGGTCGCCGATCAGCCAGATGTAGCTCGGCGCCTGCCAGGTGCGGCCGAGGCTCGCGGTGAACGTCGTGCGCGGGGTGAGCGCGTAGCGGAGCCCGAGGCGCGGTGACGCGCGTACCGCACCCGCGAGGAATCCGTAGCGGTCGACGCGGAGGCCCGTCGTCGTGCGGAGCCGCGGCGTCGCCTGCCACGCGGCCTGCCCGTACACCGCCTGCCGGTCGGCGGTGAACGACGTGTCCACCGCGAGCGGCCGCGGCACGCCGCCCGCATCGAGCCGCGCGAAGCCGGGGACGAGCACGTCGAAGTCGAGCGCGCTCGCGACCTTCGTCACCGCGCCGCCGGAGAGCTCCACCGTCGGCGTGGCCTGCACGGTGAGGTCGGCGCGCAGCGACGTCTCACCCTCGGTGCTGAACGCCCGGAACACCGGGCTTGGCGGCTCCAGCGAATCGTTCTGGATGGTGCGGAATCGCGTCCACGTGCGCCCGAGCGTCACGTCGAGCACGCCGCGGTCGAGCAGGCGGCGCCAGGTGAGGCCGGAGAAGTACTGGCGCTGCGACGGCGCGGCGACGCGCGAGTTCGTGTAGCGCTTCTCCGGGTCGTCGTTGGTGAAGGTCACCGTGCCGTCGGCGCCGATCACGAGGAACGAGATTGTCGTCCGGTCGCCGTACCGCTGCACCGCCTTGAACTGCCCGTCCACGTACGCCGGGATGAAGCCGAAGCCGGCGGCCTTGAAGAGGAGGTCGAGGTACGAGCGGCGCACGCTGAGGTAGAACGAGCCGTCGCGCCCGAGCGGCCCCTCGGCCACCGCGAAGCCGCCGGTCGCGGAGAGCGTGAACTCGCCGGCCAGCCGCTCGCGGTTCCCTTCGCGCAGCGTGATGCTCGTGACCGAGGCCGTGCGGTCGCCGTAGCGCGGCGACAGCCCGCCGGTGGAGAAGCTCGCCGACTCCACCGCGTCCACGTTGATGAGCGAGAGCGGCCCGCCGGTGGAGCCCTGCGTGCCGAAGTGGTTGATGTTCGGCACCTCGATCCCGTCCACGAGGAACAGGTTCTCGAACGGCGCGCCGCCGCGCACGATGAGGTCGTTGCGCCCCGGGCTGGTGACGGCGACCCCGGGGAAGAGCGCGATCGCGCGCACGACGTCCTCCTGCACGCCCGGCGCGCGCCGCACCGCCTCGCTCGTGAATGCCTGCGTGCTCGTCGTCGCGGCGAGCGAGGGCGTGAAGTACGACGCCGTCACCTCCACTGCGCCGAGGTCGGCGGGGAGCGGGGTGAGGCGCACGGTGACGGTGGCCGGCTTGGCCGACCCCACGACGACGTCGGGCACCACCGCGGGCGTGAAGCCGATCGCGCGCACCTGCACGCGCCACACGCCGGGCGCGACGCCCGCGAGCGTGAACCGGCCGCGGGCGTCGGTGCTCGCGCCGAGGGCGGTCCCCACCAGCTGCACCTGCGCGCCGGCGATGGGCTGGTCGGTGCCGGCGGTGAGCACGGTGCCGGAGACGAGGCCGGCCGCCGCCCCCTGGGCGACGGCCGGCAGCGCCGGCGCGAGGAGGCCGGCGAGGAGGAGTCCGAGGAGGCGGGCGGTACGCGGCATCCCCGGTGAACGCCGGAGCTACATCCGCGGTTTCGGCGGCTTCACCCACTGGTCCAGCCAGGTCATCATCTCGGCCAGCGTGTGCCCCACGCTCTCCCGGGCCTGGTACCCGTGCGACTCGGCCGGCAGCTGCACATAGCGCACCGTCGCGCCGTTCCCCTTCAGCGCCGCGTACATCCGCTCCGACTGGATCGGGAAGGTGCCGGTGTTGTTGTCCGCCATCCCGTGGATGAGCAGGATCGGCGTCTTGATCCGGTCGGCGTAGGTGAACGGCGACATCCGCTCGTAGAGGTCGGGCGCCTGCCAGTAGCTGCGCTCCTCGCCCTGGAACCCGAACGGCGTCAGCGTGCGGTTGTACGCCCCGGACCGCGCGATGCCGGCGCGGAACAGGGTGGTGTGCGCCAGCAGGTTGGCGGTCATGAACGCACCGTAGGAGTGCCCGCCCACCGCGATCCGGTCGCGGTCGGCGACGCCCATGCCGACGATCTGGTCGATCGCCGCCTTCGCACTCGCGGTGAGCTGCTCCACATAGGTGTCGTTGGGCTCCTTCCCGTCGAAGCCGATGATCGGCATCGTCGGGTCGTCCATCACGCCGTACCCCTGCAGCAGCGCGAACAGGTGCGAGGAGCCGCTCGGCCGCGTGAAGCGGTACGGCGAGCCGGTCACCTGCGAGGCCGCGTCGGCCGACCCGAACTCGAGCGGGTACGCCCAGAGCAGGAACGGCAGTGCGCCGTCGCGCTGCTTGTCGTAGCCGGGCGGGAGGTACACGGTCGCGTGCAGCGTCACGCCGTCGGCGCGCTGGTAGCTCACCTGCTCCTTGCGCACGCCGGCGAACGCCGGCGCCGGGTCCGCGAACTGCGTCACCTGCCGCGGCGCGATGCGGCGCACGAGGTCGCGCTGCCAGAGGTTGGGCGGCTCGTCCACCGACTCGCGCCGCGTGAGCAGCCGCGTCCCGGCGTCATCGAGCAGTTCCACGACGGTCTCGTAGTACGGGGCCTGCGACTGGAAGAGCCGCGTCGTGCGGCCGGTCGCGAGCTCGTAGCGGTCCACGAAGGGCCGGTCGCCCTCGGGGCTCGCGCCGGCGCCGCGCAGGAACAGCGACCGCCCGTCGGCCGTGCGGTGCAGCACCTGCTGGCCGCGCGCGTCGCGGCGCGTCACGAAGCTGCCGGGGTCGCCGTACCGGTCCTCGGTCGAGCGCTCCCAGAGCAGCCGCGGTGCCGCCGCGCCGCTCGGATCGATCACCCACGTGCGCGTCTTGCGCTGTCGCGCGTGCGACTCGGTCGCGAGCGCGAGCGTCGGGCCGCCCCAGGTGATGCCGCGCGCCCGCCACTCGGTCTCGAACAGCGTCGCCGGCTCGCCGGCGAACGGCGCGGCGAGCGTGAGCACGCGGTCCCGCTTCGGCACCTGCTTCGACGGGTCGCCGGCGTCCAGCGCTTCGGTCCAGACGAGCGTGGCCTCGACGTCGGCGCGCCAGCCGGGGTTGCGTGGTCCCACCTGCGCGCCGTCGCCACCCCACGCCACGCGCTCGATCAGCGGCCGCGTCGCGACCGTCCGCGCGACCTTCCCGTCCATCCCCCACACCTCGATGCGCGTGGGGAAGAAGTTGAGCGGCACCGAGTACGAGAAGGGCCGCGAGAGCGTCGTCACGAGCAGCCACTGGCCGTCCGGGCTCACCGAGGCGCCGCTGATGATCGCCGGCGCGCCGAGCGGCGTCACCTGGCCGCCGAGCGTCACCCGCGCGAGCTGGCTCGTCGCGTAGTGCGCGAAGATCGCCTCGTCGTGCGGACTCTTGAGCAGGTCCTGGTACGTCGCGGCGCGGTCCTGGCTCCCCGTGAGCGTCTGCTGGACGATCGGCCCCACCGGCGTCGCCGGGGCGGCCGGCTCGGCGCCACGGTCCTCCGGCACGACGGTGCAGACCAGCGCCGTATTGCCCGCCCAGTCGCACGGGGCGCCGAGCACGGCGTTGAGCCGGCGCGCCGAGACCTGCTTCGCGCTGCGCGAGGCGAGCTCGCCCACCCAGAGCGTGATCGCATCGTCGGTGGTGACCGTGAACGCGAAGCGCTGGCCGTCCGGCGACCACAACGGCATCCCCACGCCGCCACCGGCCGGGAGCGCCATGGTGAACGGCACCGGCGCGCCACCGGCCACCGGCATCACCGCGATCCCGCGCGCCGGGTTCTGCCGCGACGGCCCGCTCGTGCGCGGGTCGAGGCGGATTCCGGCCACGCGGTACTCCGGCGCCGCGATCTCGCTGATCGGCGGCAGTCCCGGCCGCTCGAGCAGCAGGATCGCCGAGCGGTCCGGCGTGAGCACGGTCGTCGGCGTCGCCGGCGCATCGAGGATCCGGCGGATCGCGTCGGGCGGCTGCTGGTACGCGGCCTGCGCGGCGAGCGGCGTGCCGAGCGGGGTGCCCAGCGCGAGGAGGGACGCGACCAGCGCCGCGCCGGCCCGGCGGGCGGGGCGGCGGGCGGGACGGGCGGGACGGGCCGTCGGACAGAGGGGAACGGTCATCGGGGAGCGGCTCCGGTGAGCGGTGGGGACTCCGGAACGCTACGCGATGCGCGCGCCGTCCGCTGGGGTGCCCCGCGGCCGCCGGTGGCCTGCGCCGCCGCTCACTCGGGTCGCGTCACCCCGAGTGCGCGCTCCGCCGTCCGCACGTGCGCATCGAGCAGCTGCACGCGCAGGTCCTTCGCATCGCGGTCCGTCGCCGAGACCATCCGGTCCACCAGCACGCGCGCGCCGGTCACGTCGCCCATGCGGAGCCGCGCGATCGTCGCCGCGTCGTAGTAGGTCTCCGCCGTCAGCCACTGGCGCCCGTTCGCCCGCGCCGCCTGTTGTACCTCGGCCTCGCGCGCCGCCGTCGGCCAGTCGTACGTGAGCGCCGCGCGCAGGAAGCGCAGCGCCGACACCCCTTCGGCGGGCGCGCGCTGCGCGAGCATGTACCGCTCGACCGCGCCGTACCAGGCCGAGTCCACCGCGCCCATCGTGCCCGCGTGGTGCTCGAGCTCGCCGGTCATCATGTCGGCGAACCAGCTGAACCAGTCGGTCGGGGCGCGCCCCGAGGCCATCCACATCGCGAGCTGCGCGTCGTGGATGCGGGCGTGCTGGAAGGCCCGGTTGGCGACCAGCGTGTCGTCCGAGGCGAGCCGCTCGCCGCCGCGCACGCGCGCCGTGCGCGCCTGCGCCTCCAGCCGCGGCAGGTCCACCGCGAAGCGCGTCTCCGGCGCGAGCCGCACGATCCGCTGCCCGAGCGCCGCCGCCACGTCGTAGCGCGCGGTCGAGAGGCCGAGGAACCCGTACGCCGAGTGCCGCTCGAAGCGCGTCCGCTCGGCGCCGAGGTCGAGCCGCGGGTGGAAGTCGGAGTTCACCCGCGGGAAGCCGTCGAGCAGCGGCGCGAGCTCGGCGCGCGTGAGCAGCAGCGTCGCGTCGAGCGCCGCCGGCGTGAGCGGCCGGAAGCGCTGGAGGTCGGTCGCGATGTCGGGGAGGTGCGCCACCGACCAGTCCGGCTGCGGGAGCCGGTCGCGGTTCGACGCGACCACCAGGATGTCGACGTCGTTGGTGAGGTGCACCGCGTACGACCTGAAGTGCCGGTGCAGCGCCGCGAGCACCGAGAGCACCAGGTCGTCATCGATCTCGTACAGGTGCAGCCACTGCCCGAAGACGCCGTCCTCGGTGAGGTAGCCGCTGACGCGCGCGTAGAACTCGTCGGTGAAGAGCCCCGACACGCCGCTCACCCACGGGTTCGACGGCTCGGAGAGGATGAGGTCGTAGCGGCGCGCGTTCGAGGCGAAGTAGCTCTTGGCGTCGTCGTGCACGAACACCGAGCGCGGGTCGTCGTACGCCCGGAGGTTGGCCGGCTTGAACAGCGTCGAGGCCTCGATCATCTGCGGCTCGATGTCGATCGTCACCAGCGACTCGAGCCGCTCGGAGCCGAGCAGCATGTGGGAGGTGATCCCGGAGCCGAAGCCGATCACCGCCGCCGTCCGCGCCTCGGGCGCATAGGCGAGCGTCACCAGCGGCAGCAGCACCTGCGTGGACTCGTCGCCGCCGAGCGCCGGCTTGAGCGAGTCCACCGGCGCCGGCGGGTCGAACCACACCTTCGAGATCGAGGCGTCGGGCTTGCCGTTCGTCGCCAGCGAGTAGGCGCTGTCGCTCCCCATCCGCACGCTCACGCTCGCGGTGCGCCCGTCGGCGTAGAACGCGACCTCGCGCTGCCCGCGCTCCGGCACGCTGCCATAGCGGAAGACGCCGCTCGAGAGGATGCCCGGGTCGAACGGCCGGCCGAGCAGCGCGATCGCCACGACCGCCGCGCCGGCCACGGTGGCGGCCACCGCGGTGCCGTGCGTCTCGGGCGCCCGCTGCGCGCGGTGCCACAGCACCCACGCCCCGAACGCGAGGTCCACCGCGCCGCCGAGGATCAGCAGCAGCCGCAACCCCACCAGCGGCAGCAGCCAGAGCGATGCCAGGGCCGCGCCGAGGATCGAGCCGAGCGTGTTCCACGCGTACACCGTGCCGATCGCGCGCTCGCCGTAGCTGGCGCCGAGCAGCGTCCGCGTGATGAGCGGCAGCGTCATCCCGGCGCAGATCGTCGCCGGCAGCATCACCGCCAGCGCGATCCCGTAGCGCGCGAGGTTGTACAGGTGGTAGCCGGCATCCGTCTCGTCCACCGCCTCGATCAGCGCCGCCATCCAGTGGAACGCGTCCGTGTAGAGGAAGAGCGTGCCGACCGCGAGCGTCCCCATGGCGAGCTGCACGATCCCCAGCAGCCGGAGCCGGTCCGGCGCGCGGTCGGCGCGCGTGCGGATCACGAACGCCCCGATCGCGAGCCCGAGGATGAACGCCGAGAGCATCAGCTCGAACGCGTGCGTCGCGCTGCCGAGCACGAGCGCGAGCATCCGGATCCACGCGATCTCGTAGATGAAGCTCGCCACTGCGGTGCCGAACGCGGTCCAGAGCAGCAGGCGCGCGAGCGCGGCGTCCGCCCGCGCGGCTTCCGCGGCCGCGTACCCGTCGGCGGGGAGCGCCACCGCCGATGCGGGCTCACGCGCCGCGGGGTCCCCGAGCACCGCACGGTCGAAGGCCGCCTCCAGCGGGTCGGGATCCGCGTCGGCGCGCAGCACCACGTACGTCACCACCGCGACGAGGATGTTGAGCACGGCGGCCGTGGTCAGCGTCCCCGGCAACCCCACCGCCTCCACCAGCCAGAAGCCGGCGACCAGCACGCCGATCGCCGCGCCGATCGAGTTCGCGAAGTAGAGGATCCCGAGCACGCGCCCCGTCCCTGCGGCGCCGTCCCCACCCAGGCGGCGGATCAGCCCGGCGCTCATCAACGGGAAGGTCGCGCCGAGCAGCAGCGACTGCGGCAGGATCAGGAGCGCGGCGACCGCCCACTTGGTCGGCGCGAGGAGCCAGCCGCCGGCGAGGGCGGGGAAGAGCGTGTCGTAGGCGAAGGCGCTCGTCGCGCCGAAGAGCGGATGGAAGGCGAGCCCGATGAGCCCGACCACCAGCTCCACGAGCGCGTACCAGACCAGCGGCTCGCGCGTCCGCGCCGAACGCCGCGCCGCGAACGCCGCCCCGGCCGACATCCCGCCGAGGAAGATCACCAGCACGATGACCTGGGCGTACGCGCTGTGGCCGACCAGGAGCCCGAGGTAGCGGCTCCAGATGCTCTCGTAGATGAGCCCGGCCGCCCCGGACAGGACGAAGACCAGCGTGAGGAGGAGGATCACGCTGGGCGAATCTACCGGGGCCGGGCGGGGGGCGGGAGCGAGTCGCGTCGCAACGTGTCGGCGAGCAGGGAGTCCGGCCGCGCGCCGGTGTAGCGGAGCGCCTGGATCCGCTGCCGCTCGATCAGCACCCGCGTCTCCGTCCGCGCCCGCCCCTGCTGGACCGTGTTCTCGGCCAGCAGCTCCTGCAGCACCGGCACGAACGGCAGCACCTCGCGGTACGTCGCCTTCGTGGTCGAGTACAGGAGCCCCCGCACCTGCGGCGGCGGCTTCGTGAGCGTGAACGTCGCGTGCCGCAGCTGGAAGTCACGCGGGTCGAGCCACGCCACGACGTTCACGTCCACGCCCCGCAGCCGCTCGGCCGCGATGATGTCCACGCGGAGCAGGCGCGCCCCCTCGTGCTCCTCGAGCCCCGCGACATGGAAGCAGTGGTTGTCGATGAACGCGTCCTCGGCGAGGTCGCGGATGGACGGGATCCGCATCACCCACTCGGCCGGCATCCCCGCACCGCCCGTGCGTGCGATGAGCGTGCCCGGCCGGTAGGTCCAGTCGGGCGTGCCGCTCACCGCGGTCACCGACCGCGAGTCCGCGATGTACGAGCCGTCCGTGGCGCGGGCGCCGAACTCGCGCTCCATCGTGTAGAAGAACGGGTACGCGCGCGTCAGCAGGCGGTAGCGCTCGGCGTTCTGCCGGAGCTGCTCCACCACGCCGCGCACCTGCGCGTCGGCCTCGCGGAGGCCGGGCCGCCTGCACGGCGGCCACCCGACCACGCGCACCGCGTCGAGACGGAACGACGCGCGCGCGAGCACCACCTCCAGCACCTGCGACGGCGCGTCGGTGAGCGTCACCGTGGTGTCCTTGGGCAGGTAGCCGAGCCGCTTCACGCGGAAGCGCTGCGGGCCGGCGGCCGCGAACGCGAGCGACGTCGTGCCGCCGGCGCCGGTCAACCGCTCGATCCCGAGCGCGGGGACCTCGACCACGCTGTAGCCGAGCGGCATCCGCTCGCCCGCGGTGAGCACGCGGACCAGCACGCGGATGGGGGCAGCTTCCTGCGCGCGCGCCGGCAACGCGCGCCCGGCGGCCAGGACGAGGGCGAGCAGGAGCGCACGGGCGAGCCCGACCCTGCCCCGGCCGCCGGCCGCCGCATGGCCCATCGCGCCGGCGCGCCTCACTTGGCTCGGGGCGCCGGCAGCGGCGTACGCGGCATCAGCCCCTCGCGGTTCGCGACGTGGTACACGAGGCTCGCGAGCACCATCGCCGAGGCCTTGAGGTCGTCCTCGATGAGGAACCCCGGGCCATCGAGCGCCGTGTGGTGCGTCCGCGTCTCGTAGTCGAGCTCGTCCTGGATCGCGTTGAAGCCCGGCAGCCCCACCCCCGTGAAGGCGAGATGGTCCGTGCTGCCGCGGTTGCGGATGCTGAGCATCGTCGCGCCGAGGTCCGCCCACGGCGCCTGGTAGGCGGCGAGGATCGGCCGCGCCGCGGCGTTGCCCTGCAGGTACCAGCCGCGGATGCGGCCGGTGCCGTGGTCCACGTTGAAGTACGCCGAGAACGTCGGGTGCTCCGGGAGCAGCCGCATCGTCGCGTGGTCGCCGAAGTGCCGCCGCACGTAGCCGGCCGAACCCAGGTAGTCCTCCTGCTCCTCGCCATCCCAGAGCGCGAGGCGGATCGTGCGCCGCGGTGCCGCGCCGATCGCGACGAGGATGCGCATCGCCTCGATCGCGACCGCCGAGCCCGCGGCGTTGTCCGTCGCACCCGAGCCGGCGTGCCACGAGTCGAAGTGGCCGCCCATCATCACCACCTCGCCGGCGACCCGCGGATCGCGGCCCGCGAGCTCCGCGATCACGTTCACGCCCACCGTGTCCGTGAGGTCCTCGCGGATCGCGAGCGCGAGCTCGAGCGTCACCGGCGCGCCGCGGTCGAGGAGGTACTGCAGCCGGCGGTACTGCTCCCGCGCGACCGTGAACGCCGGCAGGTTCGCGTCGCGCGGCGTGACGGCGCTGTTGTACTGCGTCGAGAGGAGCGTCAGCTCATGCCCGCTCGGCTCCACCACCGCGGCGACGCCCTCGTCGCGCATCCAAGTGAGCATCGTGCGGCGCGCCTGCAGCATCTCCTCCCACTCGTCGTAGTCCTCCCAGTACGTCCGCGGCGACCCCGGCTCGGTGAGGCGCGACATCGAGTCGAGCTGCCCGGCCGTCCAGCGTTCGGCCGCGGGGGCGAGGCGCGCCGCCGTGTCCACGAGCTCGTTCACGCGGCCGAGCATCACGATGCGCCCGCGCAGGCGGCCCGCCCAGCGCGTGCGGTCGAGCGCCGTCGCGAGCGACGGCACCTGCACCGGCGTCCCGCGGAGCGTGCCCGCGATCGAGCGGCTCCACGCCTTGGGCAGTGCGTTCAGCCGCAGGTAGAATGGCGCCGTCAGCTCCGCCGAGTGCCGCTCGAGCGACCAGGCCGGCCCGCGCGTGCCCCACGGCTCGAGCCACGCGCGCGCCGCGCCGATGCGCGTGAGCTCGCCCACCGCCCACTGCGCCGCTGCGGTGTAGCCCGGCGAGCCGGAGAGCCGCGGGCCGAAGCCGTCCGAGAGCATCCGCGCGGTCGCGAGCACCTGCGAGCGCCGGGTGCCCTCCTCGCGGATGCGGGCGTTGATCACGGGATCCGGACGGTCCGTCGCGGTGGAGGCAGTCGCGTCGCCGGACGCGGTGCCGGACGCCTCGCGGGCCGACTGCGCGGCGAGCGGCGCGTCCGACGCGGCCGGGGCGAGCGCCGCGACGGGCAGCGCGAGCCCGCCGACGAGAAGTGCGCGGCGGAGGAGGGAGGACACGGACATCGGGCCGGTGGTTGGGGGGACGGCGCACGGGGTGCGCCAAGCGGTCAGCGCCTCGGCGGCTGCTGTCCGAGCTTCTCGAAGTAGCCGCGCGTCCAGTAGATGACGAGCGCGCACGGCTTGTCCTGGCCGTTGGGCCACGCGAGGCGCTTGTACGCGGCCGGGACCTTCTCGTAGGTGTCGTAGTGCTCGATCGCGACGATCTGGTCGGGGCGCACGTTCTCGAGGTCCGACGTCTTCTCGCGGCCGTTCCAGCCCGCCATCAGGCAGCGCCACCCCGTCGTGCTCGCCACGTCCCAGTCCTGGCCGATGATCGGGTCACGGATCGCCTCGCGGCGGAGCCCGGGCATCCCCTCGAACATGTCCGCCCAGTAGTAGGAGCGGAGCGCCCCGAGCTCCTCGGGGCCGCGGAACTGCCCGATGCCCGCGCGCCGGCGGCAGTCGAAGCCCGCCCAGTCGTACGCCGCACAGCCGTCGTGCGAGACGATCCGCAGCGTGTCGAGCGCCTGCACCACGCGGCGCAGCCGGAACGACACCTCGGCCATCGTGCTGTCGAGCATGTTCACCGCGCGGTCCGCCGGCTGGTAGCCGGGGAAGCGCGCCATGATCAGCTGCTGGCCGAACGGGAGCTTCGCCAGCGTGAAGCGCCCCTCGCGGTCGGTGCGCGTCTCGCGCTTGGAGTTGATCGAGATGACCTGCACGCCGGCGAGCGGCCGGCCGGCGGAGTCGGTGACGGTGCCGCGCAGCACGCCCGCCTGCGCGCGGGCCGGCGCCGCGCCGAGGGCGAGCAGGGCCGCGACCGCGACCGCAACGGCAACTGCGGGCGCGGCGGCCCGGGGGATGGCGCGCGCGGTACGTACGGTGCGCACGGCACTGCGGCGTGCGCACTGCGTCAGGAAGGACCGGAGCCGTTGCATCGCTAGGAATGTACGCCGGCCGCGCCGTGAAGTGCCGCGCGCCGCGTGTCCCGCCTCACCGTCGGGCGAGCTTGTCGAGGAACGCCTTGCGCGCCTTCGCGACCTTCGGCGCCACGACCACTGCGCAGTAGGGATTCTGCGGATTCCGCGCGAAGTAGTTGTCGTGGTACGTCTCCGCCGGCCAGAAGCGGTCGAGTGGCCGCACCTCGGTCACGATCGGCGCTGGCCAGTGCGCCTGTGCCGCGGCCAGCGCCTCGCGGGCCACCGTCTCCTGTTCCGGCGAATGGAAGAACACCGCCGAGCGGTACTGCGGTCCCACGTCGT
>JAIBBJ010000167.1 GCA_019694735.1 Gemmatimonadaceae bacterium | reverse complement strand
CAGCCGCGGCGCCGGCGGCTGCGCCCGCCACCGGCCCCGCTGCCGGACCCACCGCCGGGCGCGGCGAGGGGCGGACGCCCGACCGCTCGCCCGAGGAGCGGGGCACGCGCCTCGCCGTCGCCCTCGCCCTCCTCGCCCTCACCGTCGGCGCCGGCGTCATCCTCGTCGTCCGCGCCCGCGACTCCCGGAGCTGAGATGCCACGCCCGATCCTCCCCGCCCTCCTCGCCGCCTTGTCGCTGCTCGCCGCGCCGCGCCCGGCGCGCGCCCAGGCCGAGCACGAGCCCGTGCTGCGCACCGCCGCCTTCCTCATCCTGCAGGGGGACGACACCCTCGTCGTCGAACGCGTGCGGCGCACCGCGAGCACGGTGGTCGCGCACCTCGCGACGCGCGCCGCGCCGTCGCTGGAGATGACGTTCCATCTCGCCGCCGACCACACCGTCCCGAGCACGGAGCTGCTCGTGCGCGGCGTGAACGCCCCGCCCGACGCGCCACCGCTGCAGACCGGCATGCTCCGGATCATCGGCGACTCGGCCTTCCTCGACCTCCGCGCCGGCACGATGGCCCGCACGCCGCGGTTCGCGACGCGCGCCGGCGCGCTGCCCCTCACCAACAACGACTTCGTCGTCGCCGAGCAGCTGGCGCGCCTCGCGCTCGCGCGGAACGTGCGCCGACTCACCTGGCCCGTCTTCGCGACGGCCGGGGGCCAGACGCTCGAGGCGACCTTCGAGCGCCTCGGCGGCGACAGCGCGCGCTTCACCGTCGCGACGAGCGTCACGACGATGACCCTCGACGCGGCGGGGAACATCACGAGCGCCGCCCTCCCGATCCCCGGGCTGCGCATCGTCGTCCTCGACGGCGCCGCGGCGACCGCGGTCTCCCTCGGCCGCACCGACTACGGGGCGCCGGCGGGCGCGCCGTACACCGCCGAGGAGGTCGTCGTCCGGACGCCCGCGGGGCATCCGCTCACGGGCACGCTCACGCGGCCCACGGGCGCGAGCGGGCGCATCCCCGCGGTCGTCACGATCACCGGGTCCGGCGCGCAGGACCGCGACGAGTACATCGGGATCGCCGGCGGCGTGCGGCTCTTCCGGCAGGTCGCCGACACGCTCGGCCGCCGCGGCATCGCCGTGCTGCGGCTGGACGACCGCGGCGTGGGCGGCTCGGGCGGCGACGTGAACGGGACCTCCGCCGACTTCGCCGACGACATCCGCGCCGCGGTGGCGTTCCTCCGCGCGCGCGCGGACATCGACCCGGACCGCATCGCGCTCGTCGGGCACAGCGAGGGCGGCATGATCGCCCCGATGCTCGCGCGGACGGACGCGCGGCTCGCCGGCATCGTCCTGATGGCGGGCCCGGCCTACACCGGCCGGGACATCATCGACTACCAGGTGCGGAACGGCCTGCGCGCCGACACGTCGCTCCGGGGCGCGGCGCTCGACTCCGCGGTGCGGGCGACGCGCGCCGAGTTGGACTCGACCGCCGGTCGCTCGGCCTGGATGCGGTACTTCCTCGCCTACGACCCGCTCCCCACCATCCGCGCGGTGCGGCAGCCGGTGCTCCTCCTGCAGGGCGCGACCGACCAGCAGATCCGCGCCGAGGAAGCCCGGATCCTCGCCCGGGAGCTCG
Source organism: Gemmatimonadaceae bacterium (assembly GCA_019694735.1). GTDB lineage: Bacteria > Gemmatimonadota > Gemmatimonadetes > Gemmatimonadales > Gemmatimonadaceae > Pseudogemmatithrix. Next base: position 9,373 of record JAIBBJ010000167.1, on the reverse strand, counting down.
AGCGCGCGGGGAACCGACGGGTCCAGCTGACCATCGTGCCGGACCGCAATCATCTCTTCCTGAAGGACGCGAACGGCCATCCCGCCGGGTACGCCGCCCTGCAGCAGAACAAGGTCGATGCGGAGGTGCTCGGCCCGCTCGCCGACTGGCTGGCGCGCACCCTCCGCGTCCCCTGAGCGCCGGCGCGGCCTGACACCGCGCCCGGCGCGGGCCGTAGATTCGGGACACCCTCTCCCGGATCGCCCCGATGCCGCACGCCGCCTCCCGCCCCGCCCCGCTCGCGCGCGCCGCGATCGGGGCGGTGTGCGTCCTCTCGTCGCTCGCCGTCGCCCCGGGACTCGGTGCGCAGGCGCCCGCCGTGCCCGCGTGGGCCGCCGCGCTCGATTCCGCGGTCACCGCGGAGCTCACGCGCACGCGCACCCCGGGGGCGCAGGTCGCGGTGGTGGTGGACGGCCGCGTCGCGTACTCGCGCGGGTACGGCGTCGCCGACGTCGAGACGGGGCGCGCGGTGACGCCGCGCACGCTGTTCCGCGTCGGCTCGGTGACGAAGATGTTCACCGCCGCGCTCCTCGCCCAGCTCGCGGCCGAGGGCAAGCTCGACCTGCAGGCGCCGATCGGGCGCGTCGTGCCGGAGCTCACGGGGCGGAAGGTCGGCACGGTGACGACGCACCAGCTCCTGACGCACGCCGCCGGCTGGCTCGACAACGCCGTCGCGTACGGCCGGATGGGAGAGAGCGCGCTCGGCGAGGTCATGCGCGAGGTGGGCGACACGATGTTCTTCACCGAACCGGGCCGCGTGATGTCGTACTCCAACCCCGGCTTCTCGATGGCCGGCTACGTGGCCGAGGTGGCGGGCAAGGGCCGCTTCGGCAACCTGCTCGAGGAGCGCGTCCTGCGCCCGACCGGGATGCCGCGGGCGACGCTGCGGCCGCTCGCCGCGATGACGCAGGACTTCTCGCAGGGCCACATCGGCCAGCCGGGGAACCCGGGGGCGATCGTGCGGCCCTTCACGGAGAACACGGCCCAGTGGGCGGCTGGCTTCCTGTTCTCGAGCGCCGAGGAGGTCGCACGCTTCGCGATCATGCTGATGGACGGCGGTACGATCGACGGCCAGCGCGTGCTGGCGGAGGACGCGGTCCGCGCGATGACGACCGGGCACCAGGTCCTCGCCGGCACGACGGCACGCTACGGCTACGGCCTGCGGGTGGAGACCCGCGACGGCCAGCGCGTCTGGAGCCACGGCGGCGCGATCAACGGATTCGACGCGATGGTGACGATGTTCCCCGACCGGAAGGTGGCCGTCGTGGTGCTCGACAACCGCGGCGGCGCGCCGCTGGTGGGGCTGACCGACCTCGTCGCGCGTGCGGTGGGCGCGCCGCCGGCCCCGGCGCCCGCGACGCCCGCCGAGCGGATCGGCACCGCCGCCGAGCGGGCACAGGTCGTCGGCACGTATGCGCAGGGACGCACGAGCGTCCGCATCGTCGAGGCGGAGGGCGAGCTGCGGCTGCTCCAGGGCACGGAGCGCGAGCCGGTGCGGCTGGCCGGGGACGACCGCATCGTCGTCGGGACCGGCGACGATGCGCAGACGCTCTTCCTCGTGCGCGGACCCGACGGCCGCGTGGCCTACCTCAGCGTGTCGTCGCGCGCGCTCGCGCGACAGCCCGAGCGCTGACCGGGCGGCGCCGCCGCCGGGCTCAGCGCCGGAAGGGGTCGCTGAAGCGGGGCGCGTGCTGCAGCGACGAGTCCGCGAGCGTGCGCAGGAACGCGGCCAGCGCCGCTTTCTGCGACGCGCTCAGGTTGAGCCGTCGGGGGGCGCCGCCGGGACCCGCACGCAGCCGGTTGTCGAGCGCCGGCCCCGCCTGCACGCCGTTGTCGTAGAACTCCACGACCTCCTCGAGCGTCGCGAAGCGGCCGTCGTGCATGTAGCGCGTCCCCATGCCGATGGTCTTCAGCGACGGGGAGCGGAAGATGCGCGTCTCGCCCGCGTCGAGTCCGTTGCTCAGCGAGTTGCCCGCCAGCGAGAAGGTGGGGGGCACGTGGCATCCGGCGCAGCCGAGCCCGCCGGCCGGCGGCGGCAGCACGAAGAGCTGCAGTCCCGTGTTCTCCTCCGCGGTGAGCCCGGCGAGCGGCTGCCCGAACGGCACGCCCGCCGGTGCCGCGGCGATCGCGCGGTCCCACCTGCTGTCCACCGAGACCATGCTGCGCACGTACTGCGCGAGGGCGCGGCGCACGCGGTCCTCGGTGATCGCGGTGTCGCCGTAGGCGAGCTTGAAGAGCCGTGCGTAGTACGGGGCCGCGCGGACCTTCGCCAGCGCCGCCGCGATCCCGCCGTGCGCGTCGTCGAAGCCCATCTCCACGGCGTTCTGGATCGGCTGGACGACCTGCGCCTCGAGCGTCGGGGCGCGGCGGTCCCAGAACTGGTTGCCGTTCTCGTTGAAGCGGTTGTTGGCGAGGCGCATCGTGTGCGCCCCCGCGAACCCGCCGGCGAAGCCGGCGCTGAACCGCGCCGTGTCGCCGAAGGCGAGCCCCTGCTGGTGGCAGCCGGCGCAGGCGAGGCCATCGTTGCGGCTGAGCCGGCGCTCGAACCAGAGCACGCGGCCGAGCATCGCGCCGCCGTCCGTGATCGGATTGCCGACCGTGCGGTCCTCGCGCGCGAGCACCGCGGGCCCGTACGTCGCCGGCAGCGTGACCGCGTAGCTCGGCAGATTCGCGGGATCGATCGTGAGCGCAGCGACCACCGCGCCGATGCCGGCCGTGTCCGGCAGCACCGGCGTGGTCACGGTGTCCGGCTTCTCGGTGGGGAGGCCGACGGCGGTCGGCTCGCCGCCGCCGCACGCGACGGCGACGGCGACGGCGAGCACGAGGAGGGCGCGGGGCGTGGGGCGCATCGTCAGTGGGGGCGGAGCTCGGGTACCCGACCAACGTGCGCCGGGCCCGGGCGTTAACGGTAGGTCTCGAAGAACCCGGTCCCCTCGCCCGCCAGGGGGCGGCCTCCGAGCCGCCCCTCAAGGCGCGCGCGCCCCTTCATCTGGATGAACCAGGGCCGGGCCCGGCGCGCCGCGGCAGGCCCGCGTCGGTCGAGCCGCACATCGCTCGCCACTGCGTCCTCGACCGTGAGGACGATGCGCAGGGTGTCCTCGCCGCGGACCTCCTCCAGCACCGCCTGGGACGGCACGGCGAGGCGGCCCGCGCCGGCGGCCGCGGTGCGCCCGTCCGTGTAGCGGATCTCCGGCGGGCGGAAGAGTGCCCGGAAGCCGAGCGAATCCACGAGGTAGACGAAGAGCGGCTCGCGCACGTCGTCGGCACCGGACCGGAGCACGCGCCCGTACAGGAGCGTGAACGCCCCGGCCCGCGCCGCCCCCCATTCCCACTCCACGTCGCGCCAGACGCCCCAGTTGTGGTCATGGTATGCCTGCGCGGCCGCGAACCGCTCGCACCGGCCGGCGATGCACAGTTCCCCGTCCGCCTCGGCGCGCAGGGCCGGCACCGCGTACCCACTGACGAGCGCGTCGCTGCCGATGGAGGTACCCGGGAAGTACGCGCCCGGGCTCGGCGTGACGGTGAGCGTGATCGTCGCGGGCGCACCGGTCGCCGCCTCTCGCGCGTGCGCCGTGACGCGGTACCGGCCGTCGGGCAGCACGGTGACGGAGTCCCCGCCGAGGGCGAGGTTCGCGCGCGCGGTGTCGAGCGAGACGTCGCGGGCGGCGACGGGGCGCACGAACCGCCGCGCGGGACGCCCCTCCTCGTGGACCGTGAGCAGCACCTGACCGCCCCATGCGCCGCCGGGCACGTCGCCGCCGACGGCGAGCGTGAGGAAGGCCCATCGCTTCCGGTCGGCCGAGAGCACGTTGAAGTAGTGCCACTCGCCCCAGGTCGGCCGCTCGTCGGCGGCGAGTCCCGCGGGCGTGTGATGGAAGCGGTCGATCTCGTGGCGGAGCTCGGCGTCGGTCGGCCGCAGCCAGCGCCGGTCGGCCTCGTCGTCGTCCCACGCGCCCGCGACGATGGTGGGGGCCGCCCCGACGGCGCGCGTCGCGGACGGCACCTCGCCGAGCGCCCGCACCGGGAACTCGCCCGCCGCCGTCCGCACGTAGAGCAGCGTCCCGTCGGTCTGCGGCGCGACCGCGCGCACGCGGTCGGCGAGCCGCGGCGACGCGAGGAGCTGCCGGTGCACGAAGCGCGCATTGGGGATCGAGACGAACATGCCGCCCACGCCGCCCGTCTTCATCACCTCGAGATCGAGCCCGTCGGGCAGCACCGTGACGTCGCCGCCGCCGACGAGCTTCTCGTCGCGCGACTGCAGCACCATCGCCTCGCCGATCGCGAGCAGCGTGATCATCACGCCCACGCCGAGGCCGAAGCCGCCGAGCAGGAAGAGCGACCGCCAGGGGCGGTCGAGCAACCCGCGGAGGGCGAGCCGCGCGATCACCGGCGGGCGGCCCCGTCCGCCGGCGCCGCCGGCGGCAGCGGGCGCCGGACGACGTCATCCACGATCGCGCCGTCGCGCACGTGCACGACGCGCCGTGCGGCCTGGGCGAGTTCCTCGTCGTGCGTGACCGTCACGATGGTGGTGCCGTCGCGGTTGAGGCGGTCGAGGAGCGCGATCACCTCGGTACCGGTGCGCGCATCGAGCTCGCCGGTCGGCTCGTCGGCGAGGAGCAGCGCCGGCCGGTTGGCGAGCGCGCGCGCGATCGCGACGCGCTGCTGCTCCCCGCCGGAGAGCTGGAACGGCCGGTGGTCCGCGCGCCCCGCGAGCCCCACATAGCCGAGCAGTTCGCGGGCCCGCGCCTCGCGCTCGACGCGCGGCACCTTCGCCTCCGCCATCGGCAGCTCGACGTTCTCGGCCGCGGTGAGCGTGGGCATCAGGTAGAAGCGCTGGAAGACGAACCCGACGCCGGTGAGGCGGAACCGCGTCGCCTCGGCGTCGCCGAGCCGGGCGACGTCGCGGCCGGCGATGGTGATCGACCCGGCGCTCGGGCGGTCGATCGCGCCGAGGAGGTTGAGGAGCGTGGACTTGCCGCACCCGGACGGGCCGACGATCGCCACCCACTCGCCGGCGTGGACGTCGAGGGAGATGCCGCGCACGGCATGGACCGGGGTGCCGGCCACGGGATAGTCGCGGCGCACGTCGCGCGCCGAGAGGACGAGGGTCATGCCACCGCCTCCTCGCGCAGGGTGCGCGCGATGGGGAGCGTGGCGGCGCGCCACGCGGGCCACGCGCCGGCGGCGAGGCCGCAGAGCACGAGGAGCCCGAGCGCGCGCAGCGCCGCCGAGGGTTCGAACCGGAAGAAGTCGAAGGCCGCCGGCAGGCCCGGGAAGGCCGCGAGGATGCCGTTGAGCCAGTGCGCGGTGACGAGGCCCAGGCCGAGGCCGAGCCCGGCACCGGCGAGGGAGAGCACCAGCCCCTCGCCCATCACCTGCGCCACGATGCGCCCGCGCGCCACCCCGATCGCGCGCATGACCGCGATCTCGCCGATCCGCTCGTTCACGGAGACGGTGACGAGCGTGGACACCAGCAGGAACCCGACGGCGAGCGACACCGACGCGAGGATGAACGCGAGCTGCCGGAAGTAGCTGAGGCGCTCGTCCACGAACTTGAGCGCGGCCGCGGTGGAGAGGGCGCTCACGCGCGGCTCGCCCGCCTCGATGCGGGCGCGCACCGCCTCGACGTCGGCCCCTGGCCGCGTCGCGACGAGGAGCACGGAGACGCGGTCGCGGGTCGTCTCGCCCCCCATCGCCTGCGCGGTGGCGAGCGGCACCGCGGCCGCGCGCTCGCCGCCGGCGAGCATCACGAAGCGGGCCCGGCCGACCACGCGGAGCGTGCGCGCGCCGCGGAACCGGCGGACCTGCGGCTCGTAGCCCTGCGCCACCCGGACCGTGTCGCCGATCCGCCGGCCGGTCGCGGCCAGCCAGTTCGCGTTGACGACCAGCTCGTCGTCCGCGGCGAGATCGCGCCCCTCGACGACCACATAGTCGCCCTGGGTCGCCGGATCGAGGCCGAGCAGGAAGCCGGCGACCACCGAGTCGTCGCCGGCGCGCGGCGTGAAGAGCTTGGTGCCGAGGAGCGGGGCCACGGCGACGATGTCGGGCGCGGCCCGCAGCGAGTCGGCGAGGCGCGCCGCGCCCCCGACGGTGGCCTCGGAGTCGAACGGCATCGTGCCGCGCGGCGTGAGCCGCAGCTGGAACCCCTGCTGCTCGACGAAGCCGCGGAAGCTCTCGCGCATCCCCGACCCGAGCATCACCATGTCGAGCAGCATCGCCGCCGCCACGGCGACGCCGGCGACGGTGAGCGCCGTGCGCGCGCGCCGGCGCAGCAGGGTCGCGGCCGCGAGGCGCCAGATCATCGGCCGACGAGCTCCAGCGGCGCGCGCCGCACGAGCCGCTGCGCCGCCACCCAGCCGCTGACGAGGCCGAGCCCGAGCGAGAGCGTGACCGCGAACGCCACGATCCCCGGCGTCACGATCGCGAACCGCAGGGGCGTCGCGTACACGCCCTGGTAGTGCCAGTTGACGAGCGCCGACGCGGCCCAGCCGAGCCCGGCGCCCATCGCGCTGCCGACCAGCGACACGAGCGCGGCCTCGAGCACGACGGCGCGCACCACCGTCGCGCGCGAGAGCCCGAGCAGCCGCAGCGCGCCGACATCGCGCCGGCGCTCGTCCACCTTGAGGAGCGTGATGCAGAGCAGGAAGATGGCGCTCGCGACGATCGTGATGATGCCGATCGCGCGGTGGAAGCGGTTCACGACGCGGAAGGTCGCCGAGGTCTCGATGGCGACGGCGGCCGCCGGATAGGCGCGGAAGCCGAATGCCGCGGCGTCGATCGCCGCGGCCACCGACTCGGGCGCGACGCCGGGCGCCGAGGCGACCGCGAACCGGCCGACGCGATCGCCGGTGCCGGCCAGCCGCTGCAGGTGGTCGAGATGGAGGCGCACGCGATACTCGCTCCGCGCGACCTCACTCGGGTCGGCGCCGCGGCGCGTGATCGCCGCGATGGTGACGGTGTCGCCGGGGCCGCCCGCCTCGGGCGCGAGCAGCACGCGGTCCCCGACCGCGAGGGCCGCCGCCGCGGCGAGGCGCTCGTCGATGGTGACGGTGCGCGGCACCACCGGCGCCGCCTGCGCGCACACGGGGGGACCCGGGAGCACCGCGGCGAGCAGCGCGAGAGGCATCACGAGCCGGATCGTGGCGCGATGCGCGCGCCGGGCGGCCGACGGGCGCGAGGAGGGAGGCTGACGCACGATGGTCGAACGATACGCGGGGCGGGCCCGTTCCGGGCCCGCCCCGCGGTCCGCCGGCACGGCGCCGGTCAGGACGTCACTTGGCCTTGAAGGCGACGTCGAACTGGATCTGCACCTCGTTGTTCACCGGGTTCACCGGCGGGTTGAACGAGACGCCGAAGTCCGTGCGGTCCACCGTCACCTCGCCCTTCACGCGGCCGACATTGCGCTGCGCATCGAAGAAGACGAGCCGCGCCGGGATGGTGATCCGCTTCGTCCGGCCGCGGATCGTGAGGTCGCCGGTGATGTTGAGCCGGTCCTCGGAAAGCTTGTTCACGAACGCCGACCGGAAGGTGATGGTCGGGAACGAGTCGGTGGCGAAGAAGTCGTTGCTGCGGAGGTGGTTGTCGCGCATCTCGATGCGCGTGTTGATGCTCTTCGCGTCGATCGTGATCACCAGCTGGGTCGCCTCGACCTTGGTCGGGTCGAACTTGATGTCGGCGGTCCAGCGGTCGAACGTCCCGTGCGCGTCCACCAGCCGCGACTCGGCGACGAAGTTGATCTGGGAGTGCGGCTCGTCCCGGACGTAATCCTTGAGGTCGAGGGCGGTCGCGGCGGCGGCGAGGACGGGGACCAGGGCGAGGGTCGGGATCCAGCGCTTCATCGGGTACGGCTCCGGCAGGATGATTGACGGGTGAACTACTCCGGCTTCAGCTTCACGAATACCTGCCCCGCCGCAGCAGTTCCCACCCCGTACTCCACCCCGTCGACGAGGAGCCGGACCGGCCCGTCGAACGGCGACTTCTCGAGGACCGTGACCTGGGCCCCGGGGCGGATCCCCATCTCCGCCAGGTACCGGAGGAAGGCCGGGTCGCGGTCCGAGACCCGCACGACCGTCGCCCGCTCGCCTGCCCCCAGGTCCGCGATGCTCGCCAGCCGCGTCTCGTCAACCTCGCCCTCCGCCGTCGGGATCGGCGCGCCGTGCGGGTCCTCGGTCGGATCGCCGAGCGCCTCGGCCATCTTCGCGATCAGCTCGTCGCTGGCCGCGTGCTCCAGCCGTTCGGCCTCGTGGTGCACATCGTCCCAGCCGTAGCCGAGGCGCTCGACCAGGTAGCACTCGATGATCCGGTGCCGCCGGATGAGCCGCAGCGCGGCGACGCGCCCGGTCGTGGTGAGCCGCGCCCCGCGGTAGCGCTCCGCATGCACGATCCCGAGCCGCGCGAGCCGCTGGATCATCCCGCTCACGCTCGCGGCGGCGATGCCGAGCCGGGCCGCGATGTCGTTGGTGCCCGCGGCACTCCCCCGCTGCTCCAGCTCGTAGATGGCCTTGAGGTAGTCCTCGGCCTGCCCGGTGAGCGTCGTCGGGGTGTCGGGGGCAGCGGCCTCGATCACCTTCCGCGAGACGGGACGGCTCCTGCGCTTGGCTCTCGCCACGGGGGACTCCTGCCGGGGGACCGATCGGGGGGTGGGGGGACCGGGAATGTAGTCTCGGTCGCGGCACACGGAACGTCACCGGATGCTGGCGAGGGCACCGCCCGCCGGACAGGTTCGCGCACCCTTCGCCCCGGAGTGCCCGATGCGCCGCCTCGCCCTGCCACGACCTGCTCGAACTGGACCAGCAACGCGTCGACCGGCCGGGCGTTCGTGGGGCACCATGACCGCAACGGCGGCGGCTCAGGTCGCCGGCCACCGGCGCGCGAGGCTCCACGCCACCACCCACCCGACGAACGCGCCGAGCACGACATCGCTCGCGAAGTGGGCGTGGGCCATCATCCGCGACAGGGCGCAGCCGACGGCGAGCGTCCAGCCCACCCAACGGGCGCGCGGGAACAGGATCGCGAGCATCGCCGCGCCGCCGAAGGCGACCGCGGCGTGCGAGCTGGGCAGCGAGAGGCCGGCACCACCGAACGGGCGGTCGCTCCAGGGCCGGAAGGCGTGGAGCCCGTCGTGCAGCGCCGGGCGCTCACGGCGGATGACGATCTTCAGCACCTCCGCCAGCGCGCCGGCGATCGCCGGCGCGGCGACCAGCAGCAACGCGCGGCGGCGCGGGTGCGGTCGGGCGGGGACGGCCGCCGCGTCCTGCAGGCCGATCGCGAGCGCCACGGCGACCCAGGTGCCGAGGAATCCCATCACGCGGAGCAGCCGGCCCCAGTCGCGCTC
>JAIBBJ010000022.1 GCA_019694735.1 Gemmatimonadaceae bacterium | reverse complement strand
CCGCGTCGTACAGTGCGCGCTCCGCGAGCGCGTCGATGCTGTCGGCGTCGAGCCCGCCCGACGCGACGTCCTCCTCGACCGAGTGTGCGATGCGCCACGGCCCGAGCCCGACGCCGCCGAGCGCCATCCGGACGCTCCCGTCGCGCCGGCGCGCGGCCGCGCACGAGACGAGCGCGAAGTCCCACGCGCCGCGCTGGATCACCTTCTCCCAGTGCTGCACCCCGCCCGACGCCTCGGCCGGCAACTCGACCGCCACCACGAGCTCGCCCGGCGCGAGCATCAGCTCCTTCGCGGGGTCGCTCGCCGCGCCGTCGTAGAGTGCCGCGATGCCGGCGCGCCGTGTGCCGTCCGGGCCCGCGATCTCCACGCTCGCGCCGAGCACCTCGAGCGCCACCGCCGGATCCGACGGATGCACGGCGTGGCAGGTGCCGCTGGGGATGATCCCGTGCAGCTCGTGCTCGCCGGCGTACGCCGCGCAGCGGTCGCCGCCGTTCTTGAAGCAGGCGACGCCGCGCCGGAAGTACCAGCAGCGCATCCGCTGGCCGAGGTTGCCGCCGAGCGTGCCCATGTTGCGCAGCGCGGGGCTCCCGACCGCGCCCGCCGACTCGGCGAGCGCGGGGAACGCGGCGCGGATGCCCGCGTGCGAGGCGAGGTCGGCGAGCCGCACCCCGGCGCCGATGCGCGCCGAGCCGTCGGCGCGGACGAGGATCCCCTGCAGCTCGGGGAGGTCGCGCACGTCCACGGCCGTCGCGAGCGTCACGACCCCCTCGTCCACGCAGGGGAGGAGGTCGGTGCCGCCGCCCAGCGCGCGCGCGCCCGGGGTGCGGAGGGCACCGAGGGCGTCAGGGAGTGTGGCCGGGCGTTGGTAGGTGAAGCTCGACATATTTCCGCGCGATGCGAACGGACTCTCGGAGGGATCGGATGACGGCGGGCGTGGCGACCGCCGCGATGCTGCTGCTTCTGCTGGCCGCGCGCCCCGTGCTCGCGCAGCCGAGCGCGACGCCGGTGGCGGCGCCCCAGGCGAGCGCACCCGTGCGCCCCGACAGCGTGCGCCCGTTCCTCGTGTTCTCGCCGGTCGGCGAAAGTTGGTTCGTCGCCGCGAGCCGCGGCAAGCGGATGCTGCTCGACATCGGCCGCGTGGACCTCGAGGTGCGGAAGGACTCCGCGGTGGCGCAGGCGTACCGTGAGGCGGTCGCGCAGCTCTCGCCGGTGAAGCTCGGCACCACCTTCACGCTGCGCGCGCCGTGGGGCACCGAGCGCGTGCGCGGCACCGCGTTCGACACGTGGAACGGGCGCGTGGTGCTGGTGCTCGCGGGGAGCGCGCAGCTCGACAGCGCCGTGCAGGGGAAGGCCACGGTCGCCGCGTCGGCGTACCGCGAGCCCTCGGCGGCGTCGCCGGCGCCGGTGGCCGAGCCCACGCCCGCGCTCCGGGCGACGCCGGCCGGGGTGGCGCCCTGCGTGCGCGCGCCGGTCGCGGGCCCGCTCGCGGCGCGCGTCGGTGCGGTGCGCGACTCGCTGGAGCAGGTGCTGCGCGCGCTCGGGCCGCCGATCTACGAGCGGCTCGCCAGGCGCGTGACCGCGTCGTCGTCGCGCGCCCCCGGCTGCTTCGGTCCCTGGCGCGTGCTCCTCGCGGTGAGCCTGCGCGCCAACGGCGCCGAGTGGGCCCGCGAGAAGCTCGTCCTCGTGGACTCGCTGGGCGCGGTCGCGCCGGTGACGGTGGATGATGGCCGTTTCCGTGTGCACGACCTGCTGCACGCCGTGGACGTGGATGGCGACGGCGTGGACGACGTGGCGGCGGTGGGCCGCACCTTCCGTGCGGGCGGAACGACGCTGCTGCGGTTCGACGTCACGCGGAAGCGCTTCACGCGCCTCGCGGCCGGGTTCGTCTGGGAGGACATGTAGCGGACGGATGCACGACGGGGCGCCCGCTCGCGGGCGCCCCGTCGTGGTACATCGGGTCCTAGGGGAGGCCGCGCCTCAGGGCGCGGTGGCAGCGGCCGGCTTGGGTGTCGCGAGCGTGAAGACGACGTAGTCGCCGAGCTTCCGCTGCGGGCGGCCGTCCACGGTGTCGAGGTCCTCCACCGGGACGAAGCTCACCACGGCGATCCGTGCGTCGGGGAGGCGCCACTTGGCGCGCTCGGCCGTGCCCCAACGGTAGTCGGAGTGGAACGAGCCGTTGGCGTGGATCACGAGCGCGTTGCGCGCGGTGCGCGCCGCGGCCACCGCCTCGCCCATCGTCTCGTCCTTCACGCACTGGGCCTCGTAGGTGCGCCAGACCATCTGGTCGGCCTGCTCGGGCGTGAGCTGCATGCCGTGGCCGCTCATGTCGCCCATCGTGGCCTTGAAGCGCTCCCAGTAGCCGTCGCGCGGGCACTTGAGGTCGCGCGCGACGAACGCGCGGTCGGCGGCGGGGAGGCTGTCGACCGCGGCGAGGCCGCGGCGGGCCACCACGGACGCGAGACGGCGCGGCACGTTGCCGGCGACGACCGGCCAGCCCTTGGCCTTCGCGAACTCGACCAGCGGCCGGTAATCGGTGCGGTAGTTCCCCCACGGGCGCGACGCGGCGAGGAAGTCGGGCTCGGCCATCGTGCCGGCGAGGTAGGCGTCGAGGGAGCCCTGCACGTCGCGCTCGAACATCTCGAGCGCGAGGACCACGGGCCCCTGATGGCGGCGGGCGACGCCCTCGAGCACGGCGGCCTGGAGCTGGTGCGTCCGCGGATCATCGTGCTGCTCGCCGAGGAAGACGACGTCCGCCGTTGCGAGCCGGGCGGTCATGGTCTCGAAGTCGATGAATCGCTTCTTCCTGGTGTCGTAGACCCGGTGGGCGGCGTACCCCGCGGGGGCTACGGGCGCCGACGCGCTGGCGGCGGAGGGCGTCGCGTTAGCCGAGGGCGTCGCGGTCTGGGCCGGCAGGCTGGCGGCGAGTGCGACGGCCGATGCGAGTCCAGCAAAGGAAGAATTGAGTCGCATAATATTTCTCAAATCGGGTGTTGTTGCGATTCACATTCTAACGCCTGCTTGTCAAAGACAGATTTTGACGTACAATTATGCTTATGCTTGATTCGGCCCTGCTCGAAGACGCCGCCGATGAGCTCGGACGAATCGAGGTGCTCGCCGCCACCGGCTGCCCGGCGCTCGGCGCCGCCCTCCGGTTGGCGGCCGTTCGCGAACTCACCCGAATCGGCGACCGGGAGCGCGCGTTGCCGCTCGACGTCGTCCTGGCTGCCGCGGCCGACCCGCTCCACGACGCCGCGCTACCGGCCGCGGCGCTGCAGTGGCGGGTGCTGCTCGAGACGGAGGAGCGGCGCGTCCGCGGCGGTGCGCCGCTCACGTCGCAGCGGTTCGCCGTGGTCGCCCCCACCCTTGCAACCTACACCGACCGGGCGCGGCTGGAAGCGACCTGGCGAGAAACTGGGCGCGGGCGCGCCGTGATCGCACGCGCGCTCGAGGCAGCCGCCTGGGCACCGGCGCGCGACGTCGCCGAAGCCGGAGCGGCGCTCGTGCTCTGTGCGGGCGGCCGCACTGACCGCGTGCGCTTCCTCCCCTTCGGCGACGTGCCCGATGCGGACGCGGAGGCGGCGCGCGCGGCCTGGCGCGAAGGCGACGAGGGGCCGTGGACGGTGCTCGGGCTCGCAGCCCTCGCGCAACGCGCGCGGGCGGTGCGGCGCGCGCTCGACGTCGCCTGGCGGCGCCGCGACACCGATGACGCCGCCCTCGACGCGCTCGGCCGCGCGGCGATCGCCGCCCGCCGGGCGCTCGGGCACTTCGAGGCCGAGCTCGTCACGACGATGCCGCGCCTCGCCGATGCGCTCGGTACGTCGCGGCCAGCCGCCGCGGATGCGCTCGAGCGGCTCGTCGCCGCCGGCATCGCGCGCGAGGTGACGGGCCGCGCGCGCGACCGCGTGTACGCCTACGAGGCGGCGCTGCCGGTGGCGAGCGCTGCCTCGGGCGCCTGAGCGGCCGCCCGCTCGATCATCGCGGTGAGCTCCTCGAGGATCGCGCGCCCGCGGTCCCGCGCGTAGCGCGTGCGGAGCACCTTGTAGCGCTCGTCCTTCGGCAGTGCCTGCGCCTCCGCGCCCTCGAACCACGCCTGCATCTCACGCGGCCGGGGGCCCCACCACGCCCGCTCCGCGAGCTGCTCGTCGAGCAGCAGCACGATCGGGATGGCGCGCGAGCGCCCGTTGGTGAGGTGCGCGTCCATCAGCGCGAGATGCTCGTCTCGGCGGATGATCCGGTGCGTCATCCCCGGCACCGCGGCGGCGAGCGCGTCCACCCACGGGAGCGTGTTGGCGCTGTCGCCACACCAGTCCTCGGTCACGCTGAGGAGGTGCCAGGGGCGCCCCGTCGCGGCGATCCGGAGCACGTACTCATCCGGGATGCGCGCGTTGCGCCGCGCCACCGCGAGGAGCTCGGCGTTCTTCTGCGCGGCGGCGACCATCTGGTCGTACGTCGCCGCGTTACGATATGTCTCGATAGTTGAATACATGTATATATCGTCGCCGCCACCCGTCGCGCCCGGCATCGGGAGAACCTTGAAGCCGGGTGGGGCGATGCCTCACCGATGGCCGGTTGCCCGACCAATCGGCGCGCGCCGGTCCGGGTTCCACGGCGCGTGACCGACCCGCCCGTGCGCTCGTGTACCGTGGATGCGCCTCCGCACCCTGCTCCCGACTCTCGCCCTCGCCGCCGCCTCCCTCTCGGCCTGTGCCGGCGGCCGCGCCGACACGCGCCCCGGCCCGATGACCGAGGCCGAGTACCTGCGCGGCCGCGACCTGATGGTGCCGGTGCAGGGGGTGCGGCGCACGCAGCTCCGCGACACCTACAACGCCCCGCGCTCCGGGGGCCGCGCGCATCTCGCGCTCGACATCCTCGCGCCCAGGGGCACCCGCGTCCTCTCGGCCGACGACGGCGTGATCCTGCGCATCACGCGCAACGAGCTCGGCGGCAAGGTCATCTACATCGCCGACCCCGAGCGGCGGTTCGTGTACTATTACGCGCACCTCGACGAGTGGAAGTACGGCCTCGCCGAGGGGCAGCGGGTGAAGCGGGGCCAGCTCATCGGCTCGGTCGGCACCACGGGCAACGCGCCCGCCGACACGCCGCACCTGCATTTCCAGCTGATGCGCATGGGGGCCAACGGCCGCTGGTGGGACGGCGCCCCGGTGAACCCGCTGCCCTACCTGCGCCGCGAGGGGAAGGAACGATGACGATGACCGGCAAGGAGCGCGCGGCGCTCCGCTCGGAATGCAACCGCCTGCGCGCGATGATCCACGTCGGGCAGGAAGGGCTCACGCAGACGCTCGGCGACGCGCTCGACGACGCGCTGCGCACGCGCGAGCTCGTGAAGATCCAGCTCACGAAGTCCGCCGACGGCAGCGCCAAGGAGCTCGCGCAGCTGCTCGCGGGGCAGCTCGGCGCCGAGGTCATCCAGACCATCGGCCGCACGGCGACACTCTACCGGCACAACCCCAAGCTCAAGCGGAAGCCGGGCTCACCGCCGCCCTGGCGCGAGTGAGGCGAGCACGCGCCACGGCGTGAGCGGCAGGTCGTTGACCTCCACGCCGAGCGCGTCGGCCACCGCGCCCGCGATCGCCGGCGCCGTGGGGATGATCGCCGGCTCGGCGATCCCGCGGACCCCGGTGTGGTTCGCCTGCGGATCGGCCCCGTCGAGGAAGTGCCCGTCGATCACGGGGATGTCGGCGAGGGTCGGGATCTTGTAGTCGTGCAGCCCGACGTTGAGCGGCAGTCCCATGCGCGCGTCGAGCCGGCGCTCCTCGAAGAGCGCGAAGCCGAGCCCCTGGATGATCCCGCCCTCGAGCTGGCTCTCGGCGAGCGTGGGGTTCACGATGCGCCCCGCGTCGTGCACCGCGACGATGCGCAGCACCCGCACGACGCCGGTCTCCGTGTCCACCTCCACCTCCGCGAACTGCGCGCCGGTGGTCACGATCGACGCGTCCTGCGGGTTCGGCCCGCGCGACCCGTGCCCCTGGATCATCACGTTGCCGAGCTTGCGCGTGACCTCGCCGAAGGTCATCGAGCGGTCGGTGTCGCGCACGGTGATGCGGCCATCCCGCGTCTCGAGGTCGCCGGGTTGTACGCCGAGGAGGCCGGCCGCGGCCTCCAGCAGCGAGCGGCGCGCGTCCTCGGCGGCCATGCGCGCGGCCGGCGCGAGCGAGGCGACGGTCATCGAGCCCCACGAGTTGCCGGCGTACGGCGCGCTCGCGGTGTCGCCGATGACCGCGCGCACCTGGTCGAGCGCGTGCCCCAGCGCCTCGGCGGCGACCTGCTGCAGGACCGTGCGCGTGCCGGTGCCGAGGTCCTGGGAGCCGGCCATCACGTCCACGCTGCCGTCGCTGTTGAAGCGCACGGTGCAGTAGCACGGTGGGCCGCCGCCGGTGCTCCACACCTGCGCCGCCACGCCGACGCCGCGCCTCACGTGCGGGCGCGCACGGTCGGGAGCGCGGTCGGGCCCGCGGTGCGCGGCGTCGGGCCAGCCGAAGCGGCGCGCCCCCTCGGCGTAGCACTCGGCGAGGCGGTTGCCGGTGTACGGGCGGTCCTTCTTCTGGTCGCGCGTCGCAAGGTTGCGCTGCCGCAGCGCGAGCGGATCCATGCCGAGCGCAGCGGCGAGCGCATTCATCGCGATCTCGAGCGCGACGGCGCCCTCGGCGTGGCCGGGCGCGCGGAAGGCCGCCATCGCCGCGGTGTTCACGAACGCGAAGGTCTCGTGCGTGCGGACGTTGGGGCAGGCGTACATCTCGTGGAAGAGGTCGCCCGGGCCGCCCTCCCAGCCGCCGATGCCGAGCGGGATGCGCGCCTCGAGGTCGATCGCGACGAGCGTGCCGTCCTTCCGCGCGCCGAGGGTGACCTTCTGCCACGCGCTCGGGCGGTTGCCGGTGTCCACCTGCTCGGCCTCGCGGTCCACCGCGCACATCACGGGGCGGCCGAGGCGCCGCGCGAGGAGGGCGGCGGCATAGGTGTGGCTGCCGGCGTAGTTCTTCGCGCCGAAGCCGCCGCCCATCGCCTCGCAGACGACGCGCACGTCGGTGAGCGGGATCCCGAGGGCGCGCGCCACGCCGTCGCGGACGCGGAAGATCCCCTGTGTGCTCTCCCAGACGGTGAGCTTCGATCCCTCCCACTCGCAGACGGCGGCGTGGGGCTCCATCGCCGAGTGCAGCGCGCACGGCGTGGTGACCTCGCGCGTGACGACCACCTCCGCCGCGGCGAGTGCCGCGGCGACGTCGCCGCGCTCGACGACCTCGGGCTTGCCGTTCATCACGTTGGCGTCGAGGCGCGGGCGGACCGGGCCGCCCGCGAGCGCCTGCTCGACGGTCACGGCGAACGGCAGCGGCTCGATGGTGACGCGGACGAGGCGGGCCGCGGCGTCGGCCGCCTCCTGCGTCTCCGCGCACACCGCCGCGACCGGCTGACCCGCGTAGGTGACCTCGGGGTCGAAGAGCCGCGTGCGGGCGGGCACGTCGGCGTGGAGCAGCGCGTCGAGCACGCCCGGATGCGCGCGCGCCGCCGTGACGTCGATCGCGACGACGCGGCCGCGCGGCACGCGCGCGCGGACGAAGGCGGCGTACGCCTGGCCGGGGCGGCGGAGGTCGGTGGTGTACCCGGGGCGTCCCGCGGCCTTGAGCAGGCCGTCGGCGCGGCGGGCGCGGGCGCCCACGTGCGTGAGCGGCGCGTCCGCACCCCACGGCGCGGGTTCGAACGCCGGCACCTCGACCACGCGTTCCTCGGTGCGGCCCTCGACCTCGACGGTCGTGGTGATGAACCGCCGCTTCGCGTCAGCCATGCGCGGCTCCGCCGTTCGCGCCGTTGGGCGCGCGGTTGGGCGCGCCGCTCGCTGCGCCGATGGATACGTCGGGCCGCGTGTCGCGCAGCGCGGCGGCCGCGCGGCGCACGGCGCGCACGATCTTCGGGTAGGTGCCGCAGCGGCAGAGGTTCCCGCTCATCGCGGCAACGATCTCGGCGTCGGTGGGATCCGGGCACTCGGCGAGCAGCGCTGCCGCAGCCATCAGCTGGCCCGGCGTGCAGAAGCCGCACTGCGCCGCGTCCTCCGCGGCGAACGCCTCCTGCAGCGGGTGCGGGGCGTCGGTGGTGCCGAGCCCCTCGACGGTGCGCACGTCCCGGCCCTCGCACTGGTGCGCGAGGGTGAGGCAGGCGTACACCGCCCGGCCGTCCACGAGCACGGTGCACGCGCCGCACTCGCCGCGGTCGCAGGCGCGCTTGGCGCCGACGAGCCCGAGCGTGTCGCGCAGCAGGTCGAGGAGCGTCGTGGACCCGGCGGGGGCCACGGGGAGGGACCGGCCATTGATGGAGAGGTGCACGCGTGGAATTATCCGGAGGTGTCCGGCAGTGTCCAGCGCGCGGCCCTGTGGTGACGCGCCGGGCTGACGGGCCGTCCGTTGACTGTTATCTTGCACGGCGGTCCCACGCCGTCCGCACACCCACCGAGGATGCCATGCCGTACGTGATCACCGAAGCCTGCATCAACACCAAGGACAAGTCCTGCGTGGACGTCTGCCCGGTGGACTGCATCTACGAGGGGCCGGAGATGCTCTACATCCACCCCGACGAGTGCATCGACTGCGGTGCGTGCGAGCCGGAGTGCCCGGTGACCGCGATCTTCCCGGAGGAGGACGTGCCGGCGAACCTCAAGCAGTACATCGCGCTCAACCGCGAGGCGTTCAAGAAGGACCCGAAGCCGGGCCGGCCGTCGCGCTGAAAGCGGGGCGCCGCCCGGATCGCCGGGCGCACGGGCGGGAATGCGAGAGGGCGCTCACCACCAGGGTGAGCGCCCTCTCGCGCGTCCGGGGAAAGCGACCTAGCCGAGGATGCCGCCCGGGAACCAGCGGTCCTTCGCCCAGAAGAGCCCGAGGATGATGATGTACTGCCCGAACGTCGAGAGCTCGGAGCGCCACGCCTCGGCCCAGTGGAACTCGCCGCCGCTGCCGCCGGCCGGCGGGCGCGGGATCCAGCGCGGGGTGCGCGCCTTGTAGTCGAGGTACTGCCGGCCGAAGATGCTCTCGAGCACCCCCTCCTCGTAGCGGACGATGTAGAAGTACTCGACCGCGAAGAGCAGGATGGCGACCGGGATGAACCAGAGCACGCCGGAGAGCGTGATCACGCCCATCCAGATGAGGAAGTTGCCGACGTAGAGCGGGTTGCGGCTCCACGCGAAGGGTCCGTGGTTCACGAGCTTCTGCACGTCGCGCGAGCGGCGCCGCGTGACGGTGCCGGCGGTGGCGACGCCCCAGAGGCGCCAGCTCTCGCCGAGTACCATGAGGATCGCACCGATGAGCGTGGTGCGCGGGTCGTTCACCCCCGGGGCGAGCAGGGGCACGAGGAGGAACGGCACCGGGAGCCAGCCGCGGTTGCGGAAGAGCACCGCGCCGATGCGGGCGGCCGGGGTCTGCTCCGCGGAGCTGGTCGCGGCCGGGGCGCTGGAGGAGGGCTTCGTCAGGGGTCGGTCCGGGGTCAGGTCGGGTGAGTCCGAATGGTCGCCACCAAGAACTCCGAGAGCAAGGCATTGAACACCGCCGGCTGCTCCAGGTTGCTGCAGTGCCCGGCCTGCGGCACCACGGCGAGCCGGGCGCCGGGGATCGCGTCCGCCAGGGCGCGCGACTCGGCGAGCGGGGTGAGCGCGTCCTCGTCGCCGCAGAGCACGAGGGTGGGCACGGTGATGGTCGGGAGGCTCGGGGCCGAGTCGTCGCGGCCGATGAGCGCCTCGCGGGCATCGCCCACGGCGGCCGGGTCGGCACGGCGCATCATCGCATCGAGCGCGGCCGGCACCTCGGGCCGCTCGCGGCGCGTGGTCCGTCCCACCATGCCGGGGAGCAGCCGCTCGGCCAGCGCGCCGACGCCCTGCGTCTCGAGGAGGCGCTGGTTCTCCTCGCGCCGTGCGCGCGCCTCCGCGCTGTCCTGCCCGGCGCGCGTGTCCGCGAGGACGAGCGCGCGGATGCGCGACGGGTGCCGGCGCCAGCAGGCGAAGGCGAGGTAGCCGCCCATCGAGAGGCCGCCGAGGATGCAGCGCTCGATCGCGAGGGCGTCGAGCAGTGCGGCCACCCAGTCCGCCCATGCGTCGAACGAGCGCTCCGGGAGGCGCGCGCTCCCGCCGAAGCCGGGGAGGTCGGGTGCGACCTGCCGCACGCCGGGGAGGGCCGCCGCGAGCTGCGGCGCCCAGAGCGTGCGGTCGAGCGGGTAGCCGTGCAGCCAGACGAGCGGCACGCCGTCGCCGGCGATGTCGCAGCCCACCACGCCGAGTCGCGTGCGGACGATCAACGCGCGCTCACTTCGCCGGCGGCTCGTCGAGGTCGGGGAGCATCCGGAGCAGCTGCGTGCGCCGCGCGGCCGGGTACTCGATGGTCGGCAGCGGCGGCAGGTCGTCCTCGATCCACAGCATGCGCACCATCACCACGATGGTCGCGAGGAGCGGGATCGCGACGAAGAGCCCGAGGAACCCGAACACCGTCGCCATCACCACCTGCGTGATGAGCGTGAGCGCCGGCGGCAGGTCGAGCTGCTCCGACATCAGGTACGGGATCAGCAGGTTGTTCTCGAGGAACTGGATCCCCCAGTACACGCCGGCGACGGTGAGCGCCATCTGCGGCGAGTCCACGAGCCCCATCAGGATCGCCGGGACGGCGCTGAGGGTGGGGCCGACGTTGGGGATGAACTCGAAGATGCCGGCGATCACGCCGAGCGGGAGCGCGCCGCGCACGCCGATGAGCGCGAGGATGATGGTCGTCACGACGCCGATGACGAGCATCGCGATGAGCTGGGTGGCGAACCAGGTCTTGAGTGCGCCGCCGAGGGCGTCGAGCAGCTCGGCGACCCGGTCGCGCCGGTAGTTCGGGATGAGCAGCAGGATGCCGCGCCGGTAGGTGTCGGGGTCGGCGGCGATGTAGACGGCGGTGAAGACGACGAGGAGCGCCGCGGCGAAGACGGCGAGCGTGGACTGCAGCACGCCGAGCGCGAGCGAGGAGAGGTCGCCGGAGCGGCCCTGCATCGCGGTGATGAGACGGCCGCTGGAAGCGGCAGGCGCGGGCGTCGTGGCCGCGGCGGGGACGGCCGGGGTGGTCGCGGCGGGTGCCGCGTTGGGTGCCGCGTTGGGTGCCGCGTTGGGTGCCGCGGGCGCCGTTCCCGTGTCCTTCGGCGCGAGGAGGTCGAGCAGCGCCGGCTGCCGCTCGGCGAGGTACGCCTCGAGCTTGTTCACCGCCTCCGGGAGCTTGGTCCTCAGCTCGCCCGACTGCTCGGCGAGCGTCGGGCCGGTCCACAGGGCGACGAGGATCAGCAGGCCGACGGTGCCGAAGACGACGCC
>JAIBBJ010000051.1 GCA_019694735.1 Gemmatimonadaceae bacterium | reverse complement strand
GCCGCGTCCACCGGATGGATGCAGAGCCGCCGCAGCCCTTCGCGCCGCTCGATCACCACCAGGTGCTGCCGGAACGCGATGACCCCCTCGACGAACACGTCCTCGCGGTGCGGCAGCCAGTCCACCCAGTGGTCCGGCCCCGGCGTCTGCACCGGCGCCGTGACGACCTTGAAGTTGCGCGCGCCGAGGTTGGTCACGATGTGGAAGACGCCCTCGCCGGGCTCGATCTCGTACTCCACGCCCGGCCGCCGCGCCGCGATGGTGCGCAGCGGCTCCGTCGGCCGGTCGGCGGGGATCACGTGCCACTCGCTCTGCGTGAACGACCCCGACGAGATGAGGATCCACCGCCCGTCGCGCGAGCGGTGCACGCCGACGTTGAACAGCACGTCGTCGTCCTGGTACACGAGCACGTCCTGCTCGCGCCCGGTGCCGATCAGGTGCCGCCACACCCGGTCGCCGCGCTTGGCGGCGTCGGGGGTCATGTAGAACAGCGTGCGCCCGTCGCTCGCCCAGGCGAGCCCCCAGCTCAGCTTCTCGATCCGGTCCTCGAGCCAGCGCCCCGTGGTGAGGTCGCGGATGCGGAGCGTGAAGTCCTCGTAGCCGGTGGTGTCCTCGAGGATCGCGAGCCGCGTGTGGTCGGGGCTCACCTCCAGCCCGCCGAGCTGGTGGAACTCGTGGCCCTCGGCCTCGGCGTTCTGGTCGAGGTAGATCTCCTCCGGCGCCTCCAGCGACCCGCGCCGGCGGCAGAAGATCGGGTACGCCTTTCCCTTCTCGGTGCGGGAGTAGTAGTACCAGCCGTCGCGGTGGACGGGGACCTGGCTGTCGTCCTCCTTGATCCGCCCCAGCATCTCGTCGTAGAGCGCCTGCTGGAGTTCCTTCGTGTGGGCCGTCATCGCGTCGGTGTACGCGTTCTCGGCCTCGAGGTACGGGATGGTGGCCGGGTCGTCCCGGTCCTTGAAGTACGCGTAGTCGTCCACGCGCACCTCGCCGTGCAGCACGGTGGTCACGGGGCGCTTCTCGGCGAAGGGCGGCACGGGGGCTGCAGGCGGGACGGGCGTCGGGTCGGTCACGGCGGTCGGTGCGAGGGTCTGGTCCGGCGACACTGGAAACTACACGGTCCGCCGACGTCCCCTCCGCGGGCCGCGGGCCTATCTTTCCCGCATGTCCTCCCCCGGCCGCCGCCTCCTGAAGCTCTGGCGCCAGCTGAGCCCGCTCCCCGGCGGCCAGTGGCTCTTCGCGCAGGTCTTCTCGTTCATCGTCCCCTACTCCGGCTCCGTCGGCCCGCGCATCCGCGTCCTCGAACCCGGCCGCGCCGAGGTCGAGATCCCCGACCGCCGCTCCAACCGGCAGCACCTCGGTTCGGTGCACGCGATCGCCCTGATGAACGTCGCCGAGATGGCGAGCGGGCTCGCGATGATGGCCGGGCTCCCCGACGGCGTGCGCGGCATCGTGACCGACCTCAGGATCGAGTACCTCAAGAAGGCGCGCGGCACCATCCGCGCCGTGAGCCGCGTCGAGGTCCCCACCGTCACCGAGGACCGCGCGTTCGAGGTGGTGAGCGAGTGCCTCGACCGCAGCGGCGCCGTCGTCGCGCGGGCGCGCGTCACCTGGCGGCTCGGCCCCGAGCGGGCGGCCCGATGATGGAGACCCCCTTCACGAAGCACGCCGGCATCGCCGTCCCGCTCGTCTGCGGGCCCATGTACCCCTGCTCCAACCCCGAGCTGGTCGCCGCGGTGAGCGAGGCGGGCGGGCTCGGGATCGTGCAGCCGATCGCGCTCACCTACGTGCACGGCCATGAGTTCCGCGCCGGCCTCCGCGCCATCCGCGCCCGCACGCGCAAGCCGATCGGCTTCAACGCGCTCATCGAGGGGAACAACAAGCTCTACCGCGAGCGGATGACGCAGTGGATCGACATCGCGCTCGAGGAGGGGGTCCGCTTCTTCCTCACCTCGCTCGGCAACCCCCGGTGGGTCTGCGAGCGGGTGCACGCGGTGGGCGGCGTCGTCTATCACGACGTCACCGAGCGGAAGTGGGCGCAGAAGGGCGTGGACGGCGGCGTGGACGGCCTCATCGCGGTCAACGCGCGCGCCGGCGGCCACGCGGGCCGCCAGTCGCCCGAGGAACTCCTCGACGAGCTCCGGCCCTTCGGCCTCCCCGTCGTCTCGGCGGGCGGCGTGGGCACGCCGGCCGAGTTCACGCGGCACCTGCGGATGGGGTACGCGGGCGTGCAGCTCGGCACGCGCTTCATCGCCACCACGGAGTGCACGGCGAGCGACGCCTACAAGCAGGCGATCGTGGACGCGGACGAGGAGGACATCGTCCTCACCGAGCGGCTCACCGGCGTGCCGGTGGCGGTGATCCGGAACGACTACATCGCGCGGCTCGGCACCTCGGCCGGGTGGTTCGCCCGGTGGATGCTGAAGGGACGGCGCACGAAGCACTGGATGCGCACCTGGTACGCGCTCAACTCGGTGCGGCGGCTCAAGAAGTCGCTCTCGTCGTCCGACACGCGGACCGACTACTGGCAGGCCGGCAAGTCGGTGGCGGGCATCCACGACGTGCGGCCGGCGGGCGAGATCGTCCGGGAGTTCGCGGCGGCGCTCGACTGAGCGCCGCGACCGGCCGCCGGCGCTACCGCGGCGGCCGCACGAAGTCGAGCGGCGCCGCGACGAACCGCCGCAGCACGCGCCGCGTGAGCCCCCGCGTGTCGTCCGGCCCGAGACCGCGCGACCGCAGCGCCACCCGCAGCGCGAGCGCGAAGCTCACCACCAGGTTCACCACGCCGATCAGCGCCACGCCGAGCGCGGCGACCGCGAACTCGCCCGGCCGCACCGACGGCCCGAGGGTCGTCAGCGCGTAGGCGAGGTTCGCCGCCGCGAACGAGACGTGCCGGATGTCGAGCGGCACGCCGATCAGCCGCCCGACGGTCGCGGTGCTCCCCAGCAGGCAGCCGAAGAGGAAGGAGCCGATCACCGCCCCCGTGTCGTGCTCGGCGCGGTCGGCGATCCGCTCCACCATCCGCGGCCCCACCACCCGCCGCAGCCACTTGAGCCGGCGGATGCGGTCGGGGATGCGGTGGAAGAGCGCCTGGTTGTCGTAGTAGCCCGAGATCAGGCCGCTCAGGAAGAGCCACACCCCCGCGATCGCGGCGTGGAAGAGGAGCAGGCTCTCCCACGGGTGCAGGTCGTGCATCAGCCGCAGCGCCTTCGCCTCCCCCACCGGGTGCCAGTCGAGGAAGGTGCCTGCCATCAGCGCGATGCCGAGCGCGGTCACGAAGCCCACCGCGACGTTGCCGAGGATCGAGATGAACTGCGTGCGGCTCACCTGCGCCGAGAGGGCGGCGATGGCGTCGAGGCGGCCGTCGGGGTCGCGGGTGCGGTCGAGCGCGGCGGCGAGCGAGGCGGCGGTGATCGCCGGCTGCTTGGTGGCGATCGTCAGGTGCAGCAGGTGGATGACGACGAACCCGCCGCCGTAGATGAGGCTGTTCGACAGCGCGTGCCAGAAGGGCGGCATGCCGAGCGCCTGCGAGAGCATCTTGAGCAGCGCCATCACGCCGACGAGGAGCCCGGCCCCGGCGGCCTTGCGGAACATCCCCACCCACTCGGCGCGCGTCTCGGTGATGTAGTGCTCGCCCGAGCGGCTCGCGTGCTCGGTGATGCGGCGCGCGATGAGGGCGGTGGTCCCCTCGAAGAGGTCGCCGAGCCGGAACCGGCGGCTCTCCGCGCCGGCAACGCGCACGAAGAAGCCGATGACGCGCGTGTGACGCGCCTCGGCGGGCTCGGCGGCGTCGGGGACGGCCATCCGGGCCAGCGTCCGCAGCCGCTCCACGTGCTGCTCCAGCCGCGCGAGCACGAACACGAGCGAGACGGCGACCCCGGTCTCGTGCGCGCGCCGGCGGATCGCGGCGACCTGCGCGGTGCATTCGTCGAGCAGCGCCTCCAGCGCGTCGCGCCCGGCGCGGCCGTCTGCCTCGATGATCCGCCGCACCGCATCCGCCTGCGCGAGGAACGGCGACTCGCGACGCGTGAGCGACGGCTGCACGCGCAGCATCGCCGGTTCCACGCCGAGCGCGGCGAGCCGCCCCGACACGAGCCGCATCGCCTCGAGGCACTCGGCCCGGCAGTGCGCGCGCACCTCGGCGAAGGCCGGCCCGTCCACCTCCAGCGCGGCGAAGAGCCCGGCCCACGTCCGCGCCGGCACCGCCGCCAGCCACGCCGCGTCGCGCGGCTCGTCGAACAGCTCGGCGACCAGGTCGCGCAGGAAGTCCGGATCGGGCGCGGGGGGCAGCAGCCGCCCGAGCAGCCGGCTCCAGAGCCCCGAGAGGAACCCCTGGCTCGCCAGCAGCCCCGACTCGCCGTAGAGCGTGCGGTGCATGCGCGCGAGCAGCAGCCCGCGCAGCCGGGCGCCGAGCGCCTGGGCGAGCGCGGGCCGCTGGACGAGGATCGTGACGAGCGCGTCCAGCCGCGCGACCGCCGCCTCCGGGCCCTCGCGGCGCGTGGGGCGCAGCACCGCGATGAGCTCGGCCAAGGGCGCCGCCGCGGCGGCTGCCATCGCGGGCGTCACCGCGGCGTCACGCGCCAGCCGGTCGAGGACGGATTCCGCCGTCGGGAGGACCGACGGCGCGGGATCGATCATCTTCACAGCCGCAATGTGCGGCGCGGCGCACGCACGCGGTACCCGGGAACGTCCGGGACCGGTGCACGCGTCACCCACCCGTCACTGCTGCGCGACCACCGCCCCGTGCACGGGGAACCACCGCTTCACCAGCACCGTCACCGACCCCGGCCGCACCGTCACCGCGCCGAGCGAGTACGACTCGCCGTCGCGCGTCACCTCGATGACGTGCTCCCCCACGGGCAGGCGCATCCGCGCCACGCTCACGCGGTCCGGCAGCACCTGCCAGGCGCGGAGGTCGGGCTGGTCGAGCACCTGCGAGCCGACGTGCAGCGCGAGGAGTCCGATCCCGGCAAGGATGAGCACCGCGGCCTTCGCGCCGGGACTCGCGCCCTCGTCGTCGTCCTTCTTGCTCCCCTTCCCGCCCTTGGCGCTGTCGTCCTTGTCCTCGTCGCCGGTGAGCACGTCGCCCGCGGCCTCGAACGCGCTGCCGGCGCCCTTCGCGGTCGCCTCGCGCACCGCCGCGCGCGCGAGCGCCCGCGCGATGCGCCCCGGCTGGTCGCGCTCCCAGTCGGCGCGGACGGCGTCCGAGAGCCGCACGCTGATCACGTCAGCCTCCACCGGCACCGTCGCGGGGAGCACCGCACCCTCGGCCTGCGCCGCGCTGTCGAGCGCGGCGGCGCCGCCGAGCGCGGTCGCGCGCGCCCCCACCACGCCGCTCGCGGCGTCGGGGTTCACGCCGGCCATCTGCGGCCAGCGGAGGCTCACGTTCCGGTAGCGCTCGGCGCGCCAGTCGCGCTGCACGCCGCGGCGGCCGTTCACCCGGTCGTAGGTGGACATCCGCACGCCCAGGTCGTCGCTCTGCAGCGCGGTGACCTCGGCGTCGTTCACCCAGAAGTCGAGCGCGGCCGGCTCGGGGCGGCTCACGAAGCCGTCCTCGATGAGCACCACCACGTCGCCGTGCGCGGCGTCGGGCGGCAGGGTGTCGCCGGGGAGCCGGCCCTCCAGCAGCACGGCCGCGTTGCGATACGCGACCTCGGCGTCATTTCTCTCCCCGGCGACCTCGAACAGCACGCCGTTCACGTAGCGCATCACCCCGCGGTACCGCGCCTCGGGACGCTGCCCGGCATCGCTCTCGAGCACCT
This sequence comes from Gemmatimonadaceae bacterium, assembly GCA_019694735.1. Taxonomy (GTDB): domain Bacteria; phylum Gemmatimonadota; class Gemmatimonadetes; order Gemmatimonadales; family Gemmatimonadaceae; genus Pseudogemmatithrix. The sequence goes on along the minus strand of JAIBBJ010000051.1, from coordinate 5,575 downwards.
GCGCCATGCGGCGGGCCTCCACGCCCACCTCCCGCACCTCGTTGCGCGCCATCCAGTTGAGGCCGCCGTAGAACGGGATCAGCACCCGCTCCGCCGTCCCCACGTCATACGGCAGCGCGCCGTCGCCCGTCAGCAGCGCCTGCGCGCCGTCGCCCACGCGCTTGGTGTAGCGGTCCTGCGAGATCTCCCACGCCCGGTCGAGCGCGCGCGTGCCGAGCTCCGGCTGCCCCGCGTGGAGCGCGATGACGCCCTTGTACAGGTGCCGCAGCAGCGCGTCGGCCGGCGCGACCTTCCGGTCCTTGAGCGACTGCAGCGCCGCCGCCGACTGCCCCGACGCGAGCTGCCAGCGGATCTGCCGCTCGGCGGGGATGCCGGCCGGCCCCGCGCGCCAGGACTGGCCGGCGGAGGCGCAGGCCATCTGGGCGGCGAGGAGGAGCGGGAGGGCGAGCGGGGCGCGCACGGGACGGTCGGAGCGAGGGGCTTACTTCACCTGCCGCTCGAGCACCACGATCCGCTGCTGCGCCATCGCGATCGCCTCCGCCATCTTCGCGTTCGCGTCGCCCTGCGCCTTGATGCGCTCCAGGTCGAGCGAGAGGAGGAACCGCTGGTAGCGCATCAGCGCCTCCTGCGGCCGGAGCTGCAGGTCGAGCAGGCGCGCCGCCTTGTACTGCACCTCGGCGTTCTCGGGGTCGAGCACGCTCGCGCGGTCATACCGATTGAGGGCGCCGGCCATGTCGTTGGCCGTCACCAGGTCGTCCCCCTCGCGCACCAGCGCCTCGGCGGACTGCTTCGCCTGCGCGGCCGCGGTGGCGTCCTGCGGGCGCGAGGCGACGAGGATCCCCTGCGGCCCGCGGCGCGAGAGCACCGCCGCGCGGCCCCCTTCGAGCTGCACCATCACGAGTTCGCCGAGCTTGTCCTTGGGCGAGGCCGACGGCCGCGCCGGCACCATCACGCCGTCGCCGCTGGTGCGGCGGACGACCCACGCGGCCGGCGTCGAGTGCGTGGCGGCATAGACCTGGTTCTCGTTCATGCCGAGCGCGACCTCGCCGCGGGCGACCGCGGCGCGGATGTCGGCGCTGGCGCCGGCGAGCGCGAGGGCGTGGATCGAGTCGAGCGACATGCGCATCGCCTCCCGCTCGGCCGCGATGGCGTCGGCGGAGGTCGAGGCGTCGGCGGCGGGGACGCGGTCCCCGTTCACCATGATCGGCTGCTCGTTGATGCGCTGCGGGTACGGCGCGCAGGCGTTCAGCGCGAGGAGCGCGCTGGCGGAGAGATAGATGGTCGGGCGCATGGGAGGCCTGTGAGGGAAGGAGGTGGTGTGGGGCGCCCCTTACGGGGTCAGCCGGCGCCGCTGGATGTACTTCTTGATCTTGTGCTGTCCCACCCAGACCTTCGCGTTCGACTCGAGGTCGATCAGCGTCGCGTCGATCTGGTAGAACACCACCTTCTCGCGGCCCTCCGAGTCCTCGATCGCCTGGACGTCGCCCTGCAGCATGAACCGCGCGCCCTGCTCGCGCGCCATCCGCGCCCGCGTCTCCGCCGACGCGTTCACCTGCTGGTCCGCACGCTCGTCGCGCACCTCCTGGCGCTCCTCGCGGCTCGCGACCACGCGCACCGCGCTGCTCTGGATGTACGCGCGCTCGAGGTCGCGGACGAAGGTCCCCACCGCGATGTGCTCCATCGTGCGGTTGCGGAACTCGCCGACGATCACCGTCGGCGCCTGGCCGCTGTTGGCCGAGGCCCAGTCGCGCGCCCAGCCCGCGTTGAGCGATTGGGCGATGAGCTCGTTGGCCACGAGCCGGGAATCGGTGTCGTTCCAGCGCCCCGACAGGTCGGTCACGCTGTTGGGGTCCACGCGGCTCACGCGCTTGATGCCGCAGGCCGAGAGCGCGAGGGCGGCGGTGGCGAGGAGGAGGGTGCGTCGGGCGAGCATTGAGGGCTCCGTGGGGAGGTGGTGTCGGCGTCTATAGGAAGCAGGACGAGTGCCAGCGCCGGTTTGTTTCGTAAGTCGTTGTCCGACAAGGCCCTACCATTGCTACCCCTTCCCCGCCGTCCTGTTTCGGGGACAGGCGTGTCCGGGAGTGATACGCATCACAACGCGCCCTCGGTATCTTCCCCGCATCGCACGGCTGCCACCCTCCATCCCGATCATCAGACCATGCCTGCCGACATCATTGATTACCGGATCGTAGGCGATGACATGCAGGGCGTCATCATCACCCTCGACCCCGGCGAGGCCGTGATGGCCGAGGCGGGCGCGATGATGTACATGGAGGACGGCATCCAGATGGCGACCACGCTCGACCCCAACAACCAGGGGGGCGGGCTGTTCGGCAAGCTCATCGGCGCCGGCAAGCGCATCCTGGCCGGCGAGTCGTTCTTCATCACGCTCTTCGGCAACGGCGCCGCCCAGCGCCGCGACGTCGCCTTCGCCACGCCCACCCCGGGCAAGATCTTCGTCGCCGACCTCAAGCAGTGGGGCGGCGAGCTCATCGCGCAGAAGGACGCCTTCCTCTGCGCCGCGCGCGGCATCGACCTCGACATCGCCTTCACCAAGCGCCTCGGCGCGGGCTTCTTCGGCGGCGAGGGCTTCATCCTCCAGCGCCTCCGCGGCGACGGCCTCGGCTTCCTCTCCGCCTCCGGCACCCTCATCGAGCGCGACCTGCGCCCCGGCGAGGTCCTCCGCGTGGACACCGGCTGCCTCGTCGCCATGCAGGCCTCGGTGGACTACGACATCGAGATGGTCCGCGGCGTGAAGAACATCATCTTCGGCGGCGAGGGGCTCTTCTACGTGAAGCTCACCGGCCCCGGCCGCGTGATCCTCCAGACCCTCCCCTTCTCGCGCCTCGCCTCGCGCGTCATCGCCCACGCCCCGGCGATGCAGCGGCAGGGGACCGCGTCGGGGATCCTCGGCGGCATCATCGGCGACCAGGGCTGATGACCGCCCCGCACGCGCCGCACCACAAGGGCGAGGTCCGCGTCGGCATCCCGACCGTCGTCACCAACGCCCTCTCCCTCATCGCGCTCGGCGGCGCGCTCTGGGTCGGCTTCCGCCCCACCGCCAGCGTCCCCCCGCTCGGCCAGCTCCTCGATCCCGCGCACGGCATCTGGGCCGCCGCCCGCGTGGCCGAGCTGCCGGCCGAGCAGGCGATCACCCTCGATGGGCTCGGCCAGGCCGTCGAGGTCCGCTACGATGACCGCGGCGTGCCGCACATCTTCGCCAGCACCGTCGCCGACGCCGTGCGCGCGCTCGGCTGGGTGCACGCGCGCGACCGGCTCTTCCAGATGGAGCTCACCGCGCGGAAGGTCGAGGGGACGATCAGCGAGCTCGCCGGCGCGCAGGCGCTGCCGCTCGACCGCCAGTCGCGCCAGCGCGGGCTCGTCGAGGCCGCGCGCGCCCGCTGGAACGCCGTCCCCCAGGGGAGCGAGACGCGGACGATCGTCGAGGCGTACATCGAGGGGATCAACCAGTGGGTCCGCGACAGCGACCCGAGCGACTGGCCCGTCGAGTACAAGCTCCTCGGCGCGCGCCCGCGCATCTTCCAGGCCGAGGACACGTACAAGCTGCTCGCGGAGATGTCGCAGGTGCTGGCGTGGCAGAGCGAGGAGCTCGACCGCGCCGCCGTGGAGGCGCTGGTGGGGCGCGCGGCGACCGACGCGCTCTTCCCCGTGAACGCGCCGATCCAGGAGCCGATCGAGCCGGTGCCGGGGCGCCACGCGCCGCGCTACGCCGACGTGACCCTGCCGGCGCCCGAGATGCCGACGCCGCGCGGCGTCGCCGAGGCGAGGCGCGCCGTGCGGACGCTGGCGCAGCTCGCGCTCGAGGCCTCGCCCACACGCGGCGAGGCGGTGGTGGGCTCCAACAACTGGGCGGTGGCCCCGGCGCGCACCGCGGCCGGGCACGCCCTGCTCAGCGGCGACCCGCACCTGCAGCTGACGCTGCCGAGCATCTGGTACGAGGCGCATCTCGTGGTGCCGGGGCAGCTCGAGGTGTACGGCGTCACCTTCCCGCTGGCGCCGGTGGTGCCGATCGGCTTCAACCGCGAGGTCGCGTGGACCGCGACCAACACCGGCGCCGACGTGCTCGACTTCTACCGCGAGGTGGTGGACGACACGGTGGCGCCGACGAAGTACCGGGTGGACGGCCAGTGGCGCGACCTCGTCGTGCGCGAGGAGCGCTACCGCGGAAAGCAGGGCGAGGTGCTCGCGGTGGACACGCTGCGGCGCACGCACCGCGGGCCGCTGCTCCGCACCGAGTCGGGCTGGCTCTCCATGCGGTGGACCGCGCTGGAGCCGAGCGACGAGGCGACGGCGTTCTGGGGGGCGATGCGGGCGACGAGCGCGGAGGAGTGGTACCGCGCGATGGAATCGTACAAGGCGCCGGCGCAGAACTTCCTCGTCGCCGACCGCCGCGGCAGCATCGGCATCCGGAGCACGGGACGGTACCCCATCCGTCCGGGCGACGGGCGCGGCGACCGGATCTTCGATGGCGCGACGAGCGCGAGCGACTGGATCGGCGACTGGCCGGTGGCGCGGTATCCGCAGGCGCTGCGACCCGCGCAGGGGTATCTCGCGAGCAACAACCAGCAGCCGCTCGACCCGCAGGTGCGGCCGGGGTACCTCGGCTGGGACTGGCCCAACCCGTGGCGCGCGCTGCGGATCAACCAGATCCTCCGCGCCGACAGCGCGATGACGCCGGAGAAGATGCAGGCCGCGCAGACCGACCCGATCAGCGCGATGACCGCGCCGCTCGTGGAGCGGGTGCGCGCCGCCGTGCAGGCCGACCCGAACGCCGACGAGGCGACGCGCGAGGCGATGGCATTCCTCGACGCGTGGGACCAGCGGTTCACGCTGGAGGCGAAGGGGGCCCTGCTCTTCTCGGCGCTGGTGGACGAGCTGCAGCGCCGGACGTGGGACGAGTTCACCATCCCCGGCGAGGACCGCCGCGTGGTGACGCCGGGCTCGATGCTGCTGATGACGCTGATGCGCGACAACACGTCGCCGTGGTGGGACGTGCGGGCGACGACCGGCACCGTGGAGACGCGGGACGCGGTGCTCGTGCAGTCGCTGAAGGCGGCGTGGGAGGGGGTGCGCGCGCGGCGCGGCACCGATCCGCAGGCGTGGCGGTGGGGCGACGTGCGGCAGGCGAGCATCCGGCACCTGCTGCAGCTGCCGGGGTTCGGCCGCGAGTCGCTCGCGGTGCAGTCGGGCCCGGGCACGCTCTCGCCCAACGATGGCCGCGGGATCCACGGCGCGAGCTGGCGCTTCGTGGTCGAGCTCGGCGACGCGGTGCGCGCGTGGGGCACGTACCCGGGCGGGCAGTCGGGCAACCCGGTGTCGTCGCGCTACGACGACCGGGTGGAGCTGTGGCGGAAGGGCGAACTCGCGCCGCTCCGGCTGCCGCACACCGCGGCCGAGGTGACGGGCGCGCAGCTGACGAGCGTGGTGCGGTTCACGCCGCTGGGGGGGGCACGATGAAGCGGGCGATCTGGTTCGGGCTGCTGACGGCGGCCATCGCGACCTGCACCTGGGTGGTGGGGTGGTGGATGGTGCCGGTGGTGGCGCTGGCGTTCGG
>JAIBBJ010000033.1 GCA_019694735.1 Gemmatimonadaceae bacterium | reverse complement strand
GAGGCGCAGCTCGCGCTGCGGGGCCGGATCGCCCCGGCGGCGAGCGGGCGCGTGGGGATGGTGCGCCTCTTCGGCGGCGCGAGCGTGCGCCCCGAGGTGCGCGGCGACGGGGGCGTGGTGCTGGCCCCGCACGCCCGGCGCAGCGCGATCGTCCGCGCGGTCGCGATCGCGGTGGGGCGCGACGAGCCGGACCTCCCGGCGATGACGCCGGAGCATCGCCCGACCCCGGAGCGCGAGGTGCCGACGGTGGCCGAGGCGATCGCGCAGCGCCGGCTCATCCTGGTCTGCGAGGACCACCCGATCGCGCAGCGCGTGATCGAGAAGCAACTGCGCGTGCTCGGCTACACGGCGGAGCTGCACAACAACGGCGCGTCGGGGTTCGCGGCGTGGCGTTCGGGCCGCTACGGCCTCGTGCTGACCGACCTGCACATGCCGGAGCTCGACGGCCTCGGCCTCGCGCGGCGCATCCGCGCCGAGGAGGGGCGCGACCCGTCGCTCGGCCGCACGCCGATCATCGCGCTGTCGGGGAACGCGTTCGACGAGCAGCGCGTGGTGTGCGTCGAGGCGGGGATGGACGACTTCCTCGCGAAGCCCGCGGCGCTGAAGGAGCTCGACGCGACGCTGCGGTTCTGGCTCCCGCCCTCGGTCACCACCGCGGGGGAGCTCTCCCTCACGCAGGAGCAGGCGCTCCCCGTGACGCTGCCGGCGCCGCTGAGCCACAAGGCGCTGAAGGAGGCGCTCGGCGACGACCCGGACGTGCTCCGGGCCGCGCTCGGCGAGTTCCTCGCCGCCGATGCGGAGGACGTGGCGGCGCTGCTCGAGTCGGTGCGGCTCGACGACCGCCCGCGCGTCGTGGGCTCGGCGCACCGCATCGAAGGGGCGGCGCGTATGCTCGGCGCGACGCCGTACGCGCGCGCCGCGGAGCGGGTGAAGCGCCTCTTCGGCCTCGACCAGGACCCGGCGGAACGCGCGGACGCGGTGCGGCTGCTGGAGCAGGAGAGCGAGCGGCTGCGCACGTGGCTGCACACGACGCGCGACTGGTTCGAGCGCGCGGCGGCGGGCGCGGGGGCGTGAGCCGGCGGGCGTGAGCCGGCGGGCGTGAGCCGGCGGGCGTGATCCTGTCGGCGAGCCCGGGTGCGCACGGTGCGCGCCCGGGCTGGCGCGTGCGCGCTCGTGGAGGAATCCCCGACGCCGGGGTGTCCCGAGAATGGACACCCATCAACCGCGGCGGACTCGGTTCCGATAACACGACGTGACGCCTCGAGCGCCCTCGCTCGCCGGCCGAGCCGTGCCCATCAGGCCGGCATCACGCCCGACCCGTCCCGTCATGCTGAACGCGCTCCCGCTCCGGACCCGGATCCTCGCCCTCCCCGCCGTCGCGGCGGTGGGTTTCGTGCTCACGTTCGCCGTCACAGTGGGGCTGGGGCGCCACGCGCTGGTCCAGCAGCGTCTCGTGGAGCACTCGTACTCGACCTCGCTCGCGCACGCGCAGCGGCTGGAGAGCACCCTCTCGGCGTACCAGCGGAGCCTGCAGGATGCGGTGGGCGCGAGCGATGCGGCGGCGGTGGAGGCGAGCGACACGCTCATCGCGCAGTTCGACGGAGCGATCGACTCGCTCCGGGCGATCCCGGAGAATGCGGCGGCGGCGCTCGACTCGGTCGCCACGCCGTGGCGCGCCTATACGGCGCTCGCGAAGCGGACGACGGTCGCGATGATCGGGGGCAACGCCGACCTCGAGGCGCTGAGCGCGATGCGTGAGGGCGCGGCGGGGATGCAGGGGCTCCTGCGCGCGCGGGTCGCGTTCGAGCGGGCGCGCATCAGCGCGGCGTTCGAGGACGCGGCGGCGGCGCAGGGCACGGCCCTCTGGGCGACGAGCGCGGTGCTGCTGGTCGCGATGGGGCTGCTCGCGGTGATCGCGATCGGCACGGTGCGCAGCATCACGGGCGCGATGCGCGAGCTCTCCGGGGCGGCGCGGGGGATCGCGGAGGGCGAGCTCGACCAGACGATCGCGCACCAGGGGACCGACGAGCTCGGGCAGCTGGCCGACGCGTTCCGCGGGATGGTGAGCTACGTCGGCGGCATCGCCCACGCGGCGGACCGCCTTGCGGCGGGCGACCTCGAGACGCGCGTGGCGCCGCGCTCGGGGCGGGACGTGCTGTCGCAGAACATGAACCGCGCCGCCGACACGCTGAAGGACATCATCGGCGAGGCGCAGCGGCTCATCGCGGCGGGCCGCGCCGGCCGCCTCTCCGAGCGGGGTGATGCGGGGCGCTTCGCCGGCGCCTACCGCGAGCTCATCGCGGGCACGAATGCGCTGCTCGACGCGATCGTGGAGCCGGTGCGGGCCGCGCGGGCCGTGCTGGAGCGCGTGGCGGAGCGCGACCTGTCGGTGCGGGTGGACGGCCGGTTCGAGGGCGAGCATGCCGCGGTGACGCAGGCCGTCAACCGCGCGCTCGACCAGATCGAGCAGGCTTTCGCGGCGCTCAACGCGGCGGTGGCGCAGGTGACGGCGGCAGGCGGCGAGATCGGCTCGGGCAGCCAGGAGCTCGCGCACGCATCGTCGGACCAGGCCGGCGCGATCGACCAGGTGTCGGCGCGGGTGCAGGCGATCGACGAGGCGACGCGGCGCAACGCCGCCGAGGCGGCGGAGGCGCGGACCGCGATGGACCGTGCGCGCACGATCTCCGAGGAAGGGGTGCAGCGGATGCAATCGCTCGCGACCGCCGTGGACGAGATCAAGAAGTCGGCGGACGACACGGCGCGCATCGTGCGCTCGATCGACGAGATCGCGTTCCAGACCAATCTGCTGGCGCTGAATGCCGCGGTCGAGGCCGCGCGGGCCGGCGAGGCGGGGCGCGGATTCGCGGTGGTGGCCGAGGAGGTGCGGGCGCTGGCGATCCGCGCGGCGGACGCCGCGCGCAGCACGGCGACGCTCATCGAGCAGTCGGTCGCCAAGGCCGAGCAGGGCGTGACGCTGAACGCGAGCGTCTCGCGCCGGCTGGTCGAGATCCGCGACCAGGTGGAGGCCGCGAGCGCCGTGATGGGCCGCATCGCATCGCAGGCCGACGCCCAGACGCAGGACCTCGCCGAGGTCACCGGCGCGATGACCCAGATCGGCGGCCTCACGCAGCGCACCGCCGCCGGCGCCGAGGAGTTCGCGAGCGCCGCGCAGGTGCTGGCCGCCCAGGCCGGCGAGATGCAGTCGCTGGTCCAGCAGTTCCGCGTGAACGCCGGCGGGGCGCGCCGGCCCATCGCACCGTCCGCGCCCCGCGCGCGGTCACTCACCCCGCCGCCGTCCCTCGGCGGCCGCGCCAACGGCCATCGGCCGGCGGCCTCCCGCATCCCATTGGACGACGCCGACGGCGACGTCCTCGGGCAGTTCTGATCCCACCCGCGTTCCCCCTCTCTCCTCCATCCCGATCCCGACCATGCGTCTCCGTCCCACCCTCCTGGCCGCGGTGCTCTGCGCGGCCGCCGCGCCGGCCGCGTCCGCCCAGGACATCGCCGAGCGCCTCCAGATCCACGCGTCGATCAACATGGGCTACGGCAAGTCCGACAACCAGCAGACCTTCGGCATCACGAAGGACGGCACGAGCGAGTACCGCGCCGTGGCGCTGCAGTTCGGCTACGCGATCGATGACAACGACCGCGTCGTGACGCAGTTCCTGCACCGCTACTTCGGGGCGTCGCCGCTCAACGACGCGTCGCCGGACTTCTATCCGGTGTGGGCGTTCTACGAGCACGCGTTCGAGAACGGCACGAAGGTGAAGCTCGGGCGCGCGCCGCTGCCGCGCGGGCTGTTCAACGAGGTGCGCTTCGTCGGCACGCTGCTGCCGTTCTACCGCGTCGGCCGGGCGGTGTACGGCGAGACGCTGGAGCAGATCGACGGCGTCGTCGTGAGCAAGCCGTGGGACGTCGGGAGCTTCCGCATCGAGACCTACGGGTTCGCCGGCGGCTTCGACCTGCGCGCCGTGCTCGCCGACGCGGGGGGCACGACGGTCTACGAGGCCCGCAACGAGAACACGGTCGGCACCCAGGTGTGGGTGAACACGCCGATCGAGGGCGTGCGGTTCGGCGGGTTCGTGGCGCGGTACAACACGATGCCGTTCGCGACGGTGGCGCCGGGCAGCCGCTCGAAGGCCACGATCACGTCGATGGTGTCGGCGGAGGCGGCGTTCTCCCGCGCATTCGTGCGCAGCGAGTACACGAGCTTCGACCAGGGCGAGTCGAACAACTACAACGCGTGGTATGCGCAGGCGGGCGTCAAGCCGGTCTCGGCGCTGACGGTCGCGGCCGAGTACCAGGAGGCGCGCATCCTGGTGGGCCTGCCGGCGCCGGTGCCGTCGGTGAAGCTGCCGCTGAGCAAGGAGCTCACGGTCGGCCTCAGCTGGTCCGCGTCGCCCAACGTCGCGTTCAAGCTCGAGGGCCACCAGGTCCGCGGCTACGACTTCGACACCGCCGTCCCGACGATCATCCCGCCGGTCGCGCCGCCCTTCATCGCGACGATCGCGCCGGCCACCAAGAGCCACTACATCCTCGCGTCCGTCGCGGTCGCGTTCTAAGGAGCCCATGATGCGCATCCTCCGCACCCTCGGCGCCGCCGCGTTCGTGCTCGCGGTCGCCGCCGTCCTCCGGCCGGCCGAGGCCCAGGCCTTCAAGATCGTGGCGCATGAGGGCGTCGCCGAGTCCGAGCTCCCCAAGGACGTCGTCGCGAAGCTGTTCCTCAAGCAGGTCGCGAAGTTCCCCAGCGGGGCCGCCGCGAAGCCGGTGGACCTCGCGAAGACGAGCCCCGTGCGCGCCGAGTTCAGCACGGCCGTGCTCGGCCGGGCCGTGGCGGCCGTCGAGACGTACTGGCAGCAGCAGATCTTCGCCGGCAAGGAGGTCCCGCCGGCCGCGAAGGCGAGCGACGAGGAGGTGCTCGCCTACGTGCGCAGCACGCCCGGCGCGATCGGCTACGTGAGCGCCGGCGCATCGACCAGCGGCGTGAAGGTGATCGCCGTCCGCTGAGCCGGTCCCGGCCCGGACGCCCGCGGCGCCGGCCGCGGCGCCCGGGGCCGGGTCGCCCGCGGGGGTCAAGCCCCGCGGGCCGCGGCCGACACTCCTGCGGTGGGCCGCCGAGGCCCCTTCGACCGGAGCCGTCATGTCCCGACCGACCGCGCAGGAGTCCGTCCTCCGATCCGCCCGCGAACGCGCCGACCGCATGCTCGGCGGCGTCGTCGCGGCGCATCTCGTCCTTGCGCTCGCCCTCGCGCCGGTCCACGGCACGTGGGTGAGCGCGCTCGTGTGGGCCCCGCTCGTCTCCGCCGTGGTGCTCATCGCCACGCGGCGCGCGCCCGGGGCGGCGTCCACGCGGCAGGTCGTGGGCCTCGGCTTCATGGCCTACAGTGCGATCATCATCCACCAGATGCACGGGATGATCGAGATGCACTTCCACATCTTCGCCGCGCTCGCGTTCCTGCTCGTGTACCGCGACTGGCGGGTGCCGGCGGTCGCCGCCGCGGCGATCGCGGTGCACCACCTCGGGTTCCATGCGCTGCACGAGGCCGGCGTCCCGCTGTACGTGATGAATCACGGCGGGGGATGGGGGATCGTGTTCGTGCACGCCGCCTTCGTCGTCTTCGAGACGGCGATCCTGGTGTGGCTCTCGCTCGGCATGGCGCGGGAGGCGGAGACGACGGACGCGCTGTACATCGCCACCCGGCGCCTCGCCGACGGCGATACGGCGGTGGAGGTGCCGGGGGACTCGCAGGTGGCGCGCGCGTTCCGCGGCGTCGTGGGGATGGTGGACGCGCTCGGGCAGGAGGTCGAGGGCATGCGTGCGGCGGTGGATGCCGGCTCACTGCGCGGGCGGCGGAGCACGGCCGCCTTCCACGGGGTCTTCGAGCGCATCGCCGGCACGCTCGAGGAGACCGGGCGCGCGGCGATCGAGCGGGCGCAGGCGGTGGAGGCCGCGTCGGCGGCGCAGGCGTCCTTCATCGAGGACCTGCGCGGCGTCGTGGACCACCTGGCGCAGCGCGACCTGACGGCGCGCATGCGGACGGACTGGGGCGGGCCGACGGGTCCCGAGGCGACGCGGCTCGCGCAGTCGTTCAACGGCGCGCTGGACCAGCTGGCCGCGGCGCTCCGCGAGGTGGCGCAGTCGGCGGCCGAGGTGTCCGACGCCGCGACGCAGATCTCGGCAGGTTCGGAGTCGCTCGCGACCGTGACGCAGCGGCAGGCGCAGTCCATCGAGGGGATCTCGGGGGCGGTGCGCGGGCTCGCGGAGTCGGCGGGGCGGACGGAGCAGGAGGCCCGCGACGTGGCGGCCGTGACGGCGGCGGCGCGGGAGAGCGCGGAAGGCGGCGCGACGCGCATGGACGACCTCCTCTCGGCGATGGACCAGATGAAGTCCGCGTCGGAGGCGACCGCGCGGATCGTGCGGACGATCGACGAGATCGCGTTCCAGACCAACCTGCTGGCGCTCAACGCGGCGGTCGAGGCGGCGCGGGCGGGCGAGGCGGGGCGGGGGTTCGCGGTGGTGGCGGAGGAGGTGCGGAGCCTCGCGCAGCGTTCGGCCGAGGCGGCGCGCTCCACCTCGGGGCTCATCGAGGAGGCGGTGCAGGCGGTCTCGCGGGGCGAGGGCCTCACGCGCGACGTGCACGAGGACTTCTCGCGGCTGCGCGAGCGGATCGAGGCGGCGAGCGCCCGGATGTCGGCGATCGGCGACCGGTGCGCGGAGCAGCGTGACGGCGTCGGCCGGGTCGGTGAGGCGATCGTCGAGGTGAACGGCGGCGTGCACCAGGCGGCGGCGAGCGCCGAGGAGTCGGCGGCGGCGTCCCACGAGCTGACGTCACAGGCGCAGGCCCAGCGCGAGCTCTCGGGGAGCTTCGTGCTCGTCGCGGCGGAGGGGGCGCGGCGCGCCCCCCGGGCCACTCAGCCGCTGCCGGCGTCCGTGGGGCGGTCGAGCGCCTCCCGCACGCGGCGGGCGAGCGTCGTGACGGAGTAGGGCTTGGCGAGGAAGTCCACGCCGGCGTCGAGGACGCCGTGCGGGCCGATGACATCCTCGGTGTAGCCCGAGACGAAGAGCACCCGGGTGCCGGGGTACCGGTCGCACACGGCATCGGCGAGTGCGCGCCCGTGCATCCCGGGCATGATCACGTCGGTGACGAGGAGGTCCGGCGCCGCGGCGCCGGCGTCGAGCGCGGCGAGCGCCTCGGCGCCGGTGCCGAAGCTCGTCACGAGGTAGCCCTTGCGGGCGAGGACACGCGCCGCGAGGGCGCGGATCGCCGGCTCATCCTCGACCAGCATGACGGCCTCGGTGCCGCCGGGCTCGTCGGCGCTGCCCGGCGAGCCGCGGGACGTGGGCTTCTCGCCCGCGGCGGGGAGCAGGATGTGGAAGGCCGCCCCGGCGTCCGGCGCGGTCTCCACCGCGATCCGGCCACCGTTCTGCGTCACCGCGCCGTAGACCATCGCGAGGCCGAGGCCAGTGCCGACGCCCGACGCCTTGGTCGTGAAGAACGGTTCGAAGATGTTCGCGCGCACCTCGGGGCTCATGCCGTGGCCGGTGTCCTCGACCATGAGCTCGACATAGCGTCCGGGACCGGCATCGGGGAAGCGCGGCGACGGCGCGTCGCCCACGACGTGCGGCGCGGTGCGGATGCGCAGCACGCCGCCGCCCGGCATCGCGTCACGGGCGTTCACCGCGAGGTTCATCAGCACCTGCTCGAGCTGGTTCGGGTCGAACCGGACGCTCTCGACGCTGCCCTCGAGCTCGACCTCGAGCCGCACGTCCTCGCCGATCACCCGCTGCAGCATGCTCTGCAGCTGCCGGACGAGCTCGTTGAGGTCCAGCACCTGCGGCGTGATGGCCTGGCGCCGGGAGAAGGTGAGGAGGCGCTGCGTGAGCATCGCAGCGGATCCGGCCGCGCGGTCCACCTCGCTCAGGTCATTGTCGAGCGGGGAGTCGGGGGCGAGCTGGGCGCGCACGAGGCCGAGGTACCCCTTCATCACCGTGAGCAGGTTGTTGAAGTCGTGGGCGATGCCGCCCGCGAGCCGGCCGACGGTCTGCATCTTCTGCGATTGGTGGAGCCGCTCCTCCAGCCGCCTCGCCTCGGTGATGTCGCTGATCGACGCCATCAGGTACTGGGGCCGGCCGTCCTCCCCGCGCACGACGTTCGCCGAGACGCGGACGTCGAACGGCGTGCCGTCCCGGCGCATCGCGACGAGGTCGCCTTCCCATTCGCCGCGCGCCGACAGCTCCTCGAGGAGATGCGAGGTGGCGCTGGGCTCGGCGAAGGTCAGCGCATGGCGGCCGTGGAGGTCGTCGTCCTCGCCGTGGCCCCAGAGCCGCTTGAAGGCGGGATTGCAGTAGAGCATCCGCCCCTCGCGGTCGGCGATGACGACCGCATTGAGCGAGGTCGTGAGCACCTGTTCGCGGAGCCGGAGGGCCGAGGCGTTGGCCTCGGCCTCGGTGATGTCGAGGAAGGAGGCGATCACGCCGAGTGGCGCGCCATCGACGCCGGGGATGAGGCTCGTGCGGGCCTGCACGAGCCGGACCTCGCCGCTGCGCTGGCGCGCGCGCAGCACCCGCTCGTCGTGGCCGGTGGCGAGGACGCGCGCGAACGCGTCGCGGGCGGCGTCGGGATCGTCCCAGAACTCGTTCGCGAGCCGGCCGATCGCCTGCGCGGGATCGGCGAGGCCCCAGAACTCCTGCGCCGCGCGGTTGACGTACTGCACGCGGCCGTCGAGCCCCGCGGTCGCGATGCCGGTGATGGAGTTGTCGATCGCCGCCTGCAGGCGGAGCAGCTGCTCGGTGGCGGCGCGCTGCACCGTCACGTCGCGGATGAACCCGTGCCAGAGCGTGCTGCCGTCCGGGAGGCGCTCGGGGCGCGCGGTCCCGTGGAGCCACCGTTCACCGGCCGCGGGCAGCACCACGCGGTACTCGCGGTCCCAGGTCGTCAGTTCCCGCGCCGAGCGCTGGATCCCCTCGAAGACGGAGGCGAGGTCCTCCGGGTGGAGGCGCGCCAGCACCGCGGCCGCATCCTCGCGGACCTCGTCCGGCGTGACCTCGTAGATCTCGCGGATCCCCTCGCTCGCGAAGGGGAAGCAGGAGCGCCCGTCCGGGAAGAGACGGTACTGGTAGATGACCCCCGGCACCTGGCGCGAGAGGTTCGCGAGCAGCTCGGCCGCTGCGTTCTGGGTGCTCACGGGCACCAAGATGGGCCGTGTGCCGCGCCGCCGCCAGCGAGGCGCGGTGGACGGTCAGTGGACCGCGACCGCCTCGTCCACGGGGGTGCGCCGCCGGTCGAGACCGGCCGGCCGGCGTTCGAGCGCCGCCTGCACCGCCTCCGGCGTGAGCGGCTTCGGGATCACGTCGTTCATCCCGGCGGCGAGGTAGCGATCGCGTTCGTCGGGCGAGGCGGACGTGCCCATCGCGATGATGTGCGGACCGTGGAACGGCGCCGGCAGCCGCCGGATGAGCTGCGTGGCGGCGAGGCCATCGAGGTTGGGCATGATGATGTCCATCAGCACCACGTCGAACTCGTGCCGTGACGCCGCCTTGACCGCCTCCGCGCCGTCGCTGACCACCTCCACGCGGCAGCCGAGGCGCTGGAGGAGGTTGGTCGCGACGATCTGGTTGACGCGATTGTCCTCGGCGAGGAGGACGCGCACCCGGGTGTCCGTCGCGGCGGGCGCCGCCCGGCGCGGCACCGACGCCTCCTCGATCACCGGGATGTGCCCGTTGGCGTGCTCGATCGGCCGGCGCGGGGCGTGCGCCTCGCCGCCGTGGGCGACGAGGACCCCGTTGCCGCGCTCGTGGCGCGGCTTGTCGGCGACGGCGGCCAGCGTGCGCGAGAGTACGGCCGCGCCGAGCGGCTTCGCGAGCACCGCGTCGCAGCCGGCGTGCGCGAGCTGCTGTGCCTCGCCCACCGGGGCCTCGGGGGGCGTCGCGACGAGGAGCCCGACGCCGGCGATCGCCGCGTCGGCGCGGAGACGGCGCGCGAAGGCGTCGGCGGTCTCGCCGAGCGTCTGCCGGTCCACGAGCGCGATCTCGACCGGGTCCCCCTCGGCGGCGGCGCGCTTGAGGGCCCCGATCGCCTCCTCGGCGGTCGCCGAGGTCTCGACGCGCATCCCCCAGCTGCGCATCCACTCGCGCGTGGCCTGGGCGTCGGCGGGCGAGCCGTCCACGACGAGGGCGCGCGCGCCGGCGAGCTTCGCGGGCACGGCGCCCGCGACCTCGGGCTGCCGCTCCGCGGCGCGCAGCACGAGGGTGCAGGCGAAGGTGCTGCCCTCGCCCTGCAGCGAGGTCACGCGGAGCTTGCCGCCCATCAGCTCCACGAGATGCTTCGCCATCGCGAGGCCGAGGCCGCCGCCGGCGAGCTTGCTCACCGTCGTCGGGTCGGGGGCGAGCAGGCGCCGCGTGGTCTCGGCATCCATCCCCGGGCCGGTGTCGGTGACCGTGAGGTGCAACCGCACCTGGTGCCCGTTCGGCTCGCCGTCCGCGGTGAGCGACACGCGGCCGTCCGCGGCGAAGCGGATGCCGTTGCCGACGATGGTGATGAGCACCTGCTTGAGCCGCGACGCGTCGCCCATCACGCGGAGCGGCGTGCGCTCGGTCACGCGCGTCTCGAGGCGGACGCGGTTGGCCTCCGCCTGCGGGCCGCAGCGCGTCCCGACCTCCTCGAGGAGGCCGCGGACCTCGAACGGCGCCTCGACGAGCTGGAGCGTCCCCTGCTCGGCCTTCGCGAGATCGAGCACGTCGGTGACGAAGGTCATCATGGTCTGCGCGGAGCGCATCAGCGAGTCCACGTAGCCCTGCTGCACGCCCGAGAGCTGCGAGTCCTTGAGCAGGTGCGCCATGCCCATGACGCGGCTCATCGGCGTGCGGATCTCCTGGTGCATCGCCTGCACGAGGTCGCTCTGGCGCTGGCGTGCCCGGGCCGCGTCGTCCTTCGCGGCCTGCACCTGCTGCTTCGCGTCCGGCTGCTCGCTGCGGTCCATCAGCACGATGACGAAGAGCGGCTCGCCGCTCAGCTCGCCCTGGCCGACGCGCAGCTCCACGGGCAGCTCGCGGCCGTCGGCCCGACGGGCGACGCCGCCGCGGGCCGCGGACTCGAGCCAGGCGCCCACGCGCTCCTGCTTCATCGGCGCGCCCGCGCGCAGCCACTTCTCGATCGAGCTGCCGACGAGTCCGAGCACGGAGGCGTCGAGCAGCAGCGCCGCCTTCGCGTTGGCGCGGGTGACGCGGCCGAGCGCGTCCACGACGAGCACCGCATGCGGGGCCGAGTCCACGACCGCCACCGCCTCGGCGCCGCCCTTGCCGCCGCGGGCGAGGGCGCTGCGCATGGTCGCGGCGAGCCAGAGCGCGAGCACCGCGGCCGCGGCGAGCAGCGCGGC
>JAIBBJ010000150.1 GCA_019694735.1 Gemmatimonadaceae bacterium | reverse complement strand
TCGCACGCGCCGTGCCGGCGGGGTCCGCCTCGTCCCGCACGAGCACCGGCGTCTCCGGCGCCGCCACCGGCGTCGCCAGCTCCATCTCCGGTGCGCCCTCGACGCACGGCTGCAGCACCAGGATCACCTCGTGCGGCCCCGTCAGCGTCGCCGCGACCTCCGGCTTCTCGGCCGGCTGCCGGTCGAGGAACACCTGCGACACCCCGCAGCTCCCCGCCCCGAAGAGCTTCACGTCGAGCGTCGCGCCGCGGTAGCGGACGCCGCGCAGCTCGCGCACGAGGAACTGGCCGGCCGAGTCGCGCGCGCTCCACGCCTCGGGCACGCGCGGCTCGAACACCAGCCGCTCGCGTTCGAACCGCATCCCGAAGAGGACGCGGTACTGCAGCGCCAGCGTCCCCGCGACGCTCCACAGCTGCCGGTCGGAGTTGAGCGCGGTCCCCTCGAAGTGCCCCGTCTCGGCGACGAGGTTCTCCTTGTTGGTCAGGAAGAGCGCCGCGGCACGCGTGACCGTCGCGAGCCCGTGGGCCACGCCCGGCACGTCGCCGCTGCGCGCGGCACCCCACGCCGAGTACGCGTCCACGAACGGCCAGACGGTCGCATTGTGGTAGTAGGGCACCCCCGCGATGAACGGCGCGAAGGTCGGCGTGCCGAACGCCATGCGCGGCGCGAGCCCGCTCGCGGCCGCCGCGGGGTCGGCCTCGGCGCCGCCGGTGATCGCGAGCAGGGCCTCGCCGAGCGCCTCGAAGCGGCCCGACTGGCTGAGCGCGACACGGCCGTAGAGGAACTGCGCGTGCCGCTGGCGCTCGGGCATCCAGAAGTCGCGGGCGATCCCCTCGCGGAGCTGCGCCGCCACGCGGTCCCAGCGCGCCGCCTCCTGCGCCGGGCGCCCGAGGGCGCGCGCCATCTCCCCGAGCACGCCGTAGGCGGCCTGGTGCACCGCGTTGGTGCCGAGGGCGAAGCCCTGCGCGATGTCGGCGGGCTGCATCCAGCGCGGGTAGCTCTGCTCGCGCCAGTCCTCGAAGCTCGACTCGCCGCGCATCAGCCCGCGCGCCGGGTCCCACGCCGCGTGCAGGTCCGCCTCGGCGGAGCGCGCGATGACGTCGTACGACTCGCGCAGCCAGGCGGTATCGCCGGTGACCGCGTACACCTCCCACGCGGCGAGCGCCCAGGTGAGGCGGTCGGTGGAGACGGGCCAGGAGCCGCCGGTGCCGGTGTCCTGGATGATGCGGCCCTGCGCGTCCACCTTCCGCCGCAGCGAGGCCTTCACGGCGTCGGGGGCGACGATGGCGAGCGAGAGGAGCGAGGCGAGCGCCACGTCACGGGTCCAGACGCCGGGCCACTTGGCGCCGGCGGCGAGGGCGCCGTCGTCGCGGACGAGCTGCGTGAGCTCCTCCAGCGCGAGCCGGTGGAGCGCGTCGAGCAGCGGCTCGGGCGAGGCGAGCTGCGGGAAGCGGCCGAGGTCGGCGCGGCGCGTCCAGGTGGCGCGGCCCTGCGCGTCGAGCGGCCGGAGGTACTCGGTGCGGAAGGCGAGGGTCGTCTCGTAGATGCCGTCGCCGTCGGGGTCGGTGAGGTCCTGCGGCGCACCGGGGCGGACGGCGCGGATGTCCCAGACGAGCGGATCGGTGTCGCCGATGACGGTGACGCGCTCGAGGGCGCGGAGGGTGTCGGCGCGGGGGGTGATGTAGCGGCCGGACTCGCGGATGGCCTGGCGGACGTGCCGGAGGTCGAGCCGGATGGTGACACGGGCCTCCCCGTCCTCGCCCTCGGCCCCGGGCTCGGGGCGCGTCAGCTGCGGCCGGGGCTCGACGCCGAAGGCGTAGAGCGCCGTCGCCTGGCGGCCGCCGCGAGGGCGGAGGTTGATCGTGTGCTCGATGCCGGGCGGGAACTCGTCGTCGCGGCCGTTGAGGCCGAACTTGAAGTGCACCTCGCGCGCGGCGCGCGGGTAGGTGCTGACGAGGGTGTCGCGGCCGAGGGCGCGGGCCTCGAAGGGGCCCTGGCGGACGGCGTCGCTCGTGACCTCGAAGGCGTCGGAGCGGTAGAGGACGCGAGGGGCCTGCGCGCCCAGCGGCGCCGCCACCGGCGCCACGGCCGCGAGCGCCGTGAGCGCCATCGTGGCGGCGGCCGATCGCACGTTCCCTCGCCCCGCCATCACGGCACCCTCCGGATCCGGATCGCCTGTCCGCCGCCCGGCGCCATGCGGATCGCGAGCATCGCGCCGCGCTGCACCGGCCGCCGGGTGATCTCGATCGCCGTCGGCGCGTACTGCCAGCTCGCGTCCGGGGCGTCGGCGTAGACCTCGGCCACGTAGCGCGTCCCCGGCTCGAGGAAGTCGAGCGGCACCTCGACCGTGCGGCGCTCCTCATCGGTGATCGCGCCGACGAACCACTCCCCCGTGCCCTTGGCGCGCCGCGCGACGACGACGGCGTCGCCGATGCGGCCGTGGAGCACCCGCGTCGTGTCCCAGTCCACCGCCACGTCGCGGATGAACTGGAAGGCGGGCTGCCCCTCGTAGTTCTCGATGAGGTCGGCGGCCATCTGCACCGGCGAGTAGAGCACGACGTAGAGCGCGAGCTGCCGCGCGAGGGTGGAACGGGGGCGCGCCTCCTCGAGCGTGCGCGGCCGGTTCGTGCCGCTCCGCGTCACCGTGAGGTTGAAGATGCCGGGGGTGAAGTCCATCGGGCCGGCGAGGAGGCGGGTGAAGAAGAGGATCGTCTCGTGCTCGGGCGGGTTGCCGCCATCCCCGCCCCACGCGTTGAACTCCTGCCCGCGCGACCCCTCGCGCGAGAGCATGTTGGGCCAGGTGCGGCGCTCGCCGGTGTCCTTGATCGGTTCGTGCATCACGAGGCTGATGCCGTGGCGCGCGGCCGTCTCGATCACGCGGCGGTGGTGCCGCACCATGTACTGCGACTGGTGCGCGTGGCCGCCGGGGTTCACGGTGTCGCCCACGTACCCGGTCTTGATGACGCGGACGCCGAGCCGCTCGTAGAGGGCGAACGCCGAGTCGAGCTGCCGCTCGTAGTTCTCGACGAAGGTGGCGGTCTCGTTGTGGACGATGAACGCGACGCCCCGCTGCCGGGCGTAGGCCGCGACGCCGGCGAGGTCGAAGTCGGGGTACGCCTGCGTGAACGAGAACCGGTCGCCCTCGCGCATCCAGTCGCCGTCGAACCCGGTGTTCCACCCCTCGATCAGCGTCCCGCCGAGCCCGTTGGCCGCGGCGAAGTCGATGTAGCGCCGGGCGTTCGCGGTGGTGGCCCCGTGGAGCGGGCCGCTCGCCCACGTCATCGTGTTGACGTGCATCCCCCACCAGATGCCGTCGTACTTCATCGGCGTGATGCCGCGGGGGTCGGCGATGCGGCTGGGGGGATTGAGCTTGAGGGCGAGCAGCGCCGGCGCGAGCTGTTCCGGGGTGTCGGCGAGCTGCACGGTGCGCCACGGCGTGCGGAAGGGGGTCTCGCCGCGCACGGCGACGCCGTCCTTCCAGGTGGCGAGCGAGGCGCGGAGGGTGCGGCTCTCCTTGGCCCCCTGCAGGTACATCCCGGCGTAATCCACGAGGTCGGCCTCGTGGATCACCGCCTGGGTGCCGTTGGTGGCCTGCAGGGTGAGCGGCGTGTGGACGAGGCGGATCCGCGAGATGGGGCTGGAGGCGTAGAGCATCTCCTGCCGGTCGGGCGACTCGACGTCGGCCGGCGCCCACCAGGCCTTCATGTCCTCGGCCATCGCGAACTCGGTGCGCTCGGCGAGGATCTCGAAGCGGCCGAGGGCGGGCTGGGCGGGCAGCTCGTAGCGGAAGGCGATCCCGTCGTCGTAGGCGCGGAGCACGAGGTCCACGCGGCGGCGGAGGCCGTCCGTCTCGGTGGCGGCGACGCGCAGCTCGCGGTAGGCGTCGCGGACGTGCCGGACCTCGCCCCAGGGGAGGTCGAATGCGCCATCGTGGCTCGCGCGCACCTCGCCGCCGAGGGCGACGCCGTCGCCGAATGGCGGGGCGCCGCGGAAGGTGAAGCCGAGTTGGGAGGGGAGGACGACCGGGCGGCGGTCGCGGAGGGCCGACCAGGCGAGGCGCCCGCCCTCGTCGCTCACGCGGATGGTGTTCCGGCCGTCCGGTGAGGTGACCTCGAGGGTCGTGGCGGCCGGGCGCGAGGCGGGGCGCGGGACGTGGCGGGAGGCGGCGGTGCCGGCGGCCACCAGGGCCGTCGCGAGGGCGAAGGCAGGGAGTCGGCGCATGGCATTAAAGAAAGCACCACGCCCGGCCCGAGGCGATGCCTCGGGCCGGGCGTGGCGTCCTGCGTGGAGCGGTGTGGCCAGGGTCCGGTCAGTACCCGGTGTTCTGGGTGAGCTTCCGGTTCGCGATCAGCTCGCTCGCGGGGAGCGGGTAGAGGTCGCGGAACGACTGCGTGCCCGTGCCGGCCGAGGTGTTGCCCTTCCAGGTCCACAGGTAGGTGTTGCCGGTGAACAGGCCGTAGCGGACCAGGTCCTGGCGGCGGTGGCCTTCCATGTAGAGCTCGCGGGCGCGCTCGTCGAGGATGAAGGCGAGCGTGCGGCTGCCCTCGACGATGTCGCCCGAGGTGTTGCCGTAGGCGCGCTGGCGGAGCGCGTTCACGTAGCCCAGCGCCGTCGCGGCCGACCCGCCGCCGCCGCGGAGCTGGAGCTCATTGTACATCAGGTACACGTCGGCGAGGCGCCACATCGGGACGTCGGTGTCCACGAACTCCTGGTCGGAGCCGTTGGAGCCGCCCACGGTGCGGTTGGTGTACTTCGGCGCCGCGGTGCCCTGGGTGAAGTTGAACATGTCCGTGATGTACGTCGTGTCCATGTCCGCCCAGAAGGCCGCACGGCCGTCGGCCGCGCCGGCGCCGATCGCCGGGAACTTGGTGCGCGTCTCGCGGCGCATGCGGAGGCCCCACCAGCCGCCGTTGATGCCGTAGTTGGCGTTGTTGAGCGGGCCGCCGACGTTGGCGTGCGTGAGGAACGTGGTGCCGCCGTAGTTGCGCATCCGCTGCCCGTCCTGCGGGATGGCGAAGATGAGCTCCGGCGAGTTGTGGTTGTCGGGCGTGAAGAGGCGGCGGTAGTTCGGGTCGAGCGAGTACGCGCCGCTGCCGATGATCGCCTGCACCTCGGCCATCGCCTCGGTGTAGCGGGGGGTGCCCGTGTACACGTTGGCGTTCAGGTAGACCTTGGCGAGGAGCATCGCGACGCCGCCCTGGTCCACGCGGCCGTACTCGGCCGCGCCCATCGCCGGGAGCTCGCTGCGGATCGCGGTGAGCTCATCCACGATGAACTGGTAGACCTGGGCGCGGGTGGCCTGGGCGGGCGGCTCGGAGACCGAGGTGTTCTCGGTCACGATCGGGATGCCGCCGAACAGGTCCATGCCGTGGTACATCGAGAGCGCGCGGAGGAAGCGGGCCTCGGCGCGGTACTGCTGGATCTCCGTGCGGAGGGCCGAGCCCACGCCGCGCTGGTCGAGCTTGGCGGTGGTGGTCTCGCGCAGGAGGACGTTCGCCATGGCCACCTGGAAGTAGATCCGGTAGTACATGGTGTTGAGGAAGCCGTTCGACGACGACCACATCTGGGTGTTGAGCTCGTTCAGCGCCTGGTCGTTCCAGGCGATGATCGCGTCGTCGGTCGGCAGGGTCTGCATCTGCCAGTAGAGGCGCCAGTACTGCCCGAAGCCCTCGTCGAGGCCCTGGACGTCCGGGTCGCCGCAGCAGCCCTGCTGGCCGGTGAGGGCGAGGCCGCCGTACACCTTGGCCAGCAGCGACTTGTACGCCGAGGCCTCGGTGAACACGGTCTCCGAGTTGATGGTGGACTTGGGAGCGACCGTCGGGTCGGTGCAGGCCGTGCCCACGAGGAGCGCGGCCGTCGCGACGAGGGTCGTGCGGATGATGTGCTTCATCTGGGCTCCGGGTTAGAACGCGACGTTCGCGCCGAGCGTGAAGGTGCGGCTCAGCGGGAACAGGTTGTTGTCGATGCCGTTCACGCCGGCGAGCGGGTCCACGCCGCTGTAGCCGGTGATGGTGAAGGCGTTCTGGATCGTGCCGTACACGCGCATCGACGAGATCCCGCGGAGCCGGCGGAAGGTGTAGCCGGCGGTGATGTTGTCGAGGCGGAGGAACGAGCCGTTCTCCACGTAGTAGTCGGAGAAGTACTGCGGGTTCACGAAGCCGGTCTCGAGCACCGAGGCGTGCCGGTTGCTCGGGGTGGCGCCGCTGAGGCCCTGATAGAAGCCGAGGTTCGAGGCGACGTTGTTGTAGAC
Organism: Gemmatimonadaceae bacterium; assembly: GCA_019694735.1. Taxonomy (GTDB): domain Bacteria; phylum Gemmatimonadota; class Gemmatimonadetes; order Gemmatimonadales; family Gemmatimonadaceae; genus Pseudogemmatithrix. The sequence continues at coordinate 5,215 of JAIBBJ010000150.1, read as the reverse complement.
GTAGTTGCCCAGGTACGCGCGGGCGGTCGCCGAGAAGTCCCAGTTCTTGTAGCTGGCCGTGGAGGTGTGGCCGATGATCCAGCGCGGGGCCGGGTTCTTGTACGGGCGCAGGTCGTCCTGGTTGATGACGTTGTCGCCGTTCTGGTCCACGTACATCGCGGTGTCGAGGGCGGTGCCGCCGACGACCTTGCCGTCCGGGCCCTTCCGGTGCTGGTACACGTAGAAGGTGTTGATCGGCGAGCCGGGCTGCAGCACCTGGATGCGGCTGCCGACGCCGCCGGCGATGCCGCCGGTCAGGATCTGGTCGGTCTCGTCGGCCGAGATCGACGTGATCTTGTTCTGGTTCGTCGAGAGCGCGAACGACGCGTCATAGCGCCAGCCCTTGCGCCCGTCGAGGACCACGGCCGAGATGCCGAGCTCGAGGCCCTTGTTGTTCAGGGTGCCGATGTTGGTGGTGACGAAGTTGCCCGTCGTCGTGCCGGCCGGCACCGGGACCGAGAAGATCAGGTCCTTGGTGTCCTTGTTGTAGTAGTCGAGCGTGCCGGTGATGCGGTCGTTCCAGAGGCCGAAGTCCACGCCGAGGTTGGTGGAGGCCGTCTGCTCCCACTTGATGTTCGGGTCCACCGCGCTCGGACGGAGCATCGGGATGAACTCGTTGCCGAACTGGTAGGTCGCCTGCGCGCCCGACGGGGTGTAGGTCGGGACGTACAGGAAGTTGCCGAACGCCTGGTTGCCGTTGACGCCGTACGAGACGCGGAGCTTGAGGTCGGAGAGCCAGTTGATCTCGTTGAGGAAGGCCTCGTCGCTCATGCGCCACGCGGCCGAGACGGCCGGGAAGATGCCCCACTGGTTGTCGGGGCCGAAGCGCGAGGAGCCGTCGCGGCGGATGCTGGCCGTGAACAGGTACTTCTCCTTCCAGGTCCAGTTGGCGCGGGCGAAGAACGAGATGAGCTTCGCCTCGTCCACGAAGAGCGAGCTGTTCACGATGCCGGCCGTCGGGACGCCGTTGGGGCCGAGGAGGTCGGTCGTGAGCGAGTCGGCGGTGAACGACGGGTAGTCGCCCTTCTGCTGCTCGTAGGTGTAGCCGGCCGTCACGTCGAGGGTGGACTCGAGCGACTCGAGCTTCCGGTTGTAGTTGCCGAAGAGCTCGAAGACGGTGTTGACGTTCCGCGGCTGGTTCTGGAAGATGCGGCCGTGGCGGCCCGACTCGATGTCCTGCTGCGAGGTGCTGGGCGAGAAGAACGTGCGGTTCGACGAGGCGTAGTCGAAGCCGGTGCGCATCGTCGCCGAGAGGCCCTCCACCAGGTCGGTGAAGAACCACTTGGCCTCGACGTTGCCGAGCGAGCGGAAGGTCGAGCCGCGGTCGGTCAGCTGGGCGAGGTCGGCGATCGGGTTGTTCGCGCCGAGCGGGTTGGTCCACTGGAAGTAGACGCCGTTCGTCGCGATCGCCTGCGTCGGGTCCATCGCCGACGCGGCGCCGATGCCGCCGCCGGTGGTGTAGCCGTCATCGCTGCGCGAGCCCTTGAAGTTGGCGCGGAGCTCGAGGCGGTCGTTCGCCAGCAGGTCGGAGTAGGTCGCCGACGCCGTCAGGCGGCGGGTGTTCGTGCCGAGCACGATGCCCTGCTGGTCGAGCACGCCGAGCGACAGGCGGTAGCGCATGTCGTCGCGGACGCCGGAGACCGAGAGGTTGTTCTCGACGCCGCCGGCCGAGCGCAGCATCGCGTCGAACCAGTCGGTGTTGGCCGTGCCGAGGAGGCCGACGTTGCCCGGGGCGTAGGTCTGCACCGCGGTGCGGAACTGCGCGGCCGAGAGCAGGTCGGGGGTGTTCACCACCTGCGAGGTGGAGAAGCTGGTCGAGTACGAGAGCGACGGCTCGGTGGACGAGCCCGACTTCGTGGTGATGAGCACGACGCCGTTGGCGCCGCGCGACCCGTAGATCGCGGTGGCCGACGCGTCCTTGAGGACGGTGACCTCCTTGACGTCCGACGGGTTCAGGAAGTTCAGCGGGTTGCGGCCGGAGGAGAGGCCGCCGCCGACGTTGAGCGGCACGCCGTCCACGACGAAGAGCGGCTCGTTGGAGGCGTTCACCGACGTCCCGCCGCGGATGCGGATCGAGATGCCGCCGCCCGGCTCGTTGGAGTCGATCACCTGCACGCCCGGCACCTTGGCCTGGATGAGCTGCTCGGTGCTGACGAGGCGGCCGGTGTTGAACTCCTTCGGCGTCACCGCCTTCACCGAGCCCGTGTTGTCACGGACGTTCTGCGTGCCGTAGCCGACCACCGTCACGCCGACGATCTGCGCCGCGCGGGCGACCAGCGTGAAGTTCACGGCCTTCGACTCGTTCGGGGCGACGACGACGTTCATCGCCGAGTCCGCCCCGAAGCCGATGCGGCGCACGCGGACCATGTAGGTCCCCGCGTCCACCTGCACCGAGTAGCGCCCGTCCTCGCGCGTGGTGGCCACGCGGCGGAAGTTCGCGCCGACGACTTCCACGTCGGCCGCCACGATCGGCGCGCCGCCGTCGGAGGACTTCACCAATCCGGTGATGCGCGTCTGCTGCTGCGCGAGCGCCGGTTCGCTCGCACAGAGGGCTGCGACCAGCGCGATGACGCCGAACCGCCTCATGTTGGTACGACTCCTGGATGTAGGGGGGTCAGACTCCTCCCCAGCACGCCAGTGTCGACGCAAGGCCTGCTACCTTCATATTGTGTCGTCGCGGCGGATTGGGGGGGATTAGCGCCCCAAGTATCCAACCTGACGCATTCCCGTGTCAAGCAGGTATCCAAGACGGTTTCCGTTGGACGCAGTCCGGTTTTCCGGTACAACCCATGGCGGTTTCCCTCACCCGCCCGCGAATCCTTCACCACGGCCCCCTCTCCGATGCGCTCGCCGCTCCCTGCCCTCGCCCTGCTCCTCGCCACCGCCGTGGCCGCCCCGGCCGCCCAAGCCCAGCCCGGCATGGGGGCCGGTGGCACCCGCATCGAGCCCGGGCAGGAGTGCCCGGCCGGGATGACCGAGATCCGGCCCCGGCTCTGCCAGGCGCCGACCCTCCCCGTCCCGTCCATCCTCGATTACCGCCCCAGGAGCACTCTCGTCACCGGTGAACATCTCGTGCCGAAGGCAAAGTATCCCGCCATTGACTACCACGGGCACCCCACCGGCCAGCAACTCAATACGCAGGAAGGACTTACGGGGCTCGCGGACGATCTCGACCGGATCGGCGTCCGGGTGATCGTCGCCGCCAACAACACCCGCGGTGAGGCGCTCCGGACCCAGGTCGCCGCCGCCCGCGCCAACCCGCGGATGGCCGACCGGATCCGCTTCCTCACCGGCATCGACTTCACCGGCGTCGGCTCGCCGGGGTGGGCGGACCGGGCGATCGCCGCCCTCGAGGCCGACGTCGCCGCCGGCGCCGTGGGGATCGGCGAGATCGGCAAGAACCTCGGGCTCTCGTCGAAGAAGGCCGACGGCTCCCGCCTCCGCATTGACGACCCGGAGCTGGACCCGGTGTGGCAGGCGGCCGCCCGGCTCAAGCTCCCCGTGTTCATCCACACGGCCGACCCCCAGGAGTTCTGGCAGCCGATCGACATGCACAACGAGCGGTGGCTGGAGCTCGCCCTCTTCCCCGGGCGCCGGTACCCGGCCGAGCAGTTCCCGAGCTTCGAGCAGCTGATGACGGAGCGGGACAACATGATCCGCCGCAACCCGCGGACGACGTTCGTCATCGCGCACATGGGGTGGCACGCGAACGACCTGCCGCGGCTCGCGAAGATGATGGACGAGATGCCGAACATCCTCACCGAGGTCGGCGCGGTCCTCTACGACATCGGGCGCCAGCCGCGGGCGGCGCACGACTTCTTCGTGAAGTACCAGGACCGCATCCTCTTCGGGAAGGACTCGTTCCAGCCCGAGGAGTACCCGTACTACTGGCGGGTCTTCGAGACGCGCGACGACTACTTCGACTACTACCGCGACTACCACGCGAGCTGGAAGCTCTACGGGATCGACCTGCCCGACGCGGTCCTGAAGAAGGTCTACTACCAGAACGCGCTGCGGATCACGCCCGGGATCCCGTCGGCCGGCTTCCCCCGCTGACCGGCGCGGCCCCGCGCCATCACGGGGCCGGGCTCGGCACCACCCGCCAGATCTCGCCCGCGTCGGTCGCGATGTAAAGGTTGCCGTCCGGTCCCTGCGTGAGCGCGCGGTACCGGACGGCCGGGAGGTTCGCGTCGGTCTCGGAGACGAGCGACCCGTTCGCGGCGATCTCGAGGATCATCAGCCGCGTGCCGCCCATGATGCCGACCGCGAGCCGGCCGTTCCACGCGCGCCACTGCGGGCCGTCGAGGAACGCCGCCGGCCCGGTGCCCTGCGAGTTGCCGTTGTTGGTCCAGGTCGGCGGCATCGCGGACGGGAAGCGCGCGACGTCCGTCATCGGCATCGTGCTCGCGCTGCCGGCATAGCCGCAATAGTTGTCGGGGCAGCTGAGCGACGGGCGGTTCTGCGGGTCCCAGCCGCCGTTCCCGCCGTTCACGAGCATCGTCACCTCGTCCGAGTGATTGGGCCCGTGCTCGGAGGTGAAGGGGCGGCCGTCGGACGGGCGGAACGCGATCCCCTGCGGATTGCGGTGCCCATACGTATAGATGCGCGGGTCGAACCCCGCGGGCGCGGCGTTCCCCGGGGCGGCCGCGCCGGCCGTCGTCACGCGGAGGACCTTCCCGCCGAGCAGGGTCTGGCTCTGCGGGAGCCCGGGACTGTGGTTGTCGCCCGTGGTGACGTAGAGGAACCCGTCGGGACCGAAGCGGAGGCGGCCGCCGCTGTGGGCCCCCGCCCCGCCGACCGCGTTGGCGACGTCCTTGTACCGGATGTCGGTGATGATGTCCGTCCGCTGGCCCGCCGTCGTGAAGCCGGCGTCGATCACGAGCCGCACCACGCGGTTGGTCCGCGGGTTCGTGCTCAGGTTCGACGCCATGTACACATAGATGCGGCGGTTGGTCGCGAAGTCGGGATCCACGGCGACGCCATTCATCCCGCTCTGCCCCTCGCAGAAGAGGTCGGGCGCGACGAGCGCCGACCCCGCGGTGCCGAAGAGCCGCACGACGGTCCCGTTGGTCCGGCGGACCGAGAGCCCGTTGCAGCGCTCGGTGAAGAACATCTCGCCGGTGGGGGCGAAGGCGATGTCCCATGGATTGCTGAGACTGCCGAGCACCGTGGCGCG
>JAIBBJ010000021.1 GCA_019694735.1 Gemmatimonadaceae bacterium | reverse complement strand
CGCGCGACATGACGCGGAAGTAGGTGCCGTGCAGGTGCATCGGGTGCGCGTGCTGGCTCAGGTTGAGCACGCGCCAGTGCACGGAATCGCCCTGCGTGTAGGTGAGCCGCTCGGTGAAGGGCCACGAGCGGCCGTTGATCGCGTACACCTGAGCGGGGCCGTACGGTGACCGCGGGTTCGGCAGCGAGTCGTCCCACGCGGTGATCACGAGGAGCCGCTCGTGGGCGTTCGCGCGGCGCGGGGCGGTGCCCACGGGGTCCACGATGAAGGCGCCGACGAGCTGCGAGTCGTCGCGGCGACTGAGCAGCGTGGGCGTGGCGGTGGTGCGCGCGAAGTAGGCGAAGGTGCCGGCCTGCGTGACCGTGAAGTCGAGCGCGCGCCGCTCGCCGGGGGCGAGCACGATGGAGTCGCGCGCGGTAGCGTGGTCGTGCAGCCCGTGCACGACCGCGCGCTCGGCGAGGGTGCTGCGCAGCGTGATGTGCAGGTGCGTGCCAACGGGGACGCGGATGAGCGGGCCCGGCACCGACGCGGGGCGCCCCTCCTCGGCGAACAACGGGACGTCCACCGCGAGCGTGGTGGGGGCGTTGGGATGCCAGGTGGCGCGGCGGAGTTCGAGCGCGAGCGCGTATTCGCGGCCGCGGCGCGTGCCGGCGATGGTGCGGTGGTCGTTCGGAACGGCGTCGGGCGGGGGCGCGACCGTCGCCCGGGCGGGCGGTCCGGGGATCGCCGGGGCCGCGGCGCCGAGCAGTAGCAACGCGAGCGCCGCCGCGCGCACGGGGGAACGGTGCGCGCGGGTGCGGCGTGCCGGGATCAGCATCTCAGCGCCGCGCCCCGCGTTCCGCCTCGCGCACCGCCGAGCGCACGCGCTGCACGAAGTCGGGGATGAAGCGCACGAACCGCGCGGGCGGGACCGCGGCGGTCTGCAGGTAGAGGAGGGAGCCGTCGTGGCCCGAGCGGTTGGACCATCCGGGCGTGTCGAGGAAGCCCTCGTCGGAGGCCCATTGCCGCGGCTGCCCGCGCAGGTCGCCGGTGCGGGCGTCGAAGCGCGCGAGGAACCAGGTCGCACCGGAGCGATAGACGAGCGCCGTGTCGGAGAGCCACTGGGGCTCGATGCCGACCGAGGCGATCTGGATCTTGTCCGTCCGCTGCGGGAACCGGCTGACGAAGAGCCCGGGCGCGTTGGAGGCGTGCCACGCGACCCGGCGGCCGTCGGGCGCGACGGTCGCGTACACGACGTCATCGGCGATCGTGTCGATCGCGACGGGTCGCCTGCGGAGGTCGAGGCGGTAGAGGTTGGAGGACGCGAGGTCCCGGGCGAGGAGCGTGTTCCCGTCCGCGAAGTCGAGCGCGTCGAACGCCTCGGTGGGCAGGGTGCCGCGCATCAGCGTCTCGGGTGCGGCCGCGGCGAGCGGCGATCCCCAGAGCAGGGTGAGGGCGTCGGCCGTCTGCACGGAGACAGCGAGATGCTCGTTGTCCGGGCTCCAGAGGGGCGTACGGATCGCGAGACCGCGCAGCCAGACCTGCCGCTGGCCCGTGCGCAGATCGTAGACGCGGAGCTCGTTCCCCTCCGCGGTGGCGACGACGGCGGCGAGGCGGCGTCGGTCCGGGCTGAGGTCGAAGCGCAGGAACTCGGCGCGCTCGATGTCGAGCGGCACCGGCGGGCCGTTCCCGCGCGTCGCCACGAGCCGGGACTCGAAGCCACCCGTGCGGAGCACGTACCCGAGCAGGCCCGAGCGCGCGAGCTCGAGGGTGGCCGTGCCCACGGCATCGCGGTCGATGCCCGTCGCGATCGTGACGGGGCGGCCGACGAGGCGCGTCCGCGGATCGAATCGCGCCGCGCGCAGCTCACCGCCGAGGGAGACGTACATGATGTGCTCGGCATCCACGCGCTGGAATGCGACACCGGACACCGGGGCGCCCGGACCGCCGTCCGCGGCGCGGTTCCGCACCGGCCAGGACTCGCCCGTCCGCGGGTCGGCGATGACCGCCGTCTCGTTGAAGCTGCAGAGCAGCTGCTCCTGCTCGGCCAGCCACTCGCCGAAGACGCAGCGGGTGAACCTGCCGAGCGCGCGGTCCTCCAGCTTCCCGGTCTCGGGGTCGATCCAGGTGAAGGTGTAGCCGCCGCCGGTGACGGCGAAGAGGCGGTTCGCGGAGACCCACTGCAGCGAGACGGGCGGGTCGCCGTCGAGCAGCCGGCGGGGTTCGCCGCCCTCCACGGGCACGAGCAACGTGCGGTCGCCGACCACGAAGGCGATCCGCTGCCCGTCGGGCGAGATGCGGGGCCGCACGGCGCCGCCCGTGCCGGGGATCGGGTGCGCGCTCGCGTCCACGAGGCTGCGGAACCAGAGCTGCGCCGTGTCGCCCTGCTGCGCGCGGTACACGAGGAACGTGCCGTCCGGGGCGAGCGCCATGTTCATCCCCGCGGTGCCGAACCCGATCGCGAAGGCGGCGACGCGCGTCGCGAGCGGCGCGCTGTCGGGCAGGGCCGCGTCGAAGACCGGCGGGAGCGGGGAGGGCGTGGCCGCCACGCGCGTGAGCACGGCACCCTCGAGGACGGCGACCGCCGCGAGGAGCCCGACGGCCACGCGTCCGGTACGCGACGTGAGCCACCCCGCGGCGGCCGGCGTGGCGCCGCGGCCCCCGCGCGGCGCGGGCGCGGCGGGGGGCGCCCCGCCGTCGAGCAGCGCCTCGGCGAAGGCGAGCGCGGTGGCGGGGCGGTCGGCGGGCAGCTTCGCCAGCGCGCGCAGCACCACGGCCTCCACGTGCGGTGGCACGGTGTCGCGCAAGGTCGTGAGCGGCGTCGGCCGCTCGGCGAGCAGCCGCGCCACGATCGCCTGCACGCTCGAGCCGGTGAACGGCGGGTCCCCGGTGAGCATCTCGTACGTCACGGCGCCGAGGGCGTACACATCGGCGCGCGCGTCGAGCGTGCGTTCGCCCATGGCCTGCTCGGGGCTCATGTACTGCGGCGTGCCGAGCGAGAAGCCGGTCTGGGTCATCCGCGCGCCGCCGGCGGACTGCACGGCGAGCGCGATGCCGAAGTCGGCGACGAGGGCGTGTCCGCCCTGCAGGAGGATGTTCTCGGGCTTGATGTCGCGGTGGACGATGCCGACCGCGTGGGCGGCGTGGAGCGCGTCGGCGACCTCGCGGGCGATCCGGAGCGCGTCGGCGACGGGGAGCTGCCGCTCGCGCGCGAGGCGCCCGCGCAGCGTCTCGCCGGTGACGAGCGGCATCACATAGTAGAGGAAGCCGTCCGCGGCCCCCGAGTCGAGGAGGGGGAGGATGTGCGGGTGGCTGAGCCGGGCCGTCGTCTTGATCTCGCTCAGGAAGCGTTCGGCGCCGAGCGCGGCGCCGAGGTCGGGATGCAGGACCTTGATGGCGACCTCGCGTTCGTGGCGGAGGTCGTGGGCGAGATAGACGGTGGCCATGCCGCCGGCGCCGAGCTCGCGGTCGAGGCGGTAGCGGTCGGCGAGGGCGGCGGCGAGGCGGTCGGGAGGGGGCGTCACGGCCCCAAAGGTGGCGACGACCGCGGCAGGACGCGAGCGGCGGGGCCGGTCAGACGGCGAACCCGCGCGCCCGCAACACCGCGACGACGCTGGGGCGCGCGAGGCTCTCCGGGCTCTCGTGCCAGTGATTGTACGACTCCGGCCGCGTCGCGCCCGCGTCGAGCAGCAGCCCGACGATCTCCGGGTAGTCGGTGTCGTTGCCGCGGTCGCAATGTCTGGAGCCGTGGCAGGCCCAGGCGATCGGCGAGCTGCCGTAGCGCGAGTCGCGCACGTTCACCGGGGCGCCGGCCATGAGCAGGTGGCGGACCATCGCCGTGCGGCCGTTCCACGCGGCCCAGTGGAGCGGTGTGCCGCCCCACTCGCCCTCGTGCGCGAGGGGCCAGCCGAGCTCGGCGAGGAGCGAGACGCGCGCAAAGTCGTCGTGTCCGACGGCGTGCGCGAGGATGTCGTGCGCGACGGGGCCGAGCGACGCGACGAGGCCCGGATACGCGGCGGCGAGACGCCGCGCTTCGTCGGCGCGGCCGCTCGCGCAGGCGGCCAGCAGCTGGTCCGCTGGGCCGAGGGCGGGGTCGGCGCCGCGGGCGGCGAGGAAGGCCGCGCCGACGGCGTTGCCGATGCGGACCGCGAGCTGGTACGCCGTGCGGCCGTCGTCGCGCGCCGCCTCGATCGGGGCCCCCGCGTCGAGGAGCGCGGCGAGCACGCCGACGTCGTGCCCGAGCTCGGCGGCACGGTGGAGGGGCGTCTCGCCGCGCTGCGACGCGCTCACGTGCGGACCTGTGCTCGTGACGCGCGGGTCGGCGCCATGCGCGAGCAGCCAGCGCAGGCCCTGCATCGCCTTCGGCGTGATGGGGTTAACGGGGGCGTGCGCCGCGAGGAAGTGGAGCGGCGTGTTGCCGTGCGCGGCCGGGCCGCGGCTCAGGTCGGCGCCGAAGCGCTCGAGGAGCGCGAGGATGTCGAGCTGCGCGTGCTGCGCGGCGTGGTAGAGGGATTCCCCGTCGGTGGCCGCGGCACCGCGCTCGAGCAGCAGCTGCGCGAGGGCGACGTTGCCGCGCACGCTCGGGAAATAGAGCGCCGGGATCGTGTCGCTGACGCCCGGGAGCGGGGCGCTGGTGTTCGGGTCGGCCCCAGCGTCGAGAAGGGCGCGCACGACTTCGGCGTGTCGGTCGGGTGGCACGCCGCGCGCGCGCTTCAGCTCCTCGTGCACGGCGTAGATGAGCGGCCGGAGCCCGTCCCCCGGGCTCGGTGCCACGGCGAGCGCCGGATCCTTCGCGAGGAAGGCCGCGACAACATCGGCATCGCCGACGGCGGCGGCAGTGTGGATGCTGTACGTGGCGACCGCCGGTGTGCGGGCCAGCACGCGCTCGGCCTCCTGCACGTCCTCCTCGCGGAGCGCCTTCAGGAAGCGCGCCGCCTCGGCGTGCACCGGGTCGATCGTCCCGAAGAATCGCGTGAGGGACGCCCAACTGTCGTGGCCCAGCGTGCGGGCGACCGCATGCTGCACGTCGGCGAGCTCGACGGATCCGGCGGCGGCGGCGTCGGTGAGGGACTCGAGCCGGGGCAGGAGCTCGCGAAGCCGCGCGAGGACGACGGTATCGCCGGCGCGCGCCTGCCGGAGCAGGAGCGTCGCCTGCTCATGGAGCTGGTCGAGGGCGCGCGGGTCGCCGCCGGTCGGGCTGGGGTGCTCGGTCACGCGACGCTCTCCGTGGTGCCGTCGAGACCGAACGGTCGGCGGGGCGTGGTCCGACCGCAAGGGCGCTCTGCCGCTAGCTTTCGGGCCGGACGCGCCGCTCCCCGCGCGGCGCCTGCGGAGACCGATGCCCGGACCCCATCCCACGCTCGCGACGCTGCGGCGGCACGCGCTCACGCGGAGCCTCTTCGCCCCGACGACGCTGGCGCGCGCCATCGCGCGGCTCGGGTTCGTGCAGGTCGACCCGATCCGCGCCCCGGCGCGCGCGCAGGACCTCATCCTGCGGCATCGCGTGGCGGGCTACGTGGCCGGGGACCTCGAGCGCCGGTACCATCGCCTCGCGATCGAGGAGGACTTCTTCATCAACTACGGGTTCCTCCCGCGCGCGACGCAGGCGCTGCTGCATCCGCGCGCGCCGCGCCGCTGGTGGACGGTGGCGCGGCGCCGGCAGGCGGAACCGGTGCTGGCGTTCGTGCGCGCGCGGGGGGTGGTGCATCCGCGCGAGGTGGACGAGGCGTTCGCGCACGGCCGCACGCGCAACTGGTTCGGCGGCTCGAGCAACGCGAGCACGCAGCTGCTCGATGCGATGCGCGACCAGGGGATGCTGCGCGTGGCGCGGCGGGAGGGCGGGATCCGCCTGTATGCCGTGCGCGAGCCCACCCCGCCGCCGGCCGATCCAGCCGCGGCGTTCGACGCACTCTTCGATGTGGCGATCGCCAAGTACGCCCCGCTGCCGGTGGCGAGCCTCGGCTGGTTCGCGAGCGCGCTCGTGATGGGCGCGCCGCAGTGGAAGGCGCAGCGGACGGCGGCGCTCCGCCGCGCGCGGGCGCGCGTGACCACGATGCGCGTGGACGGCGTGGACTGGTGCTGGCCCGCCGGCGAGCGCGTACGCGATGCGGAGCCGGCGGCGCGCGTGCGGCTGCTCGCGCCGTTCGATCCGGTGGTCTGGGACCGGCGGCGGTTCGAGCACTTCTGGGGATGGGCGTACCGGTTCGAGGCGTACGTGCCGGCGCGGCAGCGCGTGCGCGGGTACTACGCGCTGCCGCTGCTCTGGCGCGACGCGGTGATCGGCTGGGCGAACCTCTCTGTGGAAGGCGGACGGCTCGTGCCCGAGTTCGGCTACGTGGCGGGGCGTGCGCCGCGGGAGCGCGCGTACGGCGCGGCACTGGAGGAGGAGCTCGCGGCGATGGCGCGGTTCCTCGGGCTCTGAGGCGCGGACCGCCGGACCGCACGGCCGCGTGCATTCCGTAGCAGATTGTGGAGGTCCACGTCCCGAACCCGAGGTCCGACGCGTGCCCATCCACCCGGGTGCCATCGTCATCGCCGGTGCTGCGCTGCTCGCCGCGTGCGCGCGGGACCCGCAGCTCACCGAGTACGCGGTGCCGGAGACGCCGCTGGTGCTGCAGATGCCGCAGCCGGTCGCCACGACGACGCAGACCAGCGTCCTCGGCGGCACCACCGTCACCGGCCGCACGTACGCGGTGACCTTCGACGCGGTGCAGTACGCGGTGGTGCACCTGCCGATTCCCGAGCCGGTGCGCGAGGCGATCCGCCAGCAGCCCCACGAGGGGATGATGGATGCGGCGCAGGCCGAGCTGGTGCGCGCCGCGCAGGGGACGGTGCAGCAGCAGGTGGGCGCCGGGCTGCCGACGCCGACAGCGAGCTTCCAGGGGCGCGAGGTGACGCTGCGGCTGCCGGGCGGCCGCCAGGTGATGGTGGCGCGGCTCTTCGTGACCGACGCGGACTACTTCCAGGTGGTGGTGATCCGGCCGGCCGAGCCGTCGTACGATCAGCAGCTGTACTCGACGCGGTTCCTGGAGTCCGCGCGGCTCAGGTAGGGCCCGTCGCCTCGCGGCGTGATGGTGCGCAGCAGGCGCCGGAACCGCTCGAGATCGTAGGCGGCGACGATGTCGAGCGATGGGGGTGTGATGCCCTCGCCCCGGAAGCGCGCCTTGAAGTCGGCCATCGGGGTCGGGCCGCCGGCGAGGTCGGCGCCGTGGCACTCCGCGCGAATCGCTGACCGATCGGGCGCAGGTGGAACGGCCGCGTCTCGCCGTCGGTCACGTGGAGGGAGCGGATCCACGCGATGAGCGCGGCGGTCTCCTCGGGGAGCATCCGCGCGTGCACGGCGGAGGGCATCACGAGGAGGCCGCGGCCGTCGGCGGCGAGCGCGGGCGGGGCGGGGCGCAGCGACTCGGGCACGGGCGCGTAGCGGCGGCGCCGGATCGCCTCGCTCCGCGCGTACACCCCGAGTGCGCCGGTGGCCGTGAGCGTGAGCGCGGCCAGCACGACGCGCCGGAGGATCCGCTTCACGCCCCTTCCATCAACGGCTGCGCGAGCCCGATGAGTATCCCCTCCGGTCCGCGGATGTAGCAGAGCCGGTAGATGCCCTGGAACTCCACGACCTCGTCCACGACGGTGGCCCCGAGCGGGGCGAGCCGGTCAAGGGTGGCGCGCAGGTCGTCCACCGCGAACATCACGCGCAGGTAGCCGAGCGAATTGACGGGCGCGGTCCGGTGGTCGGACGCGATCGCCGGGGCGTCGAAGCGGGAGAGCTCGATCCGGGCATGACCGTCCGGCGTGCGGAGCATGGCGATCTCGACGCGCTGGTCGCGGACGCCGGTCACGCGACCGGCCCACGGCTCGTCGATGTGCATCCGGCCCTCGAGCGTGAGGCCGAGCGTGGTGAAGAAGGTGATCGCGGCGTCGAGGTCGGCGACGACGATGCCGACGTTGTCCATGCGCCTGATGGTCATCGGGTCTACCGTGTCCCGCGTCCGACGCCCGGCACCGCCGTGGCCTGTCGCATCCACTCGGCGACCTGCGACGCCTTGAGGTCCTTGAGCGTCCGCAGCTCGACGCCGCGCGTCGCCTTGCCCATCGCGACGGGCGTGACCGGCGGGACGGGGGTGAGCGCCGTGCCGTTGATGAACATCAGCTTCACGTGGCCCTTGAAGCCGCCGCAGCTGAAGCACCAGCCGTCGCCGACGCCGTAGTAGGCCATGCCCCACTTCACGGCACGCTGCAGGCCGGGCAGGGTCTTCGCGGCGAGCGCATCCACCCGCTCGGCGATCCCGCGCTGCGGCTGGGGCAGGGAGGCGAGGTAGGCGGCGACGGGGGCATCGCCGGCGGCGGCCTTGGCGGGGCTGGCCTTGCCGGTGCGCATCGAGGACTTGAGGGCGGCCCGCCGCGCCGGCGTGGGTGCGCGACCCGTGGTCGACTTCCTGACGGTCATGTGGCCCTCGAGCCTCACTGAGGGAGGGTCAACGATGCGGTCGGTGGTGCCGCAGCGCCAGTGTGGCACCGGCCGCTCCCTCGACATATGCTTGAAAGCATGGATGCCTCGGTGCATGTCGCACGAGCCCTGCAACGCCGTTCCTGGGCGGGACTCGTGGTCCTTGCGTTCTCGGCGCACGCGTGCACGGGCGACGGTGGCACGGCCCCTCCCGCGGACGCGTTCCAGCTGGTGATCACCGTGCCCGCCGCCGGCGCGCCGAGCGGTGGTAGGTTCGTCACGCAGCCGGTCGTCGAAGTGCGCGACGCCAACGGGCGTCGGGTCACCAGCGACAACGGCACCCTCGTCACCGCGAGCCTCACGCCGGTCGCTGGCCAGGGTGTCCTCGTGGGAACCACCGCGGTCGCGAGCGTCGGCGGGGTGGCGACGTTCGCCGATCTCGGCTTGCGCGGCATCGCCGGAACCGCCTACTCGGTCACCTTCTCGGTTCCCGGCCTGCCTTCCGTCTCGCAACAGGTCATCGCCTCGCCCGGTGCCGCCGTGGCGCTGCGGCTCGAACGGAGCGCCTCGGATGCCCCAAGCGGTTCGCCGTTCGTCGTGCAGCCTCGCGTCGAGGTGGTCGACGCCCAGGGGAATGTCGTGACCACCGCCACCGCGCCGGTCACGCTGACGGTCAGCGCTGGTGCGACGGCTGTGGGTACCACCACCGTGAACGCGGTCGCCGGCACGGCGACCTTCACCACGGCCGGGATTGGCGGGACCGCGGGCACGCCGTACACGCTCACCTATGCCTCGCCCGGGCTCGCAGCGGTCACTCAGTCGGTCGTACCCACGCCGGGGCTCACGCCGACGCGGCTCACCGTGATCACGAATGCGTCCGGCGCCGTGAACGGGATTGCCTTCGGGACTCAGCCGGTTGTCGCGCTCCGGGATGATGCCGGCAACATCGTGCCCACTTCGAGCGCGAGCGTGACCCTCCATGTCGATGGCGGCGCGAGCGTGATCGGCACGACGACGGTCGCCGCGGTGTCCGGGGTGGCCGTCTTTAGCACGGCGGGCCTCAGCGGGACGGCGGGCACGACATACACGCTTACCTTCACGTCGCCCGGGCTGAGCCCGACCTCGCAATCCGTCGTCGCGGTCGCGGCACCGGCGGCGGCGACGCAGCTGGCGATCCTCGTCCCCGCGGCCGGCGCCGCGAGCGGAGGCCCGTTCGGGACCCAACCCGCAATCGCCCTGCGTGACGCTGGAGGGAACACGGTCACCACGGACAACGGGTCGGTCGTCACCGCGACGCTGACACCGGTCGGCGGCAGTGGTGCGCTCATCGGCACGGCGACCGCGCAGGCGCTGGGCGGCGTCGTCACCTTCGCCGATCTCGGCCTCACGGGCATCTCGGGTACGACATACACCCTCACATTCACTCGCTCAGGCCTTCCGCCCGTGTCGCAGCCGATCACGGCGTCGCCGGGTGCTGCGGTGGGCCTCCGGATGGAACGGCGCGCGGTGGGCGCACCCAGTGGCGGCGCCTTCGCGACCCAACCTCGGGTAGAGGTCGTGGACGCGCAGGGTAACGTCGTGACCGGCTCCAGCGCCGTGGTCAGCATGGCCGCGAGCAGCGGGGCGACCGCGGTGGGGGCGACCACGGCGAGCGCGGTGCGGGGGACCGCGACATTCGTCACGGCAGGCGTTCGCGGCGTGGCGGGCACGACCTACACGCTGACGTTCAGCGCCTCCGGCCTCGGCGCCGCGTCCCAGACGATCGTGCCCGTGCCCGGCGCCGTGGCCTCCATCAGCATGCCGCGCGACTCAACGACCCTGCTTCTCCGGCAGGCGCAGGCGATCACGCCCGTGGCGCGCGACGACGCCGGCAACGTGGTGAGCGGCGTCGTCTTCGCATGGGGTTCGTCAGATCCGGCCGTCGTCGCGGTCGCGGGCGACGGGACAGCGACCGCGCTCGCGACGGGCGCAGCCATCGTCTCCGCGTCCGTGGGGGCGATCCAGGCGCAGCAGCGCGTGGGCGTCATCGCGTTCGCCTCGATCGAGAATCGGTGTGCCCTAACGACGGCCGGCAAGCTCTACTGCTGGGGAGCCAACGACTACGGGGCGGTCGGGGACGGGACGTTCACGGACCGGGCCAATCCGGTGCCAATCGCCCCGGCAATGACGTTCACGCGCGTGTACTCTGGCATCCATTACGCATGCGCGATCGCGGTGGACGGGTCCGCGTGGTGTTGGGGCGCGAACGCGAACTACCGGACGGTCGGGAACGGCTCGACCGTCAACGAGAACATTCCGAGAGCCGTGGCCGGCGGACTCACCTTCCGGGAGCTGTCGCTGCAGCACTACTTCACCTGCGGGGTCACGACCTCCGATGCCGCGTACTGCTGGGGCAGCACCCCGGCCGGTCTCTCCCCGACGCCGGCGCCGGTGTCGGCGTCCGCCGCCTTACGCACCGTGAGCATCGGGATGCGGCACGCCTGCGGCATCACGCCGGCTGGCGATGTGTTGTGCTGGGGCGAGAACACGGTCCGGCAGCTCGGCGATACGGTCTTCCAGTTCCGCACCACTCCGGCGCCGCTGTTCTCTCCCCTGCAGGCTAGCGCGGTCGCGGCGGGCGCGTACCGCAACTGCGCGGTGGCCACGTCGGGGGGAACCGTCTGCTGGGGCGAGGGGACGCGGGACCCGATTCCCGTGCCAGGTGCCCCGCCGTTCGCCCGGTTGGTCGCAAGCCCGAACCACACTTGTGGCCTCACGGCCTCCGGCGTGGCGTACTGCTGGGGCGCGAACGAATCGGGGCAGCTCGGGAATGGAGGAGCGCCGAGCGGTTCGGGAGTTCCCGTCGCGGTGGCCGGTGGTCTCCAGTTCCGGACGCTCTCGGCCTTCCAGAGCTCGACATGCGGCGTGACGATCGACTTCGTGTCCTACTGCTGGGGCCGCTTCACCGATTTGTCCGCCGCTACGCCGACCTCCGCCGTCAGCGCCGTCCCTCAACCGCTGCGGCTACCGTAACAACGGCCGCAGCCGGGCGCCTCGTGCGTCAGGGCTTCGGCATCAACCGCGCCCGGTCCAGCGGCACCGCCGGCGTCGTCCGCACGACGAACACCATCCCGTCGTAGTCCACCGCCGGCGTGAACGGCATCGCGCCGTTCGCCCGCACCGCCGCGTCGGGATC
>JAIBBJ010000145.1 GCA_019694735.1 Gemmatimonadaceae bacterium | reverse complement strand
GGGCCGGTCCGGTAGTCGAGGGGGACAAACCGTCGGCGGGGCGAGGTTGTCCAACCCCCCGGACCCTCGACCCTCCGCCCCCGGCCCGCCCCCGATGCTCCAGAACCTGAAGGTCGCCGCGCGCATGCTCGCCAAGACGCCGTTCGTGACGGCCGTCGCGGTGCTCTCCCTCGCGCTGGGGATCGGCGCGAACTCGGCGATCTACTCGCTGTTCGACCAGATCCTCCTCAAGCCGCTGCCGGTCCCCGCGCCGCAGGAGCTCGTGAATCTCGGCGCCCCGGGGCCGAAGCCCGGCTCGCAGAGCTGCAACCAGGCCGGCAACTGCGACGAGGTGTTCAGCTACCCGATGTTCCGCGACCTCGAGCGCCAGCAGACGGTGCTGACGGGGCTGGCGGCGCACCGGGCCTTCGGCGCGAGCCTCTCGGTGAACAATGAGCCGGCCTCGGGGCAGGGGATGCTCGTCTCCGGCTCCTACTTCCCGGTGCTGCAGCTGCAGGCGGCGGCGGGGCGCCTCATCCAGCCGGCCGACGACTCGATCATCGGCGCGCACTACGTCACGGTGCTGGCGCACGAGTACTGGAAGGACCGCTTCGGCGGGGACGCCGCGGCGGTCGGCCGGACGCTGATCATCAACGGCCGCACCTTCACGATCATCGGGGTCGCGCCGGCGGGCTTCACCGGCACGACGCTCGGCGCGCGGCCGCAGGTCTTCGTGCCGCTGACGATGCGGTCGGTGGTCGAGCAGGGCTACCGGCCGGCCGAGTTCGAGCGGCGCACCTCGTACTGGGCGTACGTGTTCGGGCGCCGCAAGCCGGGCGTCTCGCTGGCGCAGGCGACGGCGGCGCTCAACGGGCTCTACCGTCCGCTCCTCACGGACGTGGAGGCGCCGCTGCAAGAGGGGATGAGCGAGCCGACGATGCGGCAGTTCCGCCAGAAGACGCTGACGGTCGAGGCGGGGCCGCAGGGGCAGAGCTCGATCGACGAGGAGGCGACCACGCCGCTCTGGATGCTCTTCGGGGTGACCGGCGTGGTGTTGCTCATCGCCTGCGCGAACATCGCGAACCTGCTCCTCGCGCGCGGCGCGAACCGAGCGGCCGAGATGGGCGTGCGGCTCGCCCTCGGCGCGACGCGCCGCCAGCTGCTCGGGCTGCTGCTGACGGAGTCGGTGCTCCTCTCGCTGCTCGGCGGCGTGGCGAGCCTCGTGGTGGCGCAGTGGACGCTCAGCTTCATCGGCTCGCTGATGCCCTCCGATGCCATCGAGACGCTCAAGTTCGAGCTGCAGCCGTCGGTGGTGTTCTTCGCCGCGGGGCTCGCGGTGGTGACGGGGGTGCTCTTCGGGCTCTTCCCGGCGCTCCACAGCACGCGGAGCGACCTGATCGCGGTGATCCGCGCGGGCGCGGGGCAGCTGACGGGCGGGAAGGCGGCGGCGCGCTTCCGCGCCGCGCTGGTGACGCTGCAGATCACGCTGTCCATGGCGCTGCTGGTGTCGGCGGGGCTCTTCCTGAAGAGCCTCGTGAACGTCTCGAAGGTGGACCTCGGGGTGTCGGTGGACCGGTTCGCCACCTTCGCGCTGGCGCCGATCCGGGCCGGCTACGACACCACGCGCGCCGGCGTGTACTTCTCGCGGGTCGAGGAGGAGCTGGCCGGCATCCCCGGCGTCACCGGCGTGACGTCCTCGTGGGTGCCGCTGCTCGCCGGCAGCGATTGGGGCACCGACGTGAAGGTGCAGGGATTCGCCGACGGCCCCGACGTGGACGACAACTCGCGACTGAACGTGGTGGGCGCGGGCTACTTCTCGACGCTGGGGGTCGCGCTGCTCGCCGGCCGCGACTTCACGATGAGCGACGCCGTGGGCGCGCAGCGGGTCGCGATCGTCAACGAGACGTTCGCCCGCAAGTTCAATCTCGGCCGCGACGCCGTGGGCAAGTTCATGGGTCAGGGCGACTCGCTCGACACGCAGATCGTCGGGCTCATCCCCGACATCAAGTACAGCGACGTCAAGGACACCGTCCCGCCCGTCTTCTACACGCCGTGGCGGCAGGAGACCCGGCACGGCGAGATGTACTACTACGTGAAGGGCTCGCTCCCGCCCGAGCAGCTGCTCGGCGCGATCCGCGAGGTCGCGACGCGGATCGACCCGACGGTGCCGGTGGAGGAGCTGAAGACGATGCCGCAGCAGATCCGCGAGAACGTCTTCCTCGACCGGATGATCTCGATCCTCTCGGCGGCGTTCGCGGTGCTGGCGACGCTGCTGGCCGCGGTGGGGCTCTACGGGGTGCTCGCCTACTCGGTCGCCCAGCGGACGCGGGAGATCGGCGTGCGGATGGCGCTCGGGGCGGATGGCGGCGCGGTGCGGGGGCTCGTGATGCGGCAGGTGGGCGCGATGACGGCCGTCGGCGCGGTGCTCGGCATCGCCGGCGCATTCGGCCTCGGCCGCGCGGCGCGCTCGCTGCTCTTCGGGCTCGAGGGGCACGACCCGGTCGTGTTCGCGGCGAGCGTGCTGCTGCTCGTCGCGGTGGCGCTCGTGGCCGGCTACCTCCCCGCGCGGCGCGCCGCCCGGGTGGACCCGATGCACGCCCTCCGGTACGACTGACCCTCCGCCCGGTGCCCTGATGGCCGCCCCCGCCGCCGCCCCGCTGCTCGCCCCCCGCGCCCTCGCCCAGGACCTGCGCTTCGCGCTGCGCATGCTGGTGAAGAACCCCCTCTTCACCGGCATCGTCGTCGTGACGCTCGCCCTCGGGATCGGGCTGAACACGGCGGTCTTCGCCGCGGTGGACGCGCTGCTGCTGCGGCCGGTCGGCGGCGTGCGCGCGCCCGAGGAGATGGTGCAGCTCTACCGCAGCTGGCCGGGGCCCCAGCCGTACGGGTCGAACTCGATCCCGCACTTCTTCGACCTGCGGTCGCGCACCCCCACCGTGTTCTCGGGCGTCGCGACCTGGAGCTGGCAGTCCGTGAGCATCACCGCGCAGGGGCGGCCGTCGATCGTCTTCGCGCAGCTCGTCTCGGCCGACTTCTTCGACGTGCTCGGCGTGGGCGCGGCGACGGGCCGGATGTTCCTCCCCGAGGAGGACATCGGGCGCGGGGCGCACCCGGTCGTGGTGCTCTCCGACGCCGGCTGGCGCTCGATGTTCGGCGCCGACCCCGACATCGTGGGGAAGAGCTTCCCGCTCAACGGGCGCGCGGTGACCGTCGTCGGCGTGGCGCCGCCGGGGTTCAAGGGCGTGATGCCGATGGTGCAGCCGATCCTGTGGATCCCGCTGATGCAGCTCGCGCAGGTCCGGCAGGACGGCGAGCGCGGGTTCGAGCAGCGCGGGAACAACTACATGAGCGTCGTGGCGCGCCTCAAGCCGGGCGTGACGCTCGAGCAGGCGCGCGCCCGGCTCGACGCGCTGATGGGGGAGCTCAGGGCCGAGCATCCCGACGAGTACGAGGACAGCGGCATCACCGTCGTGCGGCAGAACGACGCCGGCATCCACCCGATGTTCCGCGAGGCACAGGTGGGTCTCTCCGGCGTGGTGATGGCGGTGGTGGCGATCCTGCTGCTCGTCGCGTGCGTCAACGTCGCGAACCTCTTCCTGGCCCGGGCGCGCGACCGCGCGCGCGAGATGGCGATCCGGCTCGCGCTCGGCGCGCGCCGCGGGGCGCTCGTGCGGCAGCTGCTGGTGGAGAGCCTCGTCTTCTCGCTGGTGGCGGGCGGCGTCGGGCTCCTCGTCGCCGTGTGGGCGATCGGGCTCGCCAACGGCATCTCGCTGCCGATGGACATCGACTTCGCCCCGGACCTCCGGCTGAGCCCGGCGGTGCTCGGCTTCGCGCTCGGGACCACGGTGGTGACGGGCGTGCTGTTCGGCCTCGTGCCGGCGATCCAGGCCACCCGGCCGTCGCTGATCCCGGCGCTCAAGGGCGAGGCGCCGGCGGGCGAGGGACGCTCGCGTGTCGCGCGCGGGCTCGTGGTCGCGCAGATGGCGCTCTCCATCGTGCTGCTGGTCTGCGCCGGCCTCTTCCTCGGGAACCTCCGCTCGGCGACGGCGCTCGACAAGGGATTCGACGCCGCGAACCTGCTGATGGTGGACCTCGAGCCGGGGCTGCAGGGCTACGCGCGCGGGCGGATCGACCAGTTCTACCGCGAGCTCGAGTCGCGCCTCACGGCGCTGCCCGGGGTGCGGGCGGTCGGCGTGACCGCGAGCGTGCCGCTCGGGCTCAACACCTCCGACCGCGGCATCGAGGTGCCGGGGTACGTGCCGGCGAAGCACGAGGGGATGTCCATCTACTATGCGTCGGTGCGGCCCGGGTACTTCGCGGCGATGGGGATCCCGCTGGTCCGCGGTCGCGACTTCGGCCCGCAGGACGACACCACCGGCGCGCCGGTCATCGTCGTGAACGAACGGTTCGCCACGAAGTACTGGCCGGGGCAGGAGGCGGTGGGGAAGGTGGTGCGGACCGCCGGCAAGGAGCACACCGTGATCGGCGTGGTGCCGACGGGGAAGTACGTGCGGCTGGGCGAGGATCCGGAGTCCTTCATGTGGTTCCCGCAGGCCCAGCAGTGGCAGGGGTCCATGACGGTCGTGGTGCGGACCGCGGCGGACCCATCGGCCTTCGTGCCGACGCTCCGGGGCGTGCTCGCGGACATGGATGCGAACCTTCCGCTCTCCAACCTCCGTACGGTGGACCAGCACCTGAGCTTCTCGCTGCTGCCGGCGCGCGTGACCGGCATCGCGCTGGGGGTGTTCGGGCTCCTCGGGCTGCTGCTGGCCTCGGTGGGGATGTACGGCGTGATGGCCTACTCGGTGGCCCAGCGGACGCGCGAGATCGGCATCCGGATGGCGATCGGCGCGGCGGCGGCGGACGTGGTGCGGCTCGTGATGCGGCAGGGGATGACCCTGGTCGGGATCGGGCTGGTCCTCGGGCTCGCCGGCGCGGCGGGGGTGGCGAAGCTCGTGGCCAGTGTGCTGTATGGTGGGCAGGGATTCGACCCGGTGACCTTCACCGTGGTCCCGCTCGTGTTGCTCGGCGTCGCGGCGCTCGCGACCTTCGCCCCGGCCCGCCGGGCGGCGCTGGTCGATCCCGCGATCACCCTCAAGGCTGACTAGGCATGGACATCGCACGCGCACCACGGAAGAAGACGGGCCGCAACGTCGCGATCGGGGTCGGCGCGGTCGGGCTGGTGGCCGCCACCATCGCGCTCTCGTCGCTCGACCCCGCGGCGCCCGCGGTGCAGCGGGTCGCGATCCTGATCGACTCGGTGCGCCAGGGCGACGTGGTCCGCGAGGTGCGCGGGCCGGGCACGCTGGTCCCCGAGCAGATCCGCTTCATCACCGCCCAGGCCTCGGCGCGCGTGGACCGCAAGTCGGTCGAGTCGGGCGACCGCGTGGGGGCGGGCCAGGTGCTGCTGGAGATGTCGAACCCCGACCTGCAGATCCAGACGATGCAGGCCGAGCAGCAGGTGCGGCAGGCGCAGATCGAGCTGCTGAACCTCAGGACGAACCTCCGCAGCGCCATCCTCACGCAGGAGGGGACGGTCGCGCAGGCGCGGACGCAGCAGATCAACACGGCGCAGGAGGCGCTGGCCGCCGACTCGCTCCGCCGTCGCAACCTCATCTCGTCCTTCGAGCTGAACAACCGGAAGGCGCAGGCCGAGGAGGCGGAGATCCGCTACCGCGTGGAGCGGGAGCGGCTGGACCTGCTGAAGGCCTCGATCGACTCGCAGATCGCGACGCAGACGGGGCAGGTCGCGCAGCTGGAGGCGATCGCCGAGCGGCAGCGCAACCGGCTCGGCTCGCTCAGCGTGCGCGCGCCGGAGAGCGGCGTGCTGCAGGACCTCACGCTCCAGCTGGGCCAGTGGGTGCCCGAGGGCACGACGCTGGCGAAGGTGGTGCAGCCCGGGCGACTCAAGGCGGTGCTGCGGATCCCCGAGTCGCAGGCGAAGGACGTGGTGCTCGGGCAGCCGGCGACGATCGACACGCGGAACGGCATCGTGAAGGGCCGGGTGATCCGCAAGGACCCGGCGGCGATCCAGGGCACCGTCACGGTGGACGTCTCGCTCGACGGGCCGCTCCCGGCGGGCGCGGTCCCCGACCTCTCGGTGGACGGCACGATCCAGATCGAGAAGCTGGTGCACGTGATCTACACGGGCCGACCCGCGTTCGGCGCGGCGAACGGCCAGATCGGGCTCTTCAAGCTCACCGAGGACGGCGACGCGGCGATCCGCGTGCCGGTGACCCTCGGCCGCACGTCGGTCAACACCGTCGAGATCCTCGGCGGGCTCGCCGTCGGCGACAAGGTGATCCTCAGCGACATGACGCAGTACGCCGCGGCCGACCGCGTGCGCATCAAGTGAACCTTCCCTCCCTCGACCAGCCCCTCCGGAGCCGATGATGACGACCCCCGACGCCCCCGCGCTCATCCAGATGACCGGGATCAAGAAGGTGTTCCTGACGGATGAGGTGGAGACGCACGCGCTCCAGGACATCCACTTCCACATCAAGAAGGGCGAGTACGTCGCGATCTCGGGGCCCTCGGGCTGCGGCAAGACGACGCTGCTCTCGATCCTCGGCCTGCTCGACACGCCGAGCGGCGGGCAGTACCTGCTCGAGGGGCAGCAGGTGTCGGGGCTGGCGCCGATCGAGCGGGCGCGGGTCCGCAACCGCCAGATCGGCTTCATCTTCCAGGCGTTCAACCTGATCGGCGACCTGACGGTGTTCGAGAACGTGGAGCTCCCGCTCACGTACCGCGACATGCCGGCGGGCGAGCGCCGCGACCGCGTCGCGGCCGCGCTCGAGCGGGTGGGGATGAGCCATCGCACGAAGCACTACCCGACGCAGCTCTCGGGCGGCCAGCAGCAGCGCGTGGCGGTGGCGCGCGCGGTGGCGGGCGACCCGGCGATCCTGCTCGCCGACGAGCCGACGGGGAACCTCGACTCCAAGAACGGCGAGGCGGTGATGGAGCTGCTCCGCGAGCTCAACGCCGCGGGCTCGACGATCTGCATGGTGACGCACGACTCGCGCTACGCGAGCCACGCGGGGCGCGAGGTGCACCTGTTCGACGGCCGGGTGGTCGAGGCGGGGGCGGCCGCGATGGCCTGAGGCGGCGCGCCCGGCACCGCCGCGAGGGTTCCGCTGATTGCGACGGGCCCCGGCCGACCGCACGTTGTCGGCCGGGGCCCGTCCGCATCCCTTCCTCGGGTCCCGGAGGCGCTCATGGACCGCGTGAAGCTCCCCGCCGCCGGCGCGCTGGCGCTCTTCCTCGTGGCGTGGTTCCTCCCGGTGGAGGCCGACGCCAGCACGCTCTCGGACGGCGTGCTCCCCGGCTGGCAGGCCCTGATGGTGGCGCTCGGGCCGGTGACGCAGCATGCGTTCGCGGAGCTCGACCTCATCACGATCCGCGAGCTGCTGATGGCGATGAGCGCGCTCTCGAACGTGATGATGGCCTATGCGGCGGTGCTCGCGCTCGCGTGGCCGCGCTGGCGCTTCTGGCATCCGCACCGGTTGAGCTGGCACCTCGGCGCGGCGTTCCTGGTGAACGCGCAATGGATGTGGCCGCGGGGCGGGGCCTTCCTCGACCTCCGGGCGGGCTACTACCTGTGGAGCGCGTCGTTCGCGCTGATGGCGCTCGCGGTGCGCCGGCTGGAGCGGCGGCATGCGGCGCGTGCGGCGCCCGACGGCGTCGCGCCGGCCGCGCCGGCCGCGCCCGCGTAGCGATTGGCGAAGTCGCCCGGCGCGCCGCACCTTGAGGGGGCGGCACCCGCCGCGCAGGTGACCCTCCACCGCCCCGAGTCCATGCGTCCCGTACGCTCCCGGCCGTCGCTGCTCGCCGCCGCCCTCCTCGCGGCGCTGCCCTTCCTCCCCCTCCGCGCGCAGGACCTCCGGTTCGACGAGATGCGCTGGCGCGAGATCGGCCCCACGCGCGCCGGCCGCGCGCGCGCGGTCGCGGGGGTGCCGGGCCGTCCGAACACCTTCTACGCCGGGTTCGACAACGGCGGCGTCTGGCGCTCCACCGACTACGGCGCCAACTGGAAGCCGATCTTCGACGACCAGCCCACCGGTTCGATCGGGGCGATCGCGGTCGCGCCGTCCGACCCGGACGTGATCTACGTCGGCTCCGGCGCGGGCATCATCCGCCCCGACCTCGCGATCGGCGACGGGATGTACAAGTCCACCGACGGCGGGCGCAGCTGGACCCACCTCGGGCTGCGCGAGAGTCAGATGATCGCGGCGATCGCGGTGGACCCGCGCAACGCCGACCGCCTCTTCGTCGCCGTCCTCGGCCACCCGTACGGTCCGAACCCGGAGCGCGGCGTCTTCCGCTCCACCGACGGCGGCCGGACGTTCGAGAAGGTCCTGTACAAGGATGCGTACACGAGCGCCAACGAGGTGCTCATCGACCCGTCCGACCCGAACACCGTCTATGCGACGCTCTGGCAGCAGCAGCAGAGCTTCATCGAGGGCCAGGGGTTCGGGAACGCCGGCATGGGCATCATGAAGTCCACCGACGGCGGCACGACGTGGACGCAGCTGAGCGAGGGGCTGCCGCCGATCCTGCAGGCGAACATCGCACTGGCACCGAGCGAGCGGAACACGCTGTACGCGGTGGTGGCGCCGGGGCAGGGCGCGATCGGCTTCTACAAGAGCACGGACGGCGGCGCGCACTGGTTCCAGCCGGTGAAGGGCGCGGCCAACGAGCGGCCCGACGCGCGGCAGGACATGCGGCCGCTGGCGCGCATCGGCGGCGGCGACCTCCCGACGCTCGCGGTGGACCCGCGGGACGCGAACGTCGTGTACAGCGCCTCGACCGTGATGTGGCGGACCGAGGATGCGGGTCGCACCTGGAGCGCCGTGCGCGGTGCGCCGGGCGGCGACGACTACCAGCGGATCTGGATCAACCCGAACGACCCGCGGATCATCGTCGCGGTGGCCGACCAGGGCGCCGTCGTCTCGGCGAACCGCGGGCTCTCGTGGAGCAACTGGTACAACCAGAACACCGCGGCGCTCTACCACGTCACCACCGACTTCTCGTTCCCGTACTTCGTCTGCTCGGGCCAGCAGGACTCCGGCTCGGCGTGCGTGAAGAGCCGGTCCGACGACGGCCGCATCACGTTCCACGACTGGCACCCGGTGAACATCCAGGAGTACGGGATGGCCGCACCGGACCCGATGGATCCGGACGTGGTGTTCGGGAGCGCCCGGAGCGGCGTCTCGCGCTACGACCGGCGCACGGCACAGACGACGCAGGTCGGACCCGACCTGTCGCAGCGGCTGCCGGATGGCGGTGCGGCGAACCGCAACGTGCGGACCATGCCGCTCCATTTCTCGCCGGTGGACCACCGCACGCTCTACTACGCGCAGAACGTCGTGTACCGCAGCACCGACCGCGGCCACAGCTGGCGCCGCATCTCCCCCGACCTCACCCGACCGACGTGGGAGGTGCCGGCGAATGCCGGACAGTACGCGGGCACCGTCCGGCCGGGGCCGATGGGCTCGATCACGGCGCTCTCGCCGTCGCCGCGCACGCTGGGGACGATCTGGGTCGGCACCGACGACGGCTACATCCAGACGACGAGCGATTCGGGGCGCACCTGGCGCAACGTGACGCCGCCGTCCATCCGCCCCTGGACGCGCATCTTCAACATCGAGGCGGGCCACTTCGACACCCGCACCGCGTATGCGGCGGCCAACACGCTGCGTCTCGACGACATCAACCCGCACTTCCTCCGCACGCACGACGGCGGCCGCACCTGGACCGAGATCAACACCGGCATCCCGGGCGGCGCGGTCGCGAACGCGATCCGCGAGGACCCGCGGACGCCGGGGCTGCTCTACGCCGCGACGGACCTGCAGGTGTGGGTGTCGTTCGACGACGGCGACCACTGGCAGTCGCTGAAGAACGGGATGCCCGCCATCTCGGTGCGCGACCTGCAGGTGAAGGACGACTCCACCTGCCACTGCGCGGACCTGATCGCCGGGACGCACGGCCGCGGCTTCTGGATCCTCGACGACGTGACCCCGCTGCGGCAGGCGGCCGCCGCGCGTGCGGCGCTGGCCGCGCGCGAGGCGTACCTGTTCGCGCCGGTGACGGCGGTGCGGGTGCGCTTCGCGACGAACGAGCCGACGCCGTGGCCGCCGGAGCTCCCGGCCGGCGAGAACCCCCCGCCGGGGGCGATCCTCGACTACTACCTCCCGGCCGACGCGGCGGGCCCGGTGACGCTCGAGATCCTGGGCGCGAACGGCCGCGTCGTGCGGTCGTACGCGAGCACCGAGCCGGTGTTCGACCCCGATCCGGGGAAGGACATGGCCGCGTATGATCGCGTCTGCCGGCAGAACCCGACCGCGGCGTACTGCGGGCTCCCGCTCTACTGGCCGGCGCCGCAGTACCTCATCTCGACCCGGGCCGGGATGCACCGATTCAGCTGGGACCTCCGCATGGACCCGGTCTCACCGCAGGACCTGATCCCCGCGGGCGACGAGGAGGCGTTCGGGGCGGTGCCGGGCCGGACGTATCCCAACTACAACACGCCGTGGGCGCCTCCGGGCCGGTACACGGTGCGGCTCACGGTGGACGGCAAGCGCTACACCCAGCCGCTGACGCTCGTCCTCGACCCACGCGTGCGGATCGCGCCGGCAGCGCTGGCGCAGCTCACGCGGCTCTCGATGGAGATGTACGATGGGGCGGTGGCGGCGCACCGCGCGTTCCTCGACGCGAAGGCGCTCGCGGCCTCGCTGGCGGGCCGGTCGGGCGCGGCCGCGGATTCACTCAAGGCGGAGCTGGAGGAGCTGGCGCCCAGCGCGCAGGGGCGCACGTACCGCGGGGGAGGCCGGCGGCGGGGCGGGCCGGCGACGCCGACGCTCGAGGCGGTGAGCAACGCGATGCAGGGTGCCGCGATGGCGATGCAGGGCGCCGAGGTCGCGCCGACGGCGGTGCAGGTCGCCGCCTGCGATGCGGCGCGCGCGCAGTACGTCGCCACGATGGCGCGCTGGCGGGCGGTGCAGGCGCGGGCGGCGGCGCTGCGATGACGGACCGTCGGGCCGGCGGGGACCGCGGGGCGGGCCGGACGGCGCGCCTCGTGGCGGCGGGGCTGTTCACGATCGGCGGCGTCCTGGCGGGCGCGCGGGTCGCGCGCGCGCAGGAGGGGCCGGACCTCGCGGGCACGTGGGAGGGCACGCTGGAGGACCACCCCGCGCGTCCCGGGGCGCCGCGGGTGGACGTGACGATCGAACTCGGCGCGCTCCCGACCGCTGATTCGACCTGCGTGCCGTGGCGCACGACGTACCGCGAGCAGGGGACCGTACGGATGGTGAAGGACTACCGGCTCTGCCGCGGCCGCGGGGCGGGCGACCTCGTCGTGGACGAGGGCGGGAGCCTCCGGCTCCGTGCGGACCTCATCGGCGGGCTGCTGCTCTCCACGTTCAAGGCCGGCACGGTGCTGCTCACCACGCGGCTCGCGGTGCGTGGCGACACGCTGGTGGAGGAGATCATCACGGCGGAGGACGCGCCGGCGACGGACGGCGTCGTATCGCTGCGGACGCGGGGGGTGCAGCGGCTGACCGTCGTCCGGCGGAGCCGTGTGCCCGCCGGCGCGCCGGCCCGGTGGACACCTCGCTGAACCCCGGTCACGCCCGTCCGCTCACATCCCCGGGCCGGCGGTCACCTTCCGCACCAGCCGGTACATGAACTCGAGCCCGTCGTAGAACGCCTGCGCCGAGACGTGCTCGTTCATGCCGTGCGCGTTGGGATTGTCGTAG
>JAIBBJ010000052.1 GCA_019694735.1 Gemmatimonadaceae bacterium | reverse complement strand
TGGGCGCGGGGATGCGGCGCTCGTCGCCGGGGCCGGCGGCGGGGCCGACGGCGGGGCGCACGGGGGCCGGGCCCAGGGCCACGGTGGCCTGGAGCGCGAGCGCGATCGGGAACAGCATGAGGAGGTCCGGGTCGGGGTCCCGGTGGGGGCGGTGCGCCGTGGGACCGCGTGCGTGGGGCACGGCGGGGTCGGCGATCACGACGGGTTCGACAGCAGCCGGGCCGAAAGCGTTTCGTGGGCGGGCGCGCGCTTGTTGGGCCGCCCGTCCCTCCGTTAGCTTCGGGACACTCGCTAAGGAACACGCGCGCGCGCGCGAGTCCCGATCCGTCCACCGGGGAGGCGCCCGTGACCCCAGATCAGCGCGAAAAGGAGCGGTCGGTCGCGGCGCTGGTGGCGCCCGACATCCTCGACCTGCTCGAGACGGAGCCGGCGGCGATCCCCCTCGAGACCGAGGAGCTCCACCCGGCGGACCTCGCCGACGTGCTGGAGCTGCTGCCGCGCGAGCTGATGCCGAAGCTGCTCGGCGCCCTCCCGCGCGAGCGCGCCGCCTCGGTGCTCGAGTACGTCGCCGACGACGTGCGCTCGGCGCTGCTCGAGGAGATGGACGCCGAGCAGGCCGCGGCCCTCCTCACCGGCATGACGCCGGACGAGCGCGCCGACGCGCTCGAGGAGATGGACGAGGAGGCGGCGGACGAGATCCTCGAGGAGCTCCCCGACCGCGAGCGCGCCGAGACGGAGCGGCTGCTGCAGTACGAGCCGGACACCGCCGGCGGCCTGATGACGACGCAGTTCGTCGCGGTGTCGGACCAGGAGACGGTGGACCAGGCGCTGCTGACGATCCGGGCGATGGCGCGCGCGGGCCGCCGCGAGGCGATGGGCACGGTGTACGCCGTGGACGCGCGCGGCGCGCTCACCGGCGTGCTCTCGCTGCGCGAGCTGCTGGCCGCGCCCGAGGGCGCGAAGCTCGCCGAGGTGGCGTGGACCGAGGTCGTCACCGTCCCCGCGACCGCGGACCGCGAGGAGGTGGCCAACCTCACCTCCAACTACGACCTCGTCGCGGTGCCGGTGGTGGACGAGCAGCAGCGGCTCGTGGGCGTGGTGACGGTGGACGACGTCATCGACGTGATCCAGGAGGAGCAGACCGAGGACGTGCAGAAGTTCGGCGGCCTCGAGGCGCTCGAGGAGCCGTACCTGCAGAGCGGGCTGCTGGAGCTGCTGAAGAAGCGCGCCGGCTGGCTCACGATCCTCTTCGTGGGCGAGATGTTCACCGCCGGCGCGATGGGCTACTTCGAGGACGAGATCGCGCACGCGGTGGTGCTCGCGCTCTTCGTGCCGCTGATCATCAGCTCGGGCGGCAACTCGGGGTCGCAGGCGACCTCGCTGATCATCCGGGCGATGGCGCTGCAGGAGGTCCGGCTCGGCGACTGGTGGCGCGTGATCGGGCGCGAGTTCCTCGCCGGGCTCTCGCTCGGCGCGATCCTCGGCGTGCTGGGCGTGGTGCGCGTCATCGGGTGGCAGGAGCTCGGGCTGTACGACTACGGCCCGCACTTCGTGCGCGTGGCGCTCACGGTGGGCATCTCGCTGGTCGGGGTCGTCACCTTCGGCACGCTCACCGGCTCGATGCTGCCGTTCGCGCTCCGGCGCGCGGGGTTCGACCCGGCGAGCGCGTCGGCGCCGTTCGTCGCGACGCTCGTGGACGTGACCGGGCTCGTGATCTACTTCTCCGTCGCCCTCACGCTCCTGCGCGGCACGCTGCTGTGAGCGCCGGTCCCGCCGCGGCGGCCCCGCCGGTCGCGCCCCCGGCGCGCGCCGCGGCCGGCTACATCCTGCTCGCCGCCGCGGCCTTCGGCTCGCTGTCGATCGGCGTCACGCTCGCCACGCGGGCCGGGGTCACGCTCATCGGGCTGATGGCGTGGCGGTACGCGCTCGCCGCGCCGCTGCTCGTCCTCGCCGCCGGCGGCCCGGCCCGGGTGCGGATCGCCGCGCCGCACGCGCTCGCGCTGCTGCTGCTCGGCGGCGGCGGCCAGACGCTCGTGACCTTCCTGAGCTTCTCGTCGCTCGCGTGGCTCAACGCCGGGCAGCTCGCGTTCCTCTTCTATACGTATCCGGCGTGGGTGGCCCTCTTCGCGGCGCTCTCGGGCGCCGAGGCGCTGACGCCGGTGCGCGTGCTGGCGCTCGGGCTCGCGCTCGCGGGGATCGCGACGATGGTGGGGACACCGTGGTCGGCGGCGCTGCCGCTGCCGGGGGTGTGGCGCGCGGTCGGGGCGGCGGCGATCTACGCGCTCTACATCCCGCTGCTGCACCGCCTGCGCGGCCCGCTCGACGCCGCGGTCGCGAGCGCCTGGGTGATCGCCGGCGCCGCGCTCGTCTTCGGCGGCTGGGCGCTCGCGCGCGGCGAACTGTTCACGCACATGAGCCCCGCGATGTGGGGGATCGCGCTCGCGAGCGCGGTGGTGAGCACCGTGGTCGCGTTCATCGCGTTCCTGCGCGGGCTCGCCGCGCTCGGCGCGGTGCGCACGGCGATCCTCTCCACGGTGGAGCCGTTCTGGACCGCGCTGCTGGCCGCGCTGGTGCTGGGCCAGCCGCTGACGGGTACCACGGTCGGGGGCGGGCTCGTGATCATCGTCGCGATCGTGCTGCTGCAGCGGTCGGCGTCGCCGGCGCTGCCGGACGTGCCGCCGCCCGAGTGACCGCGCGGTCACGCCGCGCCCCCGCCCTGCCTCCCGCCCCTTCCGCGCCCCCTCCGCCCGCGCCCTGATGTCCTCCGCGACGCCCCGCCCCGACGCCGGCCAGCTCGCCCCCGGCACCTTCTATACGATGTGCGCCGCGCTCGGCTTCGCGGCGGTCAGCATCCTCACGTCGAAGGCCGTGGCGACCGGCATCACGCTCGCGACGGTGCTCGCGTGGCGGTACACGATGGCCGCGGTGGTGCTCACGGGCTACGTCGGCGCGCAGGACTACAAGCGGATCCCGCCGCGCGAGATGTACGGCTTCCTGTTCATCGGCGGGTTCGGGCAGGCGCTGCTGGTGTACCTCGCGCTCTCGTCGCTGCAGTACATCCCGGCGGCGACGCTCGCGTTCCTCTTCTATACGTACCCGGCGTGGGTGGCCCTCGCGCAGGCGGTGCGCGGCGCCGAGCGGCTGGATGCGCGGCGCGCGGCGGCGCTGGCGCTCTCGTTCGGCGGCATCGGCGTGATGGTGGGGATGCCCGGCGCGGCGACGCTCGACTGGCGCGGCATCGCGCTCGCGCTCGCGGCGGCGATGGTGTACGGCGTCTACATCCCGGTGATGCGCACGCTGCAGAAGGACCACCCGGTGGCGCCGCCGAGCGCGTACAGCAAGATCGGCGCGGCGCTGGCGTTCCTGCTGCTGAGCGTGGGGCAGCAGTCGTTCACCTGGCGGCTCACCGGCGAGGCGTGGCTGACGATCGCCGCGCTCGCGGTGTTCAGCACGGTGCTGCCGTCGGTGTTCTTCCTGATGGGGCTGATCCGGCTGGGGCCGGTGCGGACCGCGATCGTCTCGACGGTGGAGCCGTTCCTGACGGCGCTGCTCGCGGTGGCCGTGCTCGGGCAGCCGCTGACGCTGCCGACGATCCTCGGCGGGACGCTCGTGGTGGCCGCCGTGGTGGTGCTCCAGTTCCGGCGCGAGCGCGTCGCGTAGGCTCCCGGACCGGCCGCCACCACGGCGGGACCACCGCGGGGGCTACACCGGAACGGCCTCGCGCACCGCAGCCGGCGCGTCGGCGGGGGCGCCGAGGCCATCCACGATGCCGGATTCGAGCCAGGCGTGGTCGCCCTGCACCACGCGTTGCGCGGTCCGGTAGAGGGCCCCGTCGTGTCGGCCGTAGAACGCGCGGAACGACGCCTCGACCCGCTCGCGCGCCTCACGGCAGAAGAGGTCGGCGAGCTCCATCGCCTCGGCGTTGCCCTGGCCCTCGAGCATCTTCGCGCGGCTGATCGTCGCCGCCATCGCGTACAGCTCGGCGCCGATGTCCACCGCGCGGAAGAGCACCATCTGCCGCTTCTCGAGCCCGGGCCCGAAGCGCACCATCGCGTGGAAGAGCGCGCGGCCGAGCCGGCGCGCGGCGCGGTCGGTGAACTCGAGGTGCTTCTCGAGCCGCCCGAAGCCGTGGTACGTGCGCATCGTGCTGATCCACGTGCCCGGGTACCAGGTGAGGTAGAACGGCGCCGCCTTGGCGAGGTGGCGCAGGCGGGTGCCGAGGGTGCTCTTCGGGTCCACGATCGGGAACGCGATCGAGAAGTGCCGGTCCACCGCCTCGCGGGCGATGAAGAGCCGCATGATCTCGCTCGACCCCTCGAAGATCAGGTTGATGCGGCTGTCGCGCATCGCGCGCTCGACCGGCAGCGGCGCCTCGCCGCGCGCGCGGAGCGAGTCGGCGGTCTCGTAGCCGCGGCCGCCGCGGACCTGCAGCGCGTCGTCCACCGTGCGCCAGGCGAGCTCGGTGTTGAACAGCTTGGCGATCGCCGCCTCGAGGCGGATGTCGGTCCCGCCGCGCTCGTAGAGCGCCGTGCTCATCAGCGCGACCGACTCCATGGCGAAGGTGCTGGCCGCCATCCGCGCGATCTTCTGCGCGATCGCCTCGTGCTTCGCGATCGGCTGGCCCCACTGCACGCGCTCCTGCGCCCACTGCCGCACGCCGCGCAGCAGCCCCTTGGTGGCGCCGGCCACCGAGGCGGGGATGGTGAGTCGCCCGGTGTTGAGCGTGATGAGCGCGAGCTTGAGCCCCTTCCCCTCGCCCCAGAGGATGTTCCGCGCCGGCACCTTCACGTCGGTGAACGAGAGCCAACCGTTCTCGATCGCCTTGAGCCCCATGAAGCGGCAGCGGTGCTTGATGGTGATCCCCGGCGTGCGCGCGTCCACGATGAAGGCGGTGATCTGCTTCCGGCGCAGCTTCCCGTTCACCTCGCGGTCGGGCGTGCGGGCCATGACGACGAAGAGGTCGGCGCGGGTGCCGTTGGTGCACCAGAGCTTCTCGCCGTTGAGGATCCAGTGCTCGCCGTCGGCGCTCGGCACCGCGCTCGTGGTCATGTTGGCCGGGTCGGAGCCGGCGTGGACCTCGGTGAGCGCGAAGGCGGTGATGCCGCCCTGGGCGATGCGCGGGAAGAACTCGCGCTGCTGCGCCTCGGTGCCGAAGAGCTTGAGCGGCTGCGGCACGCCGATGGACTGGCTCGCCGAGAGGAGGGCGCAGAGCGAGCCGCACTTGCTGGTGACGAGCTCCATCGCCTTCACGTACGCGAGCTGCGACAGCCCGAGGCCGCCGAACTCCTTCGGGATCTTGATCCCGAACGCGCCCATCTCGCGCAGCTCCTGCACGTACGCCTCGGGGATCTCGCCGGTGCGGTCCACGAGGTCGGCGTCGTAGCGCTCGTCGAGGAACGCCTTGAGCCGCGCGAGGAACGGCGCGGCCTCGGCCATCGCGGCCGCGTCCTCGGGGGGATGGGGATGGATGAGGTCGAAGCGGAAGCGCCCCAGAAAGAGCTCCTTCACGAAGCTCGGGTGCGCCCACTCGGATTCGCGCGCGTCCTCGGCGACGTCGCGCGCTTCCTGCACGCTGGCAGGAGCGGAGCGAGACTGATCGGCCACGGAGGCCTCCTTCGGGATGTGGGTCCGGCAGGGTGCGGGTCGCAGGGCTTCCCGCGGGTCCTCCATAGCTACACCGGGGACCGGGGTCCCACAATCGCGCGCGGCGCGGCGCTGCGCCGGAACAGGAGCACCCCGCCCACCACGGCGATCGCCGCGAACGAGAACCACTGGATCGCGTACGACTTGTGGTTGCCGGCGCTGAGGACCGGCCCGGGCAGCCGGCGGGGGCGGGGCTCGCCGGGCTTCGGCTCGTCGGAGGTCATCACCACCACGGCCGCGGCGACGGGCCGGCCGAGCCGGGACCGCAGCGCGGCCGTGTTGAGGGCGCGCAGCGGACGGGCGGTGTCGGCGGGCGCGGCCGGGCCGTCGGGCGGGAGGGGGATGGCGTAGCCCGACAGCGACACGGTGTCACTCTCCCGCCACGCCCGGCGGTCCACCTCGGCGGCGTCGGGGCTCGGGACCCAGCCGCGCAGCACCACCACGAGGGTGTCTTGGCCGGGCCGCTCGACGGGGGTGAGGAGGTGCACCGAGGGGGCGCCCTCGTTGGCGCGGCCGGCGAGGACCTGCTCGAGGTCGTAGCGGAAGGTCCCTTCGAGGGCGACCCGTTGGCCCCGGACGAGCGCGGTGTCCCCCGGGAGCGCGGCGAAGGGGAGGGGGTCGGCGGCGAGCCGCGCGGAGACGCGGGCGTTGTAGTCGGCCCGCTGGCGGTGGCGTGCCACCTGCCAGACCCCCAGCCGGACGAAGAGCGCGGCGCAGGCGAGGGGGATGAGCAGGCCGACGAGGGCTTTGGGACGCACGGACCGGGGCGAGTGTGTGGCGGGTCACCGAGGGACGGCCGGTCTGGCCGACAGATTGCAGGTATTGTAGCGAAGTCCCATCGTTGTAGGCCGCCCGGCACCGGTCCGTCCTTCCGGGGTCCCCAGCCCGCCGCCCATGTCGCACCGCACCGTCCGCGCCCGCGTCCTCCTCTTCGGCGCCGTCTCGCTGCTCTCGCTGCTGAGCTGCGGCCGGGAACCCACGGGTCCCGGCGCGCGCGGGCGGATCGGCCAGTTCGCGTTCGAGCCGGTGTTCCCGTCGGTGCGGCTCGGCGGCACGGGCCAGGTGCTGAGCATCAGCGACGTGGTGGCGTTCACGGCGGTGCGGGTGGTGCTCCTGCGCGCCAACGGCGACACGGCGGTGGACCGGGTGGTGAACTTCCCGGCGGATTCGCAGAGCGTGAGCCTCACGGTCAACGTGGCGCTCAGCGCGGCGGCGACGGCCGAGGGGGAGCCGCTGAGCGCGACGCTGAAGTACGTGAACGCGGCCGGGGACACGGTGTTCACGGGCGGGCCGGTGACGGTGCTCGTGCAGCCGCCGGGCTCCGCGCCGGCGCCGCCGCCGCAGATCCCGGTGAACTACACGGGTCCCGGCGCGAACGCGGCGTCCATCGTGATCACGCCGGCGTCGCAGGTCGGGACCGTCGGCACGAACCGGACCTTCGCCGCCGAGGTCCGCGACGCGCAGGGTTCGGTGCTCGTGTCGGCCCCGATCGCGTTCACCTCGACGGATTCGGCGCGCGTGCGCGTGGACCTGCGCTCGGGCGTGGCGACGCTGCTCGGCGCGCGCGGCGGCGCGCAGATCATCGCGCAGACGTTGACGGGGCAGGCGGACACGGCCGACGTGACGATCACGCCGACGGCGTCGGCGATCGCGGTCGCGAGCGGTGCGGGCCAGGTGACGCGGCAGGGCGACCCCTTCCCCGCGCCGGTGCGCATCCGCGTGACCGCGGTGGACGGCCTCGCCGTGTCGGGGGTGCCGGTGACGTTCGCCGTGACGCGCGGCCAGGGGTCGGCGACGCCGACGGCCGCGGTGACCGACGCGAACGGCTTCGCGGAGACGAACTGGACCGCCGGCGACTCGGCGGGCGTGGGGCAGCTCACGGCGACGGTGAACGGCGCCGGGCTCGCGGTGACGGTGAGCGGCACGCAGCTCTCGTCGGCGCCGACGGCGCTGACGTTCGAGACGCAGCCGGTGAACTTCACGGCGGGGGATACGATCCCGCCGCTGACGGTCGTGGTGCGGGATGCGACCGCCGACACCGTTGCCGGGTTCACCGGCACGGTGACGCTCGACCTCACGGGCGGGAACGCGAGCGGGCAGCTGTACGGCACGCTGTCGCGCGAGGCGGCGAACGGCGTGGTCACGTTCCCGGGGCTCACGATCGACCGCGCGGGCACGGCCTACCGCATCCGCGCGACCGTCAACGGCGTGCCGCCGGTGACGACGAACGCGTTCAACGTGGCGGCGGCGCCGGCGCGGACCGTGTCGGTCACGGCCGGCAACGGCCAGACCGCGCCGCCGCAGACGGAGCTCCCGGACACGATCCGCGTGCGGGTGACGGATGTGTTCGGCGCCGGCGTGCCGGGCGTGACCGTCACGTTCGCGGTGACGGCCGGGGGCGGGAGCGTGGTGCCGGCGAGCGCGGTGACCGACGCCGCCGGCGAGGTGCGGACGCGGTGGACGCTCGGCCCCTCGGGCGCGCAGCAGCTCACGGCGGGCGTGGCCGGCCTGACGTCGGCGGTCGCGACGGCGACGGTGTTCACCGGCGGCGGCTCGCCGGTGCTCTTCGCCGGGGTGCCGTCGGCCTCGCTGATCATCGGCGGGTCGCGGACGATCCCGGTGTTCGTGAATCCGGCGGCGGTGGCACCGATCACCGCGACGCTCGTCGTGCGCGACACGCTCGTGGCGCGCTGGGCGGTGGACTCGGTGGTCTTCACCGCCGGCGCGACGCTGCGCTCGCCGCTGCTGACGGGCGTGGCCCAGGGCTCGACGTACGCGGTGATCACGTCGAGCGCCGGCACCGACTCGGTGCTGGTGGACGTCCAGCCCGCGTCGCTGAACTTCCTCGGCAACTACTCGAGCAACACGGTGCCGGGGGACACGCTGCGCACGGCGGTGATCCTCTCGGCGCCGGCACCGACCGGCGGCGTGGTGGTCGCGGTGGCATCGCCCGACACCGCCGTCGCGCTGGTCGCGCCGGCGGAGGGCAACGGCGAGCCCGAGGACCGCTGCAACAACTACTACTGCTACGGCGGCGTGCGCTCGGCGGGCGACACCGCCGGCGGGTTCGGGCCGCGGAAGCTGCTCGCGCCGCCGGCGGACACGGCCTTCCTCACGATCCCCGAGGGTCAGACGGTCGGGCATTTCGCGGTCATCACGCGCAATCCCGGGGACATCATGCTGGTGGCGACCGCCGCGAACTACGCCCTCGCGCAGCGGAACGTCTTCGTGGGGCTCGGGCAGCTGTCGGTGCAGACGACCCCGTACAGCGGCATCCCGCTGGGCGTGGGGACGCGCACCGATCTGCGCATCAACCTCTTCGAGACGCTGCGTCGGCCGAACACGTTCCGCCTCACCGTACGCGACACCTCGGTGCTGCAGGCGGATTCGACCGTCGTGGCGCTGCAGGGCGAGGGGAACGCGACGACGGCGCTGCGGCTCCGCAGCCCGGGCGCGACGTGGATCGTCGCCGAGGGGGCCGGCTTCCTCACCGATTCGACTCGGGTCGAGGTGGTCACGCCGTACCTCCGGTTCAGCGACCGCTTCCCGGTCGCGATCCCGGGGAGCGCCCTCGAGATGGACTACAGCTCGACGGACTCGTCCGGGAGCCTCTACGCCTACTGGGCGCCCGAGGTGGACCACGCGGTGAGTCTCACGAGCTCGGACACGACCGTGGTCCGGGCCGACCTGGGCGATGCGCTCCGTGCCGGCGAGTACTTCGGGCGCGCCTCGCTGCGGGCGGTCGGCGCCGGCAGGGCGTGGATCCGCATCGCGGCGGCCGGCTACGTCCCCGACTCGGTCGAGGTCACCGTGTAGCGGGGCGTGCTGAGCGTGTACGACAACGCGAACGGCGTCGGCACCGGGCAGGTGCACAGCAGCTACAGCGTGTACCTCTACGGCGGGCAGAACAACGCGCTCTCCGGGGCGATCACCTACACGGTGACCTCGAGCGACCCGGCCATCGCCACGGTGCTGACCCCGACCGTGACGACCCCGTCGTACGGCTACCTCTACGCCCCGCGGATCCTCGGCCGGGCGCCGGGCACGGTGACGCTGACGTGGGCGGGCGCCGACTTCGACACGATCACGACGAACTTCACGGTGCGGACCCCGGAGCTCCTGCTCCAGAACTTCACGTTCGCGTCCACCTTCGAGGCCGACAGCGCGCAGTACAACGTGTTCGCGAACGCCGTGCACTCCGGCGGATACGCGGGGCCGGTGGACGACACGGTCTTCGCCGTCGTGCGGTCCACCGACCCGGCCGTCGTGCAGGTGACCGACTCCGTGCTGCGGTTCAACCCCGGCACGTACTTCTCGAACGGGGGCCGCGTCCGGATGATCGGCCCGGGTACGGCGCGCCTGATCGTCTCGGCGCCGGGGTACACCCCCGACACCACCGCAGTCATCACGCTGCGGCCGTACCGCCTCGACGTGAGCGCAGGCATCGTCGCCTTCGGGAGGGGGCTCGAGATGACGCTCCCGGTGGTCCGGCGGGCATGGACGGGCGCCGCCTTGCCGTTCACGGCGTCCATCAGCGGGCCCGCCGGCATGACCGTGGTCGAGACGAGCCCCTCCTTCGCGGCGGGTGCGAACCTCGCGCAGTTGACGCTGCGGTCGGGTACCGCGACGGGCTCCGACTTCCTGATCGTCGCCGCGGCGGGTCTCGCGCCCGACACGGTGCGCTTCGACGTCGGCCCCTCGGCGATCCTGACCCTGACCAACGGCTTCCTCTACGTGGGCGAGGACGCGGAGGTCGGTGCGCGGCTGCGCCCCGCAGGCACCTTCGCCTACTATCCGCCGAGCGACAGCGTCCGGCTCCTGCTGCAGGTGCGCGATTCGACCCTGCTGTCCGCCGTCGCCGACACCGTGGTCTTCGTGCGCGGTAGTGTCGCCCCGACCCTGACCGCCACGGTGCGCGGGCTGCGGCCGGGCGCCGGCTGGGTGATCCTGTCCGACCCGAGCGGGCGCTTCGCCGCCGACTCGGCGTTCGTGACCGTCGGCCGCCAGGAGCTGCAGCTCGGCCGCTCGAGCGTCGAGATCGGCATGCAGCAGGAGACCTACGCCGGCGAGCTCTACTTCTACCGCCC
The DNA here is from genome assembly GCA_019694735.1 of Gemmatimonadaceae bacterium. Lineage (GTDB taxonomy): Bacteria > Gemmatimonadota > Gemmatimonadetes > Gemmatimonadales > Gemmatimonadaceae > Pseudogemmatithrix. Next base: position 1,236 of record JAIBBJ010000052.1, on the reverse strand, counting down.
GTCCGGCACGACGGACTCGCTCTGGGTGCGGCTCGGCAGTTCCGCGCCGGGCGTCGTGCAGCCGGTACAGGACTCGGTGCTGATCGCGCCCGGGGCGTACTACGGCTACTTCGAGATCGCGGCCGGGGACAGCGTCGGCGGGGCGGTCATCACCGGCAGCGCGCCCGGCTACCTCGACTTCGCGCTGCCGGTGCGCGTGAGTCAGACGAAGCTGGAGCTCATCCTCGACTATGATGTCGTGCCCGGTCAGGGCACCGGCGCGTCGCTGTACCTCAACAACGCGTCGTCGTACGAGGCCCGTGCCACGCGCGTGGCGGTGCCGGTGCGCCTCGACGTCGAGGACACGACCGTGGTGCGCCTCGGGGCCGACTCGCTCGTGGCCATCGCGGCGGGCGCATCGAGTGCCTTCCCGGGGGAGGCCTTCATCGGGGTCGCGACAGGCCGGACCCGCGTCTTCGCGAGCGATCCGCGGACGGGCGTCTTCCAGCAGGCGCTGAACGCGTGGACGACCACCGACGTGCACCAGCCGCGGCTCACGGCCAGCGGCGGCGGGGTGCTCATCCTCACGCCCGGGGCGACGACGTTCAACTACTACGTCGTGCGGGACTACGGGATCCGCAGCGCGATCTGGGTGCAGGCGCGGTCGGTCGGCGGACGCTTCCGGGTGGACGGGGATTCGGTGTTCCTGGGCCAGAACAGCACCAGCGAGTACTTCTCCCTCACCGGCCTCAGCGCCGGCACCGACACGCTCGTCCTCTCGGCACCGGGCTACGCGCCGGACACCGTCGTCGTGCGCCTGGAGCCGGGCATCCTGGAGGCGTCGAGCCTGCCGAGTTCGCTCGCGGCCGGCGACTCAGTTCGCGTGACCGTGTACCTCCGCAACGCCAACGGAGCCGGCACCGCGGTGGGCGACACGCCGCTGACCGTCACCTTCGGCGCGACCGGCGCGATCGTCCCGCGCGATGACCAGGGCGGCACGCTCACCGAGGGGGTGCTGCCCCCGGGCGAGATGCAGTTCCTGATGTGGGTCGTCGCGACCGGCACCGGCGGCGGCGAGATCGTCATCTCCGCACCGGGATTCCAACCCTTGCGATTCCGCATCAACACCCGAGGGACGACCCAATGATCCGCTTCCGTGACGGGGCGCGCGCCGGCCTGCTCGCCACCGGGCTGCTGCTCGCGTCCGCCCCACTCGCGGCTCAGGCCGCGGCACCCGCCGGCAGCCCCGGCGCCGCC
>JAIBBJ010000080.1 GCA_019694735.1 Gemmatimonadaceae bacterium | reverse complement strand
GCCGGCCGAGCGGCCGGCGGCGCCGCTCCAGGGGTGGCAGACGCCGACGCCGGCCGCGGGCGTGGCGGCCGCGCGCCGGCCGGTGCCGGCGCGCCCCGGGACTACCCCGCCCTGACGCGCAGGCCGAGCTGCTGCGCCACTGCGGTCGCGACCGCAGTGAGCTTCTGCGCGGCGGTGCACGACGGGTCGCCCGCCACGATCGGCGCACCGCGCTCCGCCCCCTCGAGCACCGGCGGGTAGAGCGGCACCTCGCCGAGCAGCGGCACGTGCAGCTCGTCGGCGAGGCGGCGGCCGCCGCCCGAGCCGAAGATCGCCATCGGCTTCCCCGTCTCCGGCGACTCGAAGTAGCTCATGTTCTCGACCACGCCGAGCACGGGCACGCCCACGCGGCGGAACATCATCGCGCCGCGGAGCGCGTCGCCGACCGCGACCTCCTGCGGCGTCGTGACGATCACGGCGCCGGCCAGCTGTGTCGCCTGGACGAGCGACAGCTGCGCGTCGCCGGTGCCGGGCGGCATGTCCACCAGCAGCACGTCGAGCTCGGCCCAGTCCACGTCGCGCAGGAACTGCGTGATGATCTTCATGATGATCGGCCCACGCCAGATCGCCGGCTGGTCGCGCTCGATGAGGAAGCCGAGCGAGATGAGCTTCACGCCGTGCGCCTCGAGCGGCTGGATCTTGTCGTTCTTCACCGGCGGCGCCTCATCCACGCCCATCATCTGCGGGATGTTGGGCCCGTAGATGTCGGCGTCCATCAGCCCGACGCGGTAGCCCGCCTTGGCGAGCGCGATCGCGAGGTTGGTGGTGACGGTGGACTTGCCCACGCCGCCCTTCCCCGACGAGACGGCGATGATGCGGCCGAGGTGCGGGTAGGCGACCGGGGTGGGCGCGGGCGGCGTGCGCGGCGCGGGATTCTGCTCCCCCATCACCGGCAGGGCGCGCGCCTTGCCGGCCGCCGGCGCCGCGGCGGCGGGCGCCTCGGTGGCGTCCTTCACGTCCACGCGCACGTCGGTCACGCCGTCCACGCGCTCCAGCGCCTGGCGCACCTGACGCGCGAGCGTCGGGTCGTCGTTGGCGGCGAGGAGGAGCGTGACGCGGACCTTGCCGTCGCGCGTCGCGGCGATGTCGCGCACCTGCTGCGTCTGGTAGACCGAGGCGCCGGTGCGGGGGTTGGCGATGGGGGCGAGGGCCTCGGCGAGGCGCGCCTGGAGCGTATCCGTCATATGCTGGGAGAACCGGGAGGAGCGGGGGGAGGTTCCGTCAGTCGGCGAGCTGGCCGGTCTCGAGGAGGCGGCGGGCCTCCGTGAGGACGCGCGTCTCGACCTCGTCGAGCGCGCCGGCCACCATCGCCCCGGAGGCGCGGGCATGCCCGCCGCCGCCGAAGACGCGCGCCAGGGCGTTCACGTTCACGCCCTGCACGCTGCGGAAGGAGATCTTGACCTTGCCGTGCCCGAGGTCGCGGAAGAGCAGGGCGAGCCGCACGCCGGCCACCGAGCGCGGGTACTCGGCGACGCCGTCGAGGTCCTCGCTCGAGACGCCGTGCTTCTCGAGCGCGCCGGCCTGGACGCGCACCCAGGCGATGCCGTGCGGCCGGTCCACCTGCAGCGTGTCGAGCGCGTCGCGCAGGAGGTGGAGCCGGCCGAGCGGCACGCTGCCGTAGATGCGGGCGTACATCTGCTCAGGGTCCACGCCGGCCGAGAGCAGCTCGGCGGCGACCGCGAGGCAGCGCGGCGAGGTGTTGCCGAACCGGAAGCCGCCGGTGTCGGTGACGAGCGCGGTGTAGAGCGACTTCGCGATCGGGGTGGAGATGGTGAGCCCGCGCTCGCGCGCGAAGTCGAACACGAGCTCGGCCGTCGCGCAGGCGGCCGTGTCGGCGAGCATCGTCGCACCCGGCGGCTCCTCGCCCGGGAGGTGGTGGTCGATCACGAGCGCGTCCTGCGGCAGCGCGCGCACCGCGTCGGCGAGGACGCCGAGCCGCCGGACGTCGCTGATGTCGAGCACGATGAGCCGGTCGACGCGCGCGAGCGCGGCCGCGCCGTCAGCGGTCCGATCCTCGACATCGTCGCCGAGGAGCCAACGGAACAGCTCCGGCCACGGCGTGGGGTTCACGATCACCGCGCGCACGCCCATCTGCGCGAGCAGCCGGGCGAGGGCGGTCTGCGAGCCGCACCCGTCGCCGTCGGCGTTGATGTGCGTCGAGAGCGCCACGGTCATCCCGGGGCGCAGCGCGGCGGCGAGGCGCGCGATGGCGTCGCGCCGGGCCGCGGGGACCGCAAGGAGGTCCGCCACCTCAGACCGAGTAGTTGGGCGCTTCGCGCGTGATGGTCACGTCGTGCGGGTGCGACTCGCGCAGGCCGGCCGCCGTGATGCGCACGAACTCCGCCTCGCTGCGCAGCGCGTCGATGGTGCCGCAGCCGCAGTAGCCCATGCCGGAGCGGAGCCCGCCGACCATCTGGTAGAGCACGTCGGCCACCGGACCCTTGTAGGGCACGCGGCCCTCGATCCCCTCGGGCACGAACTTCCTGGAGGCCATCTCGCCCTCCTGGAAGTAGCGGTCCGCCGAGCCATCCTGCATCGCGGAGAGCGAGCCCATGCCGCGGATCATCTTGAACCGGCGGCCCTCGGCGAGGATCGACTCGCCCGGGCTCTCCTCGGTGCCGGCGAGCATCGAGCCCATCATCACGGTCGAGGCACCAGCGCCGATCGCCTTCACGATGTCACCCGAGTACTTGATGCCGCCATCGGCGATGATCGGCACGTCGCCCGCGCCGGCGACGGCGTCGAGCACCGCCGTGAGCTGCGGCACGCCGATGCCGGTGACGACGCGCGTCGTGCAGATCGACCCGGGCCCGACGCCGACCTTGATCGCATCCACACCGCGCGCGACGAGCGCCTGCGCGGCGGCGGTGGTGGCGATGTTGCCCGCGATGAGCTGCGCCTGCGGGAACGTCTCGCGGACCTTCGCGGTCGCGTCGAGCACGCCCTGCGAGTGGCCGTGCGCCGTGTCGATGATGAGCGCGTCCACGCCGGCGTCGATGAGCGCCTTCGCGCGGGCCAGGTAGTCGCCGCCGGCGCCGATCGCCGCCGCGACGAGCAGGCGGCCCTCGCCGTCCTTCGCCGCATTCGGGAACTGCCGCCGCTTGTGGATGTCCTTCACCGTGATCAACCCGATCAGCTTCCCCGCCGCATCCACCACCGGGAGCTTCTCGATCCGGTGCTTCCCCATGATCTGCTCGGCCGCGTCGAGCGACGTGCCGGCCGGCGCGGTGATGAGCCGGTCCTTCGTCATCGCCTCGGCGAGCGGCCGGTCGAGGTGCCGCTCGAACTGCAGGTCGCGGTTGGTGATGATCCCGACGAGCGTGCCCGTCGCGTCCACCACCGGGACGCCGCTGATGCGGAAGCGCTGCATCAGCGCGACGCACTCGCGCAGCGTGGCCGTGGGCTGGAGCGTGATCGGGTTGCGGATCATCCCGCTCTCGGAGCGCTTCACGCGGTCGACCTCGGCGGCCTGCCGGTCGATCGACATGTTCTTGTGCAGCACACCGATGCCGCCGGCCCGGGCCATCGCGATGGCCATCTCGGACTCGGTGACGGTGTCCATCGCCGCGGAGACCAGCGGCACCTGGAGGGTGATCCCGCGCGTGAAGCGGGTCTTGGTGCTGACGTCCTTCGGGTGGACGAGCGAGTGCCGCGGGACGAGCAGAACGTCGTCGAAGGTCAGCGCGGCATCGGAGCGGATGCGGTCAGTCGGGAGTCCCATCCTGCAATTTGCCGTCCCGGGGACCTCATTTCCAGCGGGGCGCCCCGGCAGGGGGGCACGCGGGCCTCAACCCTTGGCCGCGTCCGTCGGGGACGGCGGCGCACCGGGCGCGGCGGCGGGCGCCGAGGCCGGCGCCTTGCCGGCGTCGGCCGGCTTCCCCGCTCCCCGCGCCGTCCCCACGAGGTCGTCCGCGACCGACTTCCCGGCCGCCGCCACCCCGGACAGCACGTTCATCGCCTGGCTCATGAAGCCCATCGCCTGGGAGACCGTCTGCGCGGAGACGTTCCCCGCCCGCAGCGTGTCCTCGATCCCCTCGGCGAACCGCTGGAGGACGTTCGGGGCCGGGGCCTGCCGCTCCGCGTACTTCGACTCGAGGAACTCGAGATAGTCGAGGACCTGGTACTGGCGCTCCTCCGAGAGCCCCTCGAGGCGGCGGAGGATGCGGTCGCGGAGCAGTTCATTCACCTCGGGAACCCCCAGCGCGCGCGCTCACCGCGCGCATCCACGTGGACGAAGGGGCCGTGCACCCCGGTGGCACGGTACACCCCGAGCCCCCCTACGAGCTCGGGATACTTCTGTTCCACCTTCTCGACCAGCTTCGACAGCCAGATGGCGTCCCGGATGTCGCTCTTCCTGTCCCGGTTCAGGTCGTCCATCCGGCCGTCGCCGTTCACGTCCACGTAGACATCGGCCGCGTCGCCGTAGGTGTGACGGCTGTCCCGCGCCCGGCCGCCGCCCGCGCCCCGGTTGTTGTACTGGGGCGACCGGAACCCGGAGAGCACGCCCAGCCCCTCCGCGCGGATCCCGGCGAGGCGGAGCTCCGAGATCAGGAGCTCGAGCTTGTCCACCAGCCGCTCGTCGAGGAGCAGCATCTTCGGCCAGACCTCATGCTGATCCTTGGTCAGGAACTGGCCGAACGTGAAGTGCGTGGAGACGTGGAGCTCCTTCGTGGCCTCCGTGACCTCGATGAACCCCTCCGGCGCCCGGTAGGCATCCGAGCGCGGCCGCCGCACCTCGGCCGGCCACCGGCCCACGCGGTACACGCCGACGCGGCCGTTCTGCTTCTCGGCGAACGGGACGAGCGACACGAAGTGGAACGGCTCGCCGCTGCTCGAGTCGTAGACCGACAGGATCCCCGGGCGCTCGAGCGCCGCCTCCCCGAAGGCCTGGATCAGCGGTTCCACCTCCGTGGCCGGGTCGGCGTCGGAACGGAGGATGCGGTACCGCAACCGTCCGCTCCGGCCGAAGAACGAGTCGGAGACAGTGACCACCGGATCGCTGCGCAGCCCACCCACGGTCGCGGCCGGGGCGCTCGCGGCGCCGGCGGCCGATCCCAGCAGGACGACCGCGAGGAGACCGGCGGCGCGCAGGGTGCGGTGAGCGGAGATAGGAACGGGCACGACGCTACCTCGGGACCGGGTTCGATGCTCTGGACGACATAGTATCGACCCGGGGATCGGATTCACTCACACTGTGACAGTCGGATGCGGAACGGTAGCGGGCAACTGCCGCAACCTTGTCTGACCAATTGGACAGCGAGTTCCAATCCGATCGGTCAATAGACGTAGACGGGAGTCCCGACGGGAACGATGCGGAAGAGCGTCTCGATATCCTCGTTCCGCACCCGGATGCAGCCGTGACTGGCCGAACGGCCAATGCTGCTCGGATTGTCCGTGCCGTGGATCCCGTACCCGTCGCCGAGGTAGAGGCGGTTGGCGCCCAGTACCCCGAGATACCGCCGCTGGTTCGTGCCGAACGGCGGCACGATCAGCTTGTTCCCGACACGGATCTCCTGGCCGTCCTTCACCTCGAAGGGGACCTCGCGGCCGTCCGGGTACCGGGTCACCACGTTGTTGCCACTGATGGTGACGATCCCGCCGTTCGGCGCCGGGACGGTCATGCCGGGCTGCAGGCGGAGCAGCTCGAGCTTCTTCTTCTGCGCCGCCTCGACGAAGTGCCAGTCGGGGGGGACCCAGGCCGGCTCGACGTCCTTCCGCTGCACCACGAGGCGCCCACGCGGCGTCTCGAACTTCCACTGTTCGCCGGTCGCGCCCTGCTTCTCGAGGTACTTCCCGCTCCCGGTCGCGACGCGCGTCTCGAAGAGCACCTCGCGGCCCCGCCGGTACCAGAGTCGGTTGTCCGCGATCGAGATCACGATGAACGGCGTGTTCGAGGCCGAGTCGCGCGCGGCCCGCCCGTCGAGCAGCGCCTTCAGCGAATCCGAGACGCCGCGCGCCACGGTCAGCACGTCGCGCAGGCGGGTCGAGTCCTCGGCGAGGGCGACGCGCTCGCGGTCCCGCTCGACCCCGAGCCTGGCGTTCTCACTCCAGAGCCAGCCGCTGCCCGCGCCGAGCGCGACCACCGCCAGCCCGAGCGGGACGAGCCGCAGCGCGGACGCCGGGGCAGACGCCGGGGACGCCGGGGCGGCCGGCGCCGCCGCCGTCGCGGCGGGGGTCGTCGGCCTCGGCGGCACGGACGGGGGCTGCGGCGGGACGGGATCGGTCATCAGAAGAAGTAGGCGACCTGCCCCGGCTTCACGTTGGGGCGGATGGCGTCGAAGTCCGCGCGGCTGAGCCGCACCGTGCGCGGCGCCACGGCCGCCGCCGTGTCGGCGATGACGAACCGGATGCCGCCGCCCAGCACGATCTGCTTCGGCTCGACGGCCTGCACGAGCTGCATCCCGCGCGGCACGTCGGCCTCGACGGTCGCGGTGCGCAGCACGATCTCGCCGCGTTCGAGCGTGAGCAGCCCGTCGCCGAGCGCGAGCGCGATGTGGGTCTCGGCGGTGCGCGACGGCTGCTCGCGGGAGTTCTCGAGGGCGAGACGGATCCGGTCGATCTCGGTCGTGAGCCGTGCGTCGCCGGCCGCCGCCGCCGTCGCGGCGCGGGCCTCGGCGATGCCGTCGAGCTCGACGCCCAGCTTGGTCCGCTGCCCGAGGAGGAGCGTGGCGGCGACCATCCCGGCGGCGGCCGCGAGCAGGAGCGCGTCGCGGGGCTTCATCGGCGCGTCAGGGTGAGGAGGTCGAGCACGGGCGCGCCCGTGGGCTGGGAGCGGCCGTTGCGCACGCGGGCGGTGATGCTCACCTCGGTCAGCGGGGCGAGCCGCTGCGCGGTCTCGAGCAGGTCGCCCGGGATGGCGAGGTAGAGGATCGCGTTCTCGCCGTCGGGGCCGCGCGCGAGGAGATACGGCTCGTCGGGCAGGAGACCACGGCGCAGGTTGTCGGCCTTCTGGAGGGCGATGACCTGCACCTCCCACTTCACGGTGCGCCCCTTGAAGCCCTCGGGATCGAGGCGGAGGTCGGCGGCGGTCAGCCGGGCGGCGTAGCTCGGGTCGGCCGGGACCAGGAGTGACTCCGGGACCCACGCCTCGACGCGCACGCGGACCCAGCCGCGGTCACGGGCGGTCGGCTCCACCACGGCGCCGCTGTCGAGCGCACCGAGGAGCCGGGCACCGGGGGCGCGGGCGAGCGGTGCGCCCCGGACGGCCCGCAGTGCCTCGTCGGGCGCCGGCGTCTCGGGTGGCTCAACGGTCGCGCCGGCGGAGTCGGCGGCGGCGGGGCGCGCCGCCGTCCCGCGCGCGGGCGGGGTGGGTGCGGGCGTCGCCGCGCCGGCGGCGGTCGCCGGTGCCGGGGGCCGCGAAGGCGTGGAAGCGGGACGCGCGGCAGCCGTGACGAGCTCAAGGGCCGCCGTGAGCACCCAGCCATCGCGGCGCACCCTGGCCCAGGTGCCACGGCGCTCCGCGACGCGGAGGCCCGCGCCCGGGTTCAGCACACCGAGGATGCGGCCATCGAGCGACGGATCGGCGCGAAGACGGAGCGAGCCGGCCTGGTCGAGGCTCGCCGGGAACGAGTCGCGCCTGCCCGCGAGGCGGGAGGCGTCGATCCAGCCCTCGACCGACACCAGCGTGTAGCCCGCCCGTGCGCCCGACACGCGCCACGTGGTCCCCGTCGCGAGGGTGGCCACGACCGTGCCCTCGGGCGCGGCGCGCAGTCCGGCGTCGCGCACGACCTTCGCCTGCTGCGCCGCGAGGGGCGCCGCGGCGAGGAGGAGCAGGATCGTGAGGGAACGAAGGGGGCGCATCGCTGGTAGGGGGTGGGGCACGGGGCTAGATTCCGCTCGCGCGCGATTCATCAGAGCCGCGGCGCAGCCTTCCGAAGGTATACCCCGCACTCCACAGGGCCAAGATGGCGTCGAAGGTCGACCGTCCCGTCGTGCTCGTCGTCCTCGACGGCTGGGGCTATCGCGAAGCCACCGAGGGGAACGCGATCGCGATGGCGCGCACGCCCACGTGGGACCGCCTCTGGGCGCGCGCGCCGCGCACGCTGCTCGAGGCGAGCGGGCGCGCGGTGGGTCTCCCCGCGGGACAGATGGGGAACAGCGAGGTCGGGCACCTCAACCTCGGCGCGGGGCGCGTGGTGCTGCAGGACCTCGTGCGGATCGGCGATGCCATCCGCGACGGGTCGTTCCACGTGAACCCGGCCTTCCGCGCCGCCTGCGCGCATGCGCGCGCCTCGGGCGGCACGCTGCACCTCCTCGGCCTCGTCGGCGACGGCGGCGTGCACGGCCACGATGACCACCTCCTCGCGCTCGTGGAGACCGCCGCGCGCGAGCGGGTGCCGCGCGTGGCGCTCCACCTGCTGCTCGACGGCCGCGACACGCTCCCCACCTCCGCCCTCGGCTTCGTGCAGGCGCTGCTCACCCGCGTCGGCACCCGCGCCGAGGTCGCGAGCATCGGCGGGCGCTACTTCGGAATGGACCGGGACCGGCGCTGGGCGCGCACGCAGCTCTGCTACGACGCGGCCGTCCGCGGCACCGGCCCCACCTGCACGGACCCCGTGGCGTTCATCGAGGCGAACTACGCCAAGGGGACCACCGACGAGTTCATGGAGCCGGCGGTGGTCGTGCGCGACGGGCGCCCGGTGGCGCCGATGCGCGACGGCGATGCCGTGATCACGTGGAACTTCCGCTCCGACCGGATGCGCCAGATCGTGCGCGCGCTCGCGATCGACGGCTTCGACGGCTTCCCCGTCGCCGACCGGCCGCGGCTGCACGTCGCCACGATGACGCAGTACGACCAGACCTTCGGCCTCCCCGTCGCGTTCGAGCCGTTCTCGATGGCGAAGATCATGGCCGAGGTGCTGCAGGACCACGGCATGAGCTCGTTGCGCACGGCGGAGACCGAGAAGTACCCGCACGTCACCTATTTCTTCAACGGCGGGAACGAGGTGCCGTACACCGGCGAGGAGCGCATCCTCGTGCCGAGCCAGAAGGTGGCGACGTACGACCTCGCGCCGGAGATGTCGGCGGCGGGCATCACCGACGTCCTCACCAAGGGGATGCTCGACCGGTCGCACGAGTTCACGCTCTGCAACTACGCGAACGGCGACATGGTCGGCCACAGCGGCAACATCGCCGCGACGATCCGCGCGGTGGAGTGCGTGGACGAGCAGCTGGCGCGGATCGTCGCGGCGGCGGAGCGGTCCGGCGCGCGGCTGCTCATCACGGCCGACCACGGCAACTGCGAGATGATGATCGACCCGGCCACGGGCGGGCCGCACACCGCCCACACGACCAACCCGGTGCCGCTCCTGCTCGTCGAGGACGGTGCCCCGACCGCGCTGCGTCCCGGCGGCGCGCTCTGCGACATCGGCCCCACGGTCCTCCGCATGCTCGGTGTCGAGCCGCCGGCGGAGATGACGGGCCGCGACCTGCGACTCGGAGTCCCTGCGTGACGCGCCGTTCCCTCCCGATCGCCATGGCGATCGCCCTCGCCGCCGTGGCGTCCCCCCTGGCCGCCCAGGTGGGCCACACGCCGCAGGACACCCCGTTCGAGGACCTGCGCGGGCGTCAGGCGCTCACCCTCGCCATCGGCACCCTCGCCCCGGGCGGCGACCCGGCGGGCGTCGGACCGCGCACGGGCGCCCAGCTCAGCGTGCGCTACGAGCTGCTCCTCACCGGGCCGCTCTGGCTGCAGGCGCGGATGAGCTACGCGCCGTCGCTCGACCGCACCTACAAGGACCCGCTCGTCACCGGCGCGGCGCGGGACCTCGGCACCTCCACGCGCCCGCTCGCCGCGCTCGAGGCCGGGTTCGGCATGAACCTCACCGGCAACAAGGCCTGGCACCGCGTCACCCCGCAGGTGCATGGCGCCCTCGGCTGGGTCACCGGCGGGACGAACCGCTTCGACGCCGGCGGCTACCGCTTCGGCAACAAGTTCACCGTCTCGTACGGGCTCGGCGCCCGCCTCGTGACCGGCCGGGCGTGGGAGGGCCACGTGGACCTCACGCACCTGTTCTGGAAGTACGATTACCCGGCCGACTACGGCCCGGGCGGCGCCGCCGGCACCGACGCGATCCTCCCGACCAACCAGCTCGCGCCGTGGAAGGGGAACCTCCTCCTCTCGGTCGGCGTCACGCGCTTCTTCTTCCGCTGAGCCGATGCCGCGCGCGACGCTCACCCGGCGGGTGCAGTTCTCGGCGGCGCACCGCTACCGCCGCCCCGAGTGGGACGACGCGCGCAACGCCGCGACCTTCGGCGCCTGCGCGCACCCCAACTGGCATGGACACACCTACCAGTGCGAGGTGACCGTCGGCGGCGAGATCGACCCGCTCACCGGCTTCTGCGCCGACCTCGGCGCGCTCGACCGCGCCCTCCAGGAGCGCGTCGTCGCACCGCTCGACCACCGGAACCTCGTCCTCGACGTGCCGGCATTCGCCGAGGGCGCGCTCATCCCCACCGCCGAGAACGTCGCGTGGTGGATCGCGCGCGAGGTGCAGGCGGCGCTCGGCGAGGCGACGCGCGTGCTGCGCGTCCGCGTGGCGGAGGAGCCCGGGCTCTGGGCCGAGGTGGAGCCGACGTGATGCGGGCGCGGCGGCGCGCGAGCTGACGATGCGCCCCGCGCCGCGCCGCTGCACGGGCGTCATCCTCGCCGGAGGCGCGAACGCGCGCTACGGCGGGCTCCCCAAGGGACTCGAACCGCTCGGCGGGGCGCGCATGATCGACCGCCTCGCCGCCGCCCTGCGGCCGGTGACCGACGACCTGCTCCTCGTCGCCAACGCACCGGAGGCCGGGGCCTGGCTCCCCGGCGTGCGCACCGTCGCCGACCTGCGCCCGGGCGCCGGCGCGCTCGGCGGCCTGCACGCGGCGCTCGCGCACGCGGACGGCGACGTCCTCGTCGTCGCGTGGGACATGCCGTTCGTGCCCGCGACGCTGCTCGGCGCACTGCGTGCGCTCGGCGAGGCGGGCGACGCTGACGCCGTGCTGCCGGCGCACGCCGGCTCGCCTCGTGGCGTGGAGCCGCTCTGCGCATGGTACGGCGCGCGCTGCCGCCCCGCGATCGAGGCGGCGCTCGACGCCGGCGATCACCGCATGGTCGCGTTCCACGACGCGGTGCGGGTGCGGCCGATGCCCGCCGATGCGGTCGCGCGCTTCGGGGCCCCCGCGGTGCTGTTCGCCAACGTGAACACGCCGGAGGCCCACGCCGCGTGGACCGCGGCCCTCGCGCCGGCGCGGGCCCTGCCGCCGATGCTCGCCGTGGTGGGGAAGCAGGGCGCCGGCAAGACGACGCTACTCGTGCGGCTCGCCGCGGCGCTCACGCAGCGCGGTCGGCGCGTGATGACGCTCAAGCACAGCTCGCACACCTTCGACCTCGACCCCGAGGGGAAGGACACGTACCGCCACTTCCACGAAGGGGGCGCGGTGCGCGCCGCGCTCGCGTCCCCCGACCGCTTCGGGCTCGTGGCGCGCTGGGACGCGGAACCCGCGCCCGAGGCGCTCGTCGCGCAGCACCTCGCCGACGCCGACCTCGTGCTCTGCGAGGGCTACAAGACCGGCGCGCTGCCCAAGCTCGAGGTCTTCCGGCGCGCGGTGCATCCCACGTCGCTGTTCGCCGACGGCGTGCCGCATCCGCGCAGCTGGCGCGGGCTGGTAACCGACACGCCCGACCCGACCTTCCCGGGCGCGGTGTTCGACCTCGCCGCGTCCGACTGGGCGGGCGCGCTCGCCGACTGGGTCACGCGCGAGTACCTCTCCCCTGTCCCCCGATGACGACGCCGTGTCGCTCCCTCCCCGCGCTCCGCGCGGCATTCGTCCTCGCTGCCGGAACGGCGGTCGCCGCGTGCGCCGGAGCCCCGGTGGCCATTCCGGCGCCCGCCCCCACGGCCGCGTCCCCGGCCGGAGCTGGCCCGGCCGGCGCCACGCCGGCCGCGCAGG
>JAIBBJ010000143.1 GCA_019694735.1 Gemmatimonadaceae bacterium | reverse complement strand
GAGGGCGGCACCCGGCGCGCCATCGACATCCGCGAGGGCGAGACGGTCAACGCCAAGGCCTTCCAGGCGCTCGTGCGCGCCGCCGTCCGCGCGAATCGGGCGAAGAAGAAGGGCGTGAAGCTCCTTTCCGGCGGCAATCCGCAGATCGCGAAGGGCGACGGCGAGGCACCGGTGCGCGCCTATCTCGCGGCCTTGCCGGGCTGGAAGCACGCAGTCGGCACGCGCGTGGACGCCCTCATCGTCGCCGCGGTGCCCAAGGTCCGGAAGGCCGTGAAATGGAACTCGCCGTTCTACGGCAAGGACGCCGGCTGGTTCCTCTCCATGCACGCCTTCACGCGCTACGTGCGCCTCACGTTCTTCCGGGGCGCCGCGCTCTCGCCGTTGCCGCCGGGCGGCAGCAAGGTCCCCGAGGTGCGCTACTATGACATCCGGGAGGACGCGCTCGACGAGGCCGCGCTCACGCGCTGGGTGAAGCAGGCCGCCAAGCTGCCCGGCTGGGTGCCCTGAGCGGCGATGCTCGCCCCGGCGCGCACGCGCCGGGCGAGCGCGCGGTCAGTGCTGGTGGGCGTGCGGGCCCTCGCCCTTCGCGATGGCGAGGTGGTGTGCGGTGTGGTGCGACCCGTCCACCAGGATCCCGATGAAGCCGAGGCCGCGGATGCGCGCCGCGGTCCCGTCCGGCGCCGACGCGGAGGCGACGATCGTCGCGCGCACCCCGCCCGCGATCTCCTCCACCGTCATCCGGTAGGCGGACTCGCCGGTGAGCGTCGCACCGTGCGCCCGCGCCATCCGGCGGATCGCCTCGGCCGTGCGCCCCGCGCCCGTCACCTCGGCGACGATCCCGCCAGGGACCGCACGCGTCGCGATGGCGCTCCGCATCGTCACCTCGTCCATGTCCACGAGATGCTGCCGCAGCGCCTCGAGGTCGACCTTGCTCCAGTCGGTGCGCGGGTCGGCCTTGAGCAGCTCCGCGATCTCGGCGATGGCCGCGTACGCCGACTGGCCGGGCTGCCCCGGCACCGCCGGCGCCGCAGGAGCGGCCGCCGCCGCGGGCTCGTGCGTCATGCCGGGCGTGTGGGCGTGTCCGGACACGCCCTGCGCACGGACCGGGGCGGCGAACGTCAGGGAGATGAGGACGAGGACGGGCGGCAACGGACGCATCGGACGCTCCGGCGTGATATGGCTGGACCTGCGGGGGAAGTATATTCCCACGGACGCCGACGGTGGTTCCCTCCCCCTCCCGCCCGATGTCCCTCGCACCCGACGCCCTGCTCGACGCGCTCGACGTGGGCGTGATGCTCCTGGATGGCGACGGGCACTTCCGCTACGCGAACCGCGCCGCGCACGGGATCTTCGGCTTCGCACCCGGCGAGATCGCGACGCGCACGGGACGCGACCCGCGCTGGGACCTCGTGGACGAGGCGGGCCATCCCCTGCCGCCGGAGGAACGGCCCTCGGTGCGCGCCCTCCGCACCGGCGTGCCCGTCCAGGCCGTGGTGGGCGTCCTGCGCGGCGATGGCGCGACCCGCGCCTGGATCAACGCGTCCGCGGTGCCGCACCTCCGGGCCGACGGCACGGTCGAGCGGGTCCTGGTCACCTTCACGCATCTCACCGCGCAGCAGCTCGGCGTCCACGAGACGCGGCGCGCGCTCGACGAGTCCATCGCCCACGCGCAGCGCGTCGTGGACGCGGTGCCGGGGATCGTGTACCAGTGGCTCCACCCGCCGACGGGCCCCGACCACGTCACGTTCCTCGGCGGCCGCATCCTCGAGCTGCTCGGCGTGGACCCGATCCTCGCGCGCCGCGACCCCGAGACGTTCTTCCAGCGCGTGCCCGCCGAGGCGCGGGACGCGCTCGACGCGGCGATCGCCTCGGCCGTGTCGCGCGGTGCGGTGTTCGAGCACGAGCTGCCGTACCTGCACCCGGCCTTCGGGCTCCGCTGGGCGCGCGTCCGCGGGGTCCCCGAGGACACGCCCGACGGGCTCCTCTACACCGGCATCATCCTCGACGTCACCGAGTCGCACCTCCTCGCCGAACGCGTGCGCCGCGCCCAGCGGCGCGAGGCGATGGCGCAGATGGCCGGCGGGATCGCGCACAACTTCAACAACATGCTCGCGACGATCCTCCCCAACCTCGAGCTGGCGCGGGAAGGAGCGTCCGAGGCGCAGCGCGCGCTGATCGCCGACGCCGAGCGCGCCGCGCACAACGCGGCCGACCTCGTGCGGCGGATGCTCGCGCTCGGCCGAAGCGAGGGGCGCACCCCCGCGACCGCCGCCGACCTCGCCACCGTCGTCCGCGAGGTGCTCCACATCTGCCGCAACACCCTCGACAAGGGGATCGCGCTCGACGAGCGCATCCTCGTCCCGGTGGCACCCGTGCCCTGCGCCGAGGGCGACCTGCAGCAGATCGTGCTCAACCTCTGCCTCAACGCCCGCGACGCGATGGCGCGCAGCGAGCGCAAGCAGCTCACCATCGCGGTCGAGCCCGAGGGGACCGGGCACGTCCGCCTCGTCGTCCGCGACTCCGGCATCGGGATGTCCGAGGAGACGCAGCGGCGGCTCGGCGAGCCCTTCTTCTCCACCAAGGAGACCGGCCGCGGCACCGGGCTCGGCCTCGCGACCACCTTCCAGACCATCGGCGAGGCCGGCGGCAGCTGGCACGTGGCATCGGCGCTCGGCCAGGGCACGACGTTCACGGTCACGCTCCCCCTCGCGCGCGGATCCGGCCCTGCCGCCGCCCCGCCGGAGCCGGGCCCGGCGCCCGCCGGGCCCGGCGTCGCACTGCTCGTGGATGACGAGGAACTCGTGCGGAAGGCGATGCAGCGGATGCTCGAGCGCAGCGGCTATGCCGTGCTCGCCGCCGGCGGCGCGGAGGACGCATTGCGGCACGCGCGCGGCCCCGACGCCCGGCGGATCAGCGTCGTCCTGCTCGACCTCTCGATGCCCGGCACCTCCGGGCAGGCACTGCTCCCGCGGCTCCGCGAACTGCTCCCCGACGCCCCCGTGGTGGTGATGTCGGGCCACATCGCCGACCGGAGCGAGCTGGCGGGTGCCGCCGAGGTCATCCAGAAACCGGTCGGGTCGCGCGAAGTGCTCGCCGCGATCCATCGTGCCCGAGGACAGACTCCGTGACGGGACCCGCGACGCCCTACGAAGGGCTCGGCCGCGAGGAGGGCATCCGCGCCCTCGTGGACCGCTTCTACGACCTGATGGATACGGCCCCCGAGGCCGCGACCATCCGCCCGCTCCACGCCGCGTCGCTGAAGCGCAGCCGCGAGAAGCTCTTCGAGTACCTCACCGGCTGGAGCGGCGGCCCGCCGCTCTACGAGTCGAAGTACGGGCACCCCCGGCTGCGCATGCGCCACATGCCCTTCCCCATCGGCGCCAAGGAGCGCGACGAGTGGCTCTGGTGCATGGAGCGCGCGCTCGCCGAGACACCGATGGCGGACGAACTCCGGCAGTTCCTCTGGGGCAAGTTCCGCCACCTCGCGGACCACATGCGCAACCAGGACGAGCCGGTCGCGAAGCCCGGGCTGCCGACGCAGGGCTGACCGGGACGGCGGCCCGGGACGGCGGGCCGTCCTCTATAGATTGCCTCCGGGGCGGTTCGGGGTTAGCGTAACCCCATGCGACCATTCCCCCCCAAGGGGTCGCACCCCGATTCCCCGCTCTTCGCCCTCGGGTACGCGCAGCCTCTCACCCGACGGCCCGCCGTGCGTTTGCCCGACGGCACCGAGCTCCTCGAGCCGGTCGTGGCGGAGGAGACCCCCGTCGCGTTGATCTACAACGGGCGCGCGCACGCCGTGATGATGACCACCCCGGCCGACCTCGAGGACTTCGCGGTCGGCTTTTCGATGTCCGAGGGGATCATCACCGCGCCGCACGAGCTGCAGCGCGTGGACGTCGTGCGGCAGGCGCGCGGCATCGAGGTGCAGTGCACCATCATGCCCGGAGCGGCGGAGCGGCTCGCGTCGCGCCAGCGCACGCTCGTGGGACGCACGGGCTGCGGCCTCTGCGGCGTCGAGGCGCTGGAGGAGGCGGTGCGCGACCTGCCGCGGCTCCCGGCCGGCTTGCGCCTCGACGCGGCGGCCCTCGGGCGCGCCGAGCGGGCGCTGCAGTCGGCCCAGCCGCTCAACGAGGACGCGCACACGCTCCACGCGGCAGCCTACGCGCACGCCGACGGCACGCTCGCCATCGTGCGCGAGGACGTGGGCCGGCACAACGCGCTCGACAAGGTGATCGGTGCCCTGGTGCGCGACCCCGCGGTCCGCGGGGCGGCCGGCGGCTCGGCCGTGCGTCCCGGCTTCCTCGTCCTCACCAGCAGGGCGAGCTACGAACTCGTACAGAAGGCGGCGGTCGCGCAGGTCGGGCTCGTGGCGGCGGTGTCCCGCCCCACCGGGCTGGCGATCCGGCTCGCCGAGGCGATGGGCATCGCGCTCGTCGGGCTGCTGCGCGACGGCACCGGGCTACTCTACACCGACCCCCACGGGGTCCTGGGGGCATCGGCACTCGTCGCCGATGCCACGGAGGCGCACTAGATGCGAGGGGAACGACACGGAGGACCGGCGCGCGGGGCGTTGCCCGTGGTGGACCGGCAGCCGTGGAGCGATGCGGTGGACGCGGCCCTCGCCGCGCACCGCGACACGCCCGGCGGGCTGCTGCCGATCCTGCACGCCATCCAGGCCACCGTCGGCCATGTACCGCCCGCGGCCGTGCCCGTCATCGCCGATGCGCTGAACCTCTCGCGCGCCGACGTGCACGGCGTCGTCTCGTTCTACCATGACTTCCGCGACCGGCCCGCCGGCCGCCACGTGATCAAGGTCTGCCGCGCCGAGGCGTGCCAGTCGGTCGGGGCGGAGGCGCTGGTGGCGCACGCCTGCCGTCAGCTCGGGGTCGCGCTGCACGGCACCGCGGCGGACGGCTCCATCACGCTCGACCCCGTGTACTGCCTCGGCAACTGCGCGCTCGCGCCCGCCGTGCAGGTGGACGGCACGGTGCACGGGCGCGTGACGCCGGCGATGTTCGACGCGCTCGTGCAGGGCCTGCGCGGGGGGACCGCATGACGCGCGTCTTCGTCCCCGGCGATTCCGGCGCCCGCTCCGTCGGCGCCGATGCGGTCGCGCAGGCGATCTCCATCGAGGCCGGGATGCGCGGCGTGAAGGTCGAGATCGTGCGGACCGGTTCGCGCGGGCTCTACTGGCTGGAGCCGCTCGTCGAGGTCGAGACCGCGGCCGGGCGCGTCGCGTACGGCCCGGTCACGCCCGCGGAGGTGCCGTCGCTCTTCGACGCGCACTTCCTCACCGGCGGTGCGCACGACCGCTCGCAGGGACCGGTGGCCACGATGCCCTGCCTCGTGCGCCAGCGGCGCGTGACCTTCGCGCGCGTCGGCGTGGTGGACCCGGTCTCGGTGCGCGACTACGAGGCGCACGGCGGCCTCGCCGGCCTCCGGAAGGCCGGCACGTTGGCCCCCGAGGCGATCGTGGACGAGGTGACCCGCTCCGGACTCCGCGGCCGCGGCGGCGCGGCCTTCCCCACCGGCATCAAGTGGAAGACCGTCCTCGGCGCGCCGGCCGACCGGAAGTACATCGTCTGCAATGCCGACGAGGGCGACTCCGGCACCTTCGCCGACCGCCTGCTGATGGAGGGCGATCCCCTCACGCTCATCGAGGGGATGGCGATCGCCGGCTTCGCCGTCGGTGCGACGCAGGGCTTCATCTACCTGCGCTCCGAGTACCCCGATGCGCACCGCGTGCTGGAGCGCGCGCTCGCGGCCGCACGCGACGCCGGCCTCCTCGGCGCCGACGTCCTCGGCTCGGGGCGCACGTTCGACATCGAGGTGCGGCTCGGCGCCGGGGCCTACATCTGCGGCGAGGAGACGGCGCTGCTCGAGTCGCTCGAGGGGAAGCGCGGCGTCGTGCGCGCCAAGCCGCCCCTCCCGGCGATCAGTGGCCTGTTCGGCAAGCCGACGGTGGTGAACAATGTCCTCTCGCTCGCGGCCGTCCCCGGCATCCTCGCCGACGGGGCCGCGGCGTACGCGGGCCACGGCAGCGGCCGTTCCCGCGGGACCCTCCCGGTGCAGCTCGCCGGCAACGTCGCGCGCGGGGGGCTCTTCGAGGTGCCGTTCGGCACCACCGTGCGCGAGCTGCTCGAGCGCTTCGGCGGCGGCACACGGTCGGGGCGCCCCGTGCGCGCGGTGCAGGTCGGCGGCCCGCTGGGCGCCTATCTCCCGGCGCAGCAGTTCGACACTCCCTTGGACTACGAGGCCTTCATCGCGATCGACGCGATGGTCGGCCACGGCGGCATCGTCGTCTTCGACGACACCGTGGACCTCGCGCGGATGGCACGGTACGCGATGGAGTTCTGCGCGATCGAGTCGTGCGGCAAGTGCACGCCGTGCCGCATCGGCTCCGTCCGGGGGACCGAGGTGATGGACCGCCTCATCACCGCCCGTGACGCGGGCGACCTCGCGGCGGTCGAGGAGCAGGTGGCGCTGCTCAAGGACCTCTGCGACACGATGCTGGGCGGGTCGCTCTGCGCGATGGGCGGGATGACGCCCTACCCCGTGCTGAGCGCGCTGCGGCACTTCCCCGAGGACTTCGGACTGGACGCCCCCGTGGCGGCCGGGAGGCAGGGATGACGGTGGTGGCAACGGGCGGTGGCGCCGGCGGCGCGAAGGCCTCCGGGTGCGCCTGCGGTTCGGCCGGCGGGTGCGGCACCGACCACGGCACGCCGCTGCGCGCGTCGGGGACGATGGTCGCGTTGACGGTGGACGGGGTCGCGGTGCAGGTGCCGGCCGGCACCTCGGTGATGCGCGCCGCGGTCGAGGCGGGGCGCAGCGTGCCCAAGCTCTGCGCGACCGACTCGCTGGAGCCGTTCGGCTCCTGCCGGCTCTGCCTCGTCGAGATCGAGGGACGCCGCGGCTACCCCGCCTCCTGCACCACCCCGGTCGAGCCGGGGATGCGGGTGCGGACGCAGTCACCCAAGCTCGCCCAGCTCCGCCGCGGCGTGATGGAGCTCTACATCTCCGACCACCCGCTCGACTGCCTCACCTGCGCCGCCAACGGCGACTGCGAGCTGCAGGACATGGCGGGCGCCGTCGGCCTCCGCGAGGTGCGCTACGGTTACGAGGGCGCGAACCACCGCACCGCGGTGAAGGACCGCTCGAACCCGTACTTCGACTTCGACCCGTCCAAGTGCATCGTCTGCTCGCGCTGCGTCCGCGCCTGCGAGGAGATCCAGGGCACCCACGCGCTGACCATCAGCGGGCGCGGCTTCGCCTCCGTCGTCTCGCCCGGCGCGCTGGAGTCGTTCCTCGGGAGCGAGTGCGTCTCCTGCGGCGCCTGCGTCCAGGCCTGCCCCACCGCGACCCTGATGGAGAAGTCGGTGGTCGAGGCGGGTACGCCCGACCGGAGCGTGGTCACGACATGCGCCTACTGCGGCGTCGGCTGCGCCTTCGAGGCCGAGATGAAGGGCAACGAAGTGGTCCGCATGACACCGTACAAGGACGGCAAGGCGAACCACGGCCACTCCTGCGTGAAGGGCCGCTTCGCCTGGGGCTACACGACGCACAGGGACCGCATCACCACGCCGATGATCCGCCGCTCCATCGACGAGCCGTGGCGCGAGGTGAGCTGGGACGAGGCGATCGGCTACGCGGCGGCCGAGTTCAAGCGGATCCAGGCGCAGCACGGCCGCGGCGCCGTCGGCGGCATCTCCTCCTCGCGCTGCACGAACGAGGAGACGTACCTGATGCAGAAGTTCGTGCGCGCCGCGTTCGGGAACAACAACATCGACACCTGCGCCCGCGTCTGCCACTCGCCCACCGGCTTCGGCCTCAAGGCGACGCTCGGCGAGTCCGCCGGCACGCAGGACTTCGACTCGATCGACCACTGCGACGTCATCATGGTCATCGGCGCGAACCCCACCGACGCGCACCCGGTGTTCGGCTCGCGCCTCAAGCGGCGCATCCGCCAGGGCGCGAAGCTCATCGTCGTGGACCCGCGCGGCATCGACCTCGTCCGCACCCCGCACGTCGCGGCGGCCCACCATCTCGCGCTGCGCCCCGGCACCAACGTCGCGATCGTCAACGCCCTCGCCCACGTCATCGTCACCGAGGGCCTGGTGCAGGAGGCCTACGTCCGCGAGCGGTGCGAGTGGGCCAGCTTCGAGCAGTGGCGTGACTTCGTCGCGCACCCCGACCGCTCGCCCGAGGCGACCGCGTCGGTGACCGGCGTCCCCGCCGAGACGGTGCGCGGCGCGGCCCGGCTCTACGCCACCGGCGGCAATGCCGCGATCTACTACGGGCTCGGCGTCACCGAGCACTCGCAGGGCTCGACGATGGTGATGGGGATCGCGAACCTCGCGATGGCCACGGGCAACGTCGGCCGCCCGGGCGTCGGCGTGAACCCGCTCCGCGGCCAGAACAACGTGCAGGGCTCGTGCGACATGGGGTCGTTCCCGCACGAGCTGCCGGGGTACCGGCACATCCTCGACGGCGAGACCCGCGCGCTCTTCGAGCGCACGTGGAACGTCACGCTCGACCCCGAGCCGGGGCTGCGGATCCCCAACATGCTCGACGCCGCGCTCGACGGGTCGTTCAAGGGGCTCTACCTCGAAGGCGAGGACATCGCGCAGTCCGACCCCAACACCGAGCACGTCACGGCCGCGCTCCGCCGGATGGAGTGCATCGTCGTGCAGGACCTGTTCCTCAACGAGACCGCCAAGTTCGCCCACGTGTTCCTCCCCGGCTCGAGCTTCCTCGAGAAGGACGGGACGTTCACCAACGCCGAGCGGCGCATCTCGCGCGTGCGGCAGGCGGTCCCGCCGGTGGCCGGCAAGGCGGACTGGGAGATCACCGTCGCGCTGGCCGAGGCGATGGGCTACCCGATGCCGTACCGGCACCCGTCGGAGATCATGGCCGAGATCGCCGCCCTCACGCCCACCTTCCACGGCGTGACCTACGAGCGCATCGAGGCGCACGGCTCGCTGCAGTGGCCGGTGAACGACGCCGCCCCCGAGGGCACGCCGATCATGCACCGCGACCGGTTCGTGCGCGGGCTCGGGAAGTTCATGGTCACCGAGTTCGTCGCGACGGAGGAACGGGTCACCCCGCGGTTCCCGTTGCTGCTGACCACGGGCCGCATCCTCAGCCAGTACAACGTCGGCGCGCAGACGCGGCGCACCGGGAACGTCGTGTGGCACGACGAGGACCGCCTCGAGATCCACCCGCACGACGCCGAGGAGCGGAGCATCAAGGACGGTGACCGCGTGGAGCTCCGGAGCCGCGCCGGCGTCACGACCCTCCGCGCCGTCGTCACGGAGCGCGTGCAGCCGGGCGTCGTCTACACGACCTTCCACCATCCGGAGTCCGGCGCGAACGTGATCACCACCGACAACTCGGACTGGGCCACCAACTGCCCCGAGTACAAGGTCACCGCGGTGCAGGTGATGCCCGTCGTGAGCGCCTCGGCGTGGCAGGAGCGCTTCCAGGCGTTCACCGAGCGGCAGGAGGGCTTCCTGCCCGGCCACGACCATCAGCCGGCCTGAGGGGACCCGATGGAGATCGCGCACCTCTGCCGGATGGCCAACCAGATCGGCCGGTTCTACGCCGGCCAGCCCGACGCCGCCGAGTCGCGGAAGGCCGCCGCGACGCACCTGCGGCGCTTCTGGGACCCGCGGATGCGCCGCGAGCTCGTCGCGCACGTCGAGGGCGGCGGCGCGGAGGACCTCGACCCGTTCGTCCGGGAGGCGGTCAGGGAGCACCTCGAGTTCCTGCGCCCGGCCGATACTCCCGCTCCAGCATCGCCCGCTGCTGGGCCTCGGTGAACGGCACCGGCTTCCACCGCCGCGCCGCGAACAGCGCCGCCTGGTCCGCGTGATGCCGTGACCCGGGGTGGCCCGCGGCCGCCCCGTACGGTTGGATGCTCTCGGAGCGCACGCGACCGTCGCGGTCCCACTCGACGAACAGGATGAACGAGTCGCCGTTGCGGCCCACCCAGCGGCCGTCGCGCTCGGGCATGGTATGCACCGCGCGCAGCACGTCGGGCCCGCCGTTCCCCAACGCGAGGTCCACGCCGCCCCGCCGGAGCCGCACCATCGCGTCGAGCGACGGGTCGAGCCGGCCGAACGTCCGCCGGAGCGTGCGCATCGCGTCCCGGAGCGACCGTTCGACCGGCGGCGCCGGGTAGCGGCCGTACTTCGCCATCACCCAGTCGCGCATGAGCAGGAACGCGAGGGGCGCGGCCGGCCGGTCGGCCGCGAGCGTGCCGTCCCAGCCGGCGAGCAGCCGCACCGCCGGCGCCAGCGTCCGGTCGGCGACGGTGTCCACCGCGAGCGCCGCGCGCCACCGCGCGCCCGCCCACGACTCGCGCGCGTAGCCCGCGTCGAACTTGACCTTGAGCAGGGAGTCGCGCGTGATCACGCCCATCGGCGTGAGCAACTCCAGCGCGCGCACCGCGCGGTTCGTCATCTGCGGCTCGATGCCGAGCCACTCGGGATAGTCGGACCGCCGGAGGTCGTGGCGCGGGTCGGTCGCGCGGAGCGGCGTGTTGTTGGCGTTCATCACGAACCCGCTCGGGGGCGCGAGGAGCTGCGGGATCGAGTCGAACGGCACGTAGCCGCGCCAGAGCGTCGCGCTCGTGTCGCCGGGGACGATGCCCCACCAGTCGTAGCCGCCGCGGCGCCGCGGGAAGAGCCCGTTGTAGACGTAGGCGATCCGCCCCGTCGCGTCGGCGTAGATGAAGTTGGTCGCCGGCACGCTCTGCAGCGCGAGCGCCGCCCGCCACTCGGCGTAGTCGCGCGCCTTGGTGAGCCGGTAGTACTCCATCACCTGCCGCACGTCGCCGATGCCCGCGTACCGCACGGCGAAGTACCCGTCGCGGTTCCGGAGCACCGGCCCGTGCTCGCTCCGCCAGATCACGCGCTTCACCGGCAACGTGACGCCGGCCACCCGCACCCGAAGCCGGACCACCTCGCGCGCCAGCGGCTTCCACGCGCCGTCCATCCGGTACCACTGCCCGCCGGCGGAGTCCTTCACGGTGAGGCGGTACACGTCGGTGAGGTCGGGGACGTTGACCGTGTTCGTCCACCCGAGCGTGCGATTGTGGCCGACGAACGGCACCGCCGAGCCGGCGAAGGTCGCCCCGGCGAAGTCCCACCCCTCGTCGGAGTGGACGGTCAGCTCGTACCAGGCGAGCGGCCCCGTCCACGGCTGGTGCGAGTTGGAGAGGAGCCGCGTCACCCCGTCGCCGCTCCGCGATGGCGCCACCGCGAAGGCGTTCGAGCCCCGCTCGTCGGTCGGCGCCTGCGGGAGCGGGCTCCCCTCCACCAGCGCGCCAACGACCGCATCCATCCCGTAGAAGAGCGGTGAGGTCAGGACGAAACCGGTGACGAGGTCCTGCGGCGTGGCGGGCATCGCCTGACGCGTCAGCGCGAGCGCCCCATCGGGATTCGCGCGCACCCACGCGGTGAGCCCGTCGGCGTAGCCCTGGAGGAGGCGCTTCGTCGCGTCGTCGAGGTCGGTGTCGTACCTGGCCTCCACCGTCGCGCGCGCCCCGAGGAAGGCGAGGAGGAAGTCGCTCGGGGCCCCCGCCGTGCCGTAGGCGCGTCCCGCGAGCCCGCGCGACGCGAGGAACAGCTGCTCGATGCTGCGGAAGTCGTCCTCCGCGTGCGCCCATGCGACGCCGTAGGCGACATCCGCGTCGGTGCGGCCGCGGATGTGCGGCACGCCGAAGGTGTCGCGGAGGATGCGGACGTCGTAGGCGCGCGCCGGGGCAGCCGGCGCGGCGACGGCGGCAGCGCCGCACCCGGCCGCCGCGAAGGCGAGGAGGATCGAGGCGAACGGACGCAGGCGGATCGGCATCCGACCAATCTACCCGTCGCTCGGCCCGTCGCCCGCAGCCGCCGCCCGGCGCCGGTACGCCCGCCATCCCGCGACCAACGCCACGGCAAGCACCACGAGGCTCGCCGTGAGCACGATCAGCTCTCGCGCCGCGTCGAGTCGGCGCGCGACCTGCAAGGCCGCGAACGTCCCCGCCATGCCCCAGACCAGGTCGATCACCCGGTTGGCCCACGCCTCGCGGATCCCCATCGCG
>JAIBBJ010000217.1 GCA_019694735.1 Gemmatimonadaceae bacterium | reverse complement strand
CGCAGGATGTCGGGGCGGCGGACGGACTGGCCGTCGAGCGTCGCGGTGGTGACCGGCTCGACGGCGATCCCGAGCAGGTCGGTGGTCTCCTCGATCTGCTGCCGGGCGTACGCCTCGACGCCGTCCCCCATCGCGAGGACGGAGACCATCGCCCCGACGCCCATCACCACGCCAAGCGTGGAGAGGAGGGTCCGGAGGGGATTCGCGCGCAGGGCATCCACGCCGATACTGATCGAAGCGTTCATGGCAGGGCCTACGCGCCGCCGCGGCGCCCTGTTTCCCGGGCGTCCGCGGAGGGTTGAACGGCGTCCCGGGCCCGGCTAGCTTTGGAGTCTCTGGCCGCGTAGCTCAGCTGGTAGAGCAGGTGACTGTTAATCACCGGGTCACAGGTTCGAGTCCTGTCGCGGTCGCTTCCCACCGGAAAGGTCAGCCCTCGGGCTGGCCTTTCTGCGTTCGGGGACCGCGAATGATTTGCCGGTGGTCCAAATCTTGTCCGGGTTCGTGCACAGGTACAGAATGTGCGCATGCCCGAAGAGCACTCCGGCCCGTCGATCGCTCCGACGCGGGCCCCGGTCCCCGCGCGCTCGCCCGCCACCTCGGCCGCCCTCCTCGCCCTCGTCTACCTGGTGATCGCCGCGCTGTACGTCGGCGTCTCCTCGACCATCGCCAGCAGTTTCGCCGGCTCGAAGGAGACGCTGGAGCGGATCGAGCTGGTGAAGGGGTTCGCGTTCGTCCTCGTGACCGCGTGCGGGCTGTTCGCCTTCAACTACGTCCAGCTGCGGCAGCTGCGCGCGCACCAGGATGACCGGTTGCGCCGGGACCGCGCGCTGCACAACGCCGAGCGTGCCATCCTCGCGGGCACCTTCGCGCGGACGGTGGCGCACGACATCAACAACGCGCTGCAGGTGGCGACCTCGGAGCTCGAGGACCTGCGCGACCATCTCGCGGCCGACGCCGAGGGCACGGTGCTGGTCGGGGAGGTGGGCGAGGCGCTGGGGAGCATCCGCGACTGGAACCACCGGCTCTTCGAGCTCGATGGCGCGCGGCTCTTCGGTCAGGTGCGCGCGTTCGACCTCGCGCAGACGGTCCGCGACGTCGCGACCCTCGCGCGCCGGCACGAACGGGTGCGCCACGCGACGGTCGAGGTGCAGGGGCCGGAGCGGCTGCCGTTCCGCGGACGCGAGGTGCTGATCCAGCGGGCGGTGCTCAACCTCGTGCTGAATGCGGCGGAGGCGGCGGGCCCCGGCTGCCGCGTGGAGATCCGGCTCGACGACCGGATGGCCGACGCCCCGCGGATCGACGTGGACGACAACGGGCCGGGCGTGCCGCCCGAGCTGCGCGCGCGCATCCTCGAGCCCTTCTTCACCACGAAGGAGCGCGGTGCCGGGCTCGGGCTCGCGTCGGTCGCGGCCTGCGCGGCGGAGCACGGCGGGACGCTCACGGTCTCCGAGGCCCCCCTCGGCGGCGCGCGATTCTCGCTGTACGTTCGGTGGGTCTCCGACCCTCAGCCGAGCCCCTCGTGACCTTGCGCCTCCGCCTGCCGCGTCCCGCCGCCCTCGCCACCGCCTGCCTCGCGTCCTGCGCCACGATCGCCGCCGCGCAGGCGCCCACGGCGCTCGACCGGCGCATCGATTCGGTCTTCGCCGCATTCGCGCGCACGAGCACGCCGGGCTGCGCCGTCGGCGTGGACCGCGGCACCGCGCCGCTCGTGCGCCGGGCGTACGGGATGGCGAACCTCGAGGCGAACGTGCCGTGGACGGTGGGCACGATCAGCGAGAGCGGCTCGACGGCGAAGCAGTTCGTCGCGGCCGGGCTGGTGCTCCTCGCGCGCGACGGCGTGCTCGCGCTCGATGACGACATCACGCGGTGGATCCCGGAGGTCCGGGACCTCGGCCACCGGATCACGGTGCGGCAGCTCCTGAGCCACACCAGCGGCCTGCCCGACCGGTACACGCTGCACGACGTGATGGCGCGCCCGGCCGGCATCGTGGACCACCCGAACGCCGAGGTGATGGCGATCGTGGCGCGGCTGCGCGAGCTGAACTTCGCGCCGGGCGAGGACTACCTCTACAGCAACACCGGGTACGTGGTCGCGGCGACGGTGCTGGAGCGCGCGAGCGGCAAGTCGCTCCAGGCGTTCTCGCAGGAGCGGATCTTCGGCCCGCTCGGGATGCGCGACACGCAGTGGCGCGAGGACCACCGCACGGTGGTGCCCGGGCGGGCCGCGGCGTATGCGGGGACGGCGGCGACGGGGTTCCGGAACGACCATCCGTTCACGCGCGTGATCGGCTCCGGCGGCCTGCTCATCACCGTGGACGATTACCTCAAGTGGGCCGGCGCGCAGCAGCGGCGCGAGGGCGTGTGGGGCGCGGTCGCGGATTCGCTCTCCGGCGTGATCCGGCTCAACGAGGGCACGGCGATCACGTACGGCCTCGGCGTCACCACCGACACCTGGCGCGGCGTGCGCCGCGTCTCGCACACCGGCTCGACGGGCGGCTACCGCGCGGCGCTCTACCGGTTCCCCGACCAGGCGGTCTCGGTCGCGCTGCTCTGCAACGTGGGCTCGGCCAACCCGGGTGCCCTCGCCACGAGCGTCGCGGCGGTGGTGCTCGGCGAGGCGCTGGAACCGGTGCGCGCCGAGCGCGCCCCGGCGACGGCGATGACGGCCGAGGGGCTCGCGGCGCTCGCCGGCCGGTACCGCTCGCCGCGGACGCACGAGGTGCTGGTGCTCCTGCCCCGCGACGGCGCGCTGGTGGACAGCCTGACGGGGACGGCGTTCGTGCCGTGGGGTGACGACCGCGTGCGGGCGCGCGGCGGCGCGGTCGAGCTGCAGGTGATCCGCACGGGCGCGGCGGCGACGGCGCTGCGCTGGACCGCACCCGGCGCGCGCCCGAACGACTACGCGCGCGTCGAGGCACCGGACACCGCGCCGGCCGCGCTCGCGGCGCTCGCCGCGCGCTACCGGAGCCCCGAGCTCGACGTCGGCTACCCGCTCATCGTGCGGGACGGGGCGCTCGCGGTGGACGCGGGGTGGATGGGCGTCGAGCCGCTCCGCCCGCTCTACCGCGACGGGTTCGCGACGCCGAACGGCGAGATCCTCGAGTTCACCCGCGACGCGCGCGGGCGCGTCACGGGCTACACGCTCTGGGCGGGCCGGGTGCGCCACCTGCGCTTCGAGCGGGTCGCCGCGCGCTAGAGGTGCTTGACTCCTGCAACTCCCGGATCGAGAGTTGCAAGCCATGGAACCCAAGGACCTGAGTCTCCTCACCGCGCTCGACGCGCTCCTGCAGGAGGGGAACGTCACGCGCGCCGCCCGCCGGCTCGGCCTCTCGACCCCGGCCGCGAGCCATACGCTCGCCCGCATCCGCGAGCGGCTCGGCGACCCGATCCTCGTGCGGGCGGGACGGCGGATGGTGCTGACCCCGCGCGCCGAGGCGCTGCGGCCGGCAGTGCGCAACCTCGTCGAGGACGCCCGGCGCGTGCTCTCGACCGCGGTCCCGTTCACGCCGCGCGCGCTCAGCCGCACGTTCACCATCTACACCACGGACCACGTGCTCCTCGTGCTGGGCCCGGTGGTGGACCGCATCCTGCGCGCCGAGGCGCCGGGGGTCTCGCTCCGGTACCTGCCAAGCCTCGAGGAGGACTGGATCCCGCTGCGGGAGGGGACCGCGGACCTGTCGATCTGCATCCTCGGCCACTTCCCCGACGAGTTCCGCACGCGCCGCCTCTTCACCGACCGCTTCGTCTGCGTGGTGCGCGAGGGCCATCCGCGCGCCCGCCGGATGACGCTCGACGACTACCTGGCGCTCGACCACATCGTCGTCGCGCCGCTCGGCCGCCCGAGCCAGGTGGACGCGGTCCTCGCCGGGCGCGGCCTCGCCCGCCGGGTGCGGCGCGTGGTGCCGTACTTCCTCACCGGCCTGCTGATGGCGGCCGAGAGCGACGACGTGCTCACGGTCTCCGACCGCGCGGCGCACGCGCTCGCGCCGCGGCTCGGGCTGCGGGTGCTCGACGCGCCGCTGCGGCTCGAACCGTACGGGCTCAACCTGCTCTGGCACCCGCGGCTCGAGCACGAGCCGGCGAACGCGTGGCTGCGCGACGTCTTCGTGCGGGCCGCGCGCGAGGCCACGCCGGAGGCGGCGCGCCGCGCGTCGCGGCGCCGATGAGGATTTCACCCCGCGCAACGATGTGTTTCGATTGATTCGATTGTTGCAATGCGGTCCGCCGGGCATCGTGGAGGCATCCCACCGACCCCGGAGCCCGCCCGTGAGTGCCGACCCGAACCGCAGCACCCCCCGCCCCAAGCGCATCCTCCTCGTCGCCGCGAATCCCGGCGTCTCCCCCACCACCGGCTGGCCGGTCGGCTTCTGGTGGGCCGAGGTCACCCATCCGTACTGGGTGTTCACCGAGGCCGGCTACGAGGTCGAGATCCGCAGCCCGAAGGGCGGCGCGCTCGTCGCCGACGGCTACAGCGACCCCGAGGACGCGAGCGGCTACTCCGCGCACGACCTCATCAGCCTCGGCTTCAAGCGGTCGCCGACGCACGCCGCCCTCCTCGCCGCCACGGCCTCGATCGCCGACGTGGACGTGGCCGCGTACGACGCGCTCTTCGTCGCCGGCGGCCAGTCGCCGATGGTGACGTTCCGCGGCGACCGCGCGCTCGAGGGTCTCGTCGCCCGCTTCTTCGAGGCCGGCAAGGTGACCGCGCTCGTCTGCCACGCCACCTGCCTCCTCCTCGACGTCCGCCTCTCGACCGGCGAGCGGCTCGTCACCGGCCGCACCTGGACCGGCTTCGCCGACAACGAGGAGGCGTTCGCCGACCGCTTCGTCGGGACCCGCATCCAGCCGTTCTGGATCGAGCAGGAGGCGCGCCGCATCCCCGACACGAACTTCGTCGTGGACCAGCGCTTCCGCGCCTTCGCCGTGCGCGACGGCCACCTGATCACCGGCCAGCAGCAGTTCTCGGGCGCCGCGGCGGCCGAGCGCGTGGTCGAGGCGCTGGGCCGGTGAGCACCCCGGCGGCGGCGGGCGACCGCGCGGTGACGATCGTCGCCACGCGGCGCGTGCGGCGCGGCCACGAGGCGGCGTACGAGGCGGCGCTCGAGGCGCTGCTCCGCGATGCCACGGTGTTCGCGGGCTACCGCGGCACCGAGGTGCAGCGCCCGACGCCGGGCGCCGCGACGCCCACGTACACGAGCGTCTTCCGCTTCGACTCGGTCGCGCACCTGCAGGCGTTCGAGGCGTCGGAACGGCGGCGCCGGTTCCTGCACGAGGTCGCCCCGCACGTGGAGGCCGACGCGACGTGGGACCGGCTCACCGGGCTCGAGGTCTGGTTCACCGCGCCGCCCGGCACGATCGTTCCCCAGCCGTCGCGGGCGCGCATGGCGCTCCTCATGATCGGCGTCGTGTACGGGCTCGTGCTGTCGCTCGGCGCGCTCGTGGGGGCCGTGCTCGGCGGCGCGCCGGCGCCGGTGCGGCTCCTGGTCACCATCACGATCGAGGTGCTGCTGATGACGTACGTGCTGATGCCGCGGCTCACGCGGTGGCTCGCCCGCTGGATCTACCCGTCCCCTCCCACCCCGCGAGGTACCTGATGCGCATCGCCTTCCTCGGCCACGGCCACGTCGGCGGCGCACTCGCCGTGCACCTGCGCCGGCTCGGCCACGACGTCACCATCGGCGCGCGCGATGCGGGCGCCGCGACCGTGACCGCCCTGCAGGCGCGCGCCCCCGGCCTGCGCGCCGCCGCGCCCGCCGAGGCGGTGCGCGACGCCGAGGTGGTCTTCCTCGCCACGCCGTTCGGCGCGCACCGCGAGGTGCTCGAGCCGCTGGCCGAGGCCCTCGCCGGACGGATCCTCGTGGACTGCACCAACCCGGTGGGCCCGCGGCTCTCGCACGGCCTGGCGAGCGCGCAGTCGGGCACGGAGGTCCTCCAGGCGCTCCTGCCGCGCACCGCGGTCGTGAAGGCGTTCACGATCTACGGCTACGAGAACTTCGAGGACCACGCGTTCCCGGCGGCGAACGTGCGCCCGGCGATGCTCTTCTGCGGCGATGACGCGGCCGCGAAGCGGACCGTCGGCGGCCTCATCGACGCGCTCGGCTGGGAGCCGGTGGACGTCGGCGGCCGCGAGCAGGCGCTCGCGCTCGAGCACCTGACGCTGCTCTGGATCCGCATGGTGCGGATGGGCGGACGGTCGCCGCACACGGTCTGGGCGATGCTCACGCGCTGAGCGCGCGCGGGGCGCACGCGGCGCGCACGCGGGGCGGACCCGGGGGCGGGAACCGGCACGGCCGCCGTGCGTTCGCCCGGCATGACGAGTCCCTCCCCGGCCCCGCTGCGCGACGCAGGGGCCTTCGTGATCCTCGGCGCGGCGGGTGGCATCGGCAGCGCCATCGCCCGCGCGCTCGCCGCCGACGGCGCCGCGCTCGTGCTGGCCGGCCGCACGGCCGCGCGCGTTGCCGCCGTCGCCACGGAGACGGGTGGCGAGCCCCACGCGGTGGACGCCGCCGACTTCGGCGCCGTGGAGGCGCTGCTCACGGGTGCCCGCGAACGCCGCGGCCGGGTCGCTGGCGTGGTGAATGCGGTCGGCTCCATCCTGCTCAAGCCCGCGCACCTCACGAGCGAGGCCGAGCTCGCCGAGACGCTGCGCCTCAACGTGCAGACCGCGTTCGCCGCCGTGCGGGCGGCCGGCCGCGTGATGACCGACGGCGGGAGCGTGCTCCTCTTCGCCAGCAGCGCCGCGACGGTCGGCCTGCCGAACCACGAGGCGATCGCGGCGGCGAAGGGCGCGGTGTCCGGCCTCGTGCGGAGCGCCGCGGCGACGTACGCCGGGCGGCGGCTCCGCGTGAACGCGCTCGCACCCGGGCTGGTGGACACGCCGCTCGCCGCGCGCATCACCGGCAACCCGAAGTCGCTGGAGGTCTCGGTGGGGATGCATCCCCTCGGGCGGATCGGGCGGGTGGCGGACGTGGTCGCGCCGGTGCGGTGGCTGCTCGACCCGGCCGCCGACTGGATCACGGGCCAGGTGCTCCCGCTCGACGGCGGGATGGCGGCGATCCGCCGCTAGTATCTTCCGGCGATGGCCACCTACATCGCCCTGCTGCGCGCCGTGAACGTGGGCGGGACCGGCAAGCTCCCGATGGCGGAGCTGCGCACGCTGGCCGGGGCGGCCGGATGCACGGCGGTCCGCACGTACATCCAGAGCGGCAACCTCGTCTGTGGCTGGCGCGGCACGGCGGCCGGCCTGAAGCAGGCGCTGGAAGCGGCGCTCGCCGCGCGGATGGGAAAGCCGGTCGGGGTGATGGTCCGCACCCCGGACGAGCTCGCCGCCGTGGTGTCGGCGAATCCCTTCCCCGAGGCCGCGCCCGCGCAACTGCAGGTCGTCTTCCTCGACCGCGCCCCGGCGCCGGGCGCGCTCGAAGGCTGGCCCATCCCCGGGCGCGAGCGGCTGGCGCTGCGGGGCCGCGAGTGCTTCGTGCATTTCCCCGACGGGATGGGAGCCTCGACGCTCAAGGTGCCGTTCGCCGCCGAGGGCACCGGACGCAACCTGAACACCGTGCGGGCACTGCTCGAGATGGCGCAGGGATGACGCCGCGGGAGGCGGTGCGGCGGCGCGGGCGCCTCGGTACCTTTCGTCCATGACCGCCTCTGCCGCCCCGCTCGTCGGCGTCATCATGGGCTCGAAGTCCGACTACGAGACCCTCGCGCCGGCCGTCGAGATCCTCCAGCACCTCGGGGTGCCGTACGAGGCGAAGGTCGTCTCGGCGCACCGCACCCCGGACGACATGTTCGCGTACGCCGAGCAGGCGGAGTCGCGGGGACTGCTGGCGATCATCGCTGCGGCGGGCGGCGCGGCGCACCTGCCGGGGATGGTCGCCGCCAAGACGCTCGTCCCGGTGCTCGGGGTGCCGGTGAACATCACCGCGCTCAACGGCCTCGACGCGCTGCTCTCGATCGTGCAGATGCCGGCCGGCGTGCCGGTGGGGACGCTCGCGATCGGGAAGCCGGGCGCGACGAACGCGGCGATCCTCGCGGCGGAGATCGTCGGGGCGCACCGGCCCGAGGTGCGCGAGAAGCTGCGCGCCTGGCGCGCGAGCCGCGCGGCGGACGTCCGCGCGCAGACCCTCCCGTGACGCGCGCGCCCGTGCCGCCGGGCGCCACCCTCGGCTTCCTCGGCGGGGGCCAGCTCGGCCGCATGACCGCGATGGCGGCGCGCACGCTCGGCTACGACGTCCGCGTGCTCGACCCGGAGCGGGAGTGCCCCGCGCGGCACGTCGCGAACGAGACCATCACGGCGCCGTGGGCGGATGCCGACGCGGCCCGCGCGCTCGCGACCGGCTGCGCGGCGGTGACGCTGGAGATCGAGCAGATCCCGCGGCCCTCGCTCGAGGCCGCCGCCGCGCAGGCCGCGCTCTGCCCGCCGGTGGACGCGGTGCACATCGTGCAGGAGCGCGCCCGACAGAAGGAGTGGCTGGCCGCGAACGGATTCCCGCTCGGGCCCTTCCGCACCGTCCGCCACGCGGCGACCGCCGCCGACGCGGTCGCGGCGCTGGGGCCGAGCATCGTGAAGAGCGCGATGGGCGGCTATGACGGCCGCGGGCAGGTGCGCGTGCGCACGCCCGACGAGGGGCGCGCGGCGTTCGAGCGGCTCGCCGTGCCGGTGTGCGTCGTCGAGGCGTTCCTCGACATCGCGACCGAGCTCAGCGTGCTCGTGGCGCGGCGCGCCGACGGCGAGGCCGTCGCCTACCCGACGTCGCGCAACGTCCACACCGACGGCGTGCTCACCTGGGCGGTGACGCCGAGCGGCGCCGACGAGGAGCTCGAGCGGCGCGCGCAGGCGCTCGCGCTCGGCATCGCGGAGCGGCTCGGCATCGTCGGGCTGCTGGCGACGGAGATGTTCGTGCTGCGCGACGGGACGCTGCTGGTGAACGAGCTGGCGCCGCGGCCGCACAACACGTTCCACCACTCGGAGCGCGCGCACCCGACGAGCCAGTTCGAGCAGCTCGTGCGCGCGATCTGCCACCTGCCGCTCGGCGCGACGGCCGTCGTGCGCCCGGCCGCGATCCACAACCTGCTCGGCGACCTCTGGGCCGGGGGCGCGCCGGACTTCACGCGGGCGCTCGCGGTGCCGGGCGTGCGCCTGCACCTGTACGGGAAGACCGAGGCGCGCCCGGGCCGCAAGATGGGCCACCTCTCCGCCGACGGCGACACGCCGGAGGAAGCGCTCGACCGCGTGCTGACCGCCTATCGCGCCATCACGAGCTAGAGGAGACCGCGATGCCGACGCCCCGCCCGCAGTTCCGTGACCTGGGCCGCGAGGAGTGCCTCGCCCTGCTCGCGCGGCACCAGGTCGGCCGCCTCGCCTTCTCGCGCCGCGACCAGGTGGACATCGAGCCGATCGGCTACGTGCACGACGACGGCTGGCTCTACGGCCGCACGCAGCCCGGCACCAAGCTGGAGGTGCTGACGCACAACCGCTGGGTCGCCTTCGAGGTGGACGAGGTGCGCGGGCCGTTCGACTGGGCGTCGGTCGTCGTGAAGGGCGGCTTCTACGTGCTGCGGGCGCAGGGGAGCGCGCAGGAGCAGGAGCTCCACGCCAAGGGCGTCGAGGTGCTGCGCCGCGCGATGCCGGCGACGCTGACGCCGGACGATCCGATGCCGGAGCGCGCGCTGGTCTTCCGCATCCACGTCGACGAGCTCACCGGGCGGGCCGCCGCGCCCGGCTGACGGCGACCCGGACGCGCCGGTCGCCTCGGTGCGTCCGCAAGGCGTCCGCAATGCGTCCGCGTGACGGCTCAGCGCGGCGCGATGCCGTGGCGCCGCAGCACCTCGCGCACGCGGTCGAGCGGGATCGCCTCCACCGTGCGGCCGTTCCCCGTGGTCGTCGTCGCCGCGAACAGCGAGTTGTAGACCGCCTCCTCCACCGCCTCGACCGTCGCCTGGAAGACGGCGCTCAGCTGCTCGTTGGCGAGCTCGGTGGTGGTGTGGCGCTCGGCGTCCCAGGCGCGGCGCACCGCCGCGGCGGTGGAGAAGGCGAGCGCGTAGTCGCCGCTGCCGTTGCTCGCGCTCGACCCGGTGCGCCCGAGCCCCATCATCGCGCGGGCGGCGACGCGGCGCAGGTTGCGGTCGGAGAGCGGGGCGTCGGTGGCGATGACGATGATCACCGAGCCGTCGCCGTCGTCCCCCGCCGCGGGCGCGCGCCCGTCGGCCGGCGGTGCGCCGACGTCGCGCTGGAACGCGAAGCGGCCCAGCGCACGGCCGACCGGCGCGCCCATGACGTCGAGGATGCCGCCGAAGTTCGTCTGCACGAGCACGCCCACCGTGTGCCCGCCGAGCGAGGCCGGCAGCACGCGCGACGCGGTGCCGATGCCCCCCTTCCAGCCGAAGGCGACGGTGCCGGTGCCCGCGCCCACGCTGCCCTCGGCGACCGGGCCGCCCCGGGCCTCCTCGAGCGCGCGCCGCACGTGCTCCGCCGTGACCGGCCGGGCGCGGATGTCGTTGAGCCCGCCGTCGTTCGTCTCGCCGACGACGGCGTTGATGGAGCGGACCTGCGCCATCCCCGGGCGCTCCAGCATCCACGCGGCCAGCGCGTCGGCGGCCTTCCAGGTGCAGAGCGTGCAGGTGAGGACGATCGGCGTCTCGAGCTCGCCGAGTTCGGCGACCTGCGTCGCGCCGGCGAACTTGCCGAAGCCGTTGCCGACGTGGAGCGCGGCGGGGACGCGCGAGAGGTAGGCGTTCCCCTCGTGCGGGAGGATCGCGGTGACGCCGGTGCGGATGCGGTCGCCCTCGACGACGGTCACCTGCCCCACGCGCACGCCGGCGACATCGGTGATGGCGTTCGCGGCGCCGGGGGCGAAGATCCCCGGCGCGACCCCGAGGTCGCGGGCGCGGGCGCGGCCGGGGGCGACCTGCGCCGCCGTGACGAGGGGCACCCCGAGGGACGCGAGGAGGAGCGCGGCGGAGGACCACCGGAGCGCGGAGGCGGGTCGGCGCGCAGGGCGCCGCGCGGCGCGGAGGGTCGGCATGGGCCTTATCTTACCTGCGTGCCCCTCATCCCGCTCCACGGTCACGAGACCCTCCGCGCGCGGCTCGCCGGGCAGGCGCGCGACGGGACCCTCCCGGCGAGCCTGCTCCTGCAGGGCCCGGCCGGCGTGGGCAAGCAGCGGCTCGCGCTCTGGCTCGGGCAGGTGCTGCTCTGCGCGGACGAGGGGGAGCGCCCCTGCGGCCTCTGCCAGCAGTGCCGTTTCGCCCTGACCCTGCAGCACCCGGACCTCCGCTGGTTCTTCCCGATGAAGAACAACGGCTCGGCCACCGAGCCCGAGGAGGCGCAGGAGCTCTACGGGACGGCGATCCAGTCGCGGGTCGAGGCGAACGGGCTCTATGCGCGCCCGGACGGCTCGATGGGCATCTTCCACTACGTCACACGATCGATCGTGCAGCTCGCGAGCCGCAGCCCGGCGATGGCGCGCCGCAAGGTCTTCGTCATCGGCGATGCGGAGCGGATGGTGCCGCAGGCCGCGAACGCCGAGGCGGCGAACGCGCTGCTGAAGCTGCTGGAGGAGCCGCCGGCGGACACGACGTTCATCCTCACGTCGAGCGAGCCGGGGGCGCTGCTGCCGACGATCCGGTCGCGCGTGGTCTCGGTCCGCGTCGCACCGCTGCCCGACGCGGCGATGCGCCGGTTCGTCGCCGACGACCTCGCGCGCGGCGCGATCCCGAACGAGACGCCGGACGACCTCGTGCGGATCGCGAACGGCGCGCCGGGTGCGCTGATCGGCGCGTCGGACCGCGGCGCGGTGGTGCAGCGCGCGCGGCAGCTCCTCGCCGCCGCCGACGCGGGGCGGGAGCAGGCGCTGCGCGCCGCCTTCACCGCCGGCTCGGGCAAGGCGCGCGGGGCGTTCACCGACGTGCTCGACGCGCTCACGGTGCTGTTGCACGAGCGGGCGCGGGAGGCCACCGGGCGCGGCGATGCGCGCGCGGCGCTCGCGGCGGTGAAGGCGGTGCCCGCCGTGGAGGAGGCGAAGCGGGCGGCCGAAGGGAACGCGAACCCGCAGCTCGTCACCGCGCGGCTGCTCGACGAGCTCGCGGCGGCGGCGCGATGAGCGCGGTGCGAT
>JAIBBJ010000216.1 GCA_019694735.1 Gemmatimonadaceae bacterium | reverse complement strand
CCGCGGGCAGCGCCGCCGACGCGGCCAGCGCGTCGGCCGCCGCCATGGCGCCGGGGGTGGTCGTCGCCGAGGTGTGGCGGATCGAGGATGCCGACGCGGCGCTCGCGGCCGGCGCGGGCGAGATCGTGTTCGATCCATTCCTGCGGCACCCGTTCCCGGCGGTGAGCAGGGTCGAGGCGCTCGCGGCGCGTGCGCGGGAGGCGGGGGTGGCCTTCCGCCTGCGGCTCCCGACGATCGTGCGGCCGGAAGAGCGCAAGAAGCTCGACAAGTGGCTCGCACTGGGCACGCCGGTGCTCACGGGACACGTCGGACTGCTCCACGAGCTCGCCGCTGCGGGCCGCGACGTGCGCGGCGACTACGCGACCAACGTGTTCAACCAGCACACCGCCGCCGAGCTGTTCGCGCTCGGGGCGCGGTCGCTCACGCCGTCGGTGGAGCTGACCACCGAGGAGATCGCCGCGGTCTCGGCCCCGTGGGGCGGGGCCGGGTTCGAGGTGATCGTGTACGGCCGGCCGGAGGGGATGACGCTGGAGCACTGCGTGCTGAGCGCCGCCTTCGACCGCACGCCGACGCACTGCCGCGACCTCTGCACCAAGCGCCACACGGACACGCGGCTCACGGACCCGGCCGGCTACGTCTTCCCGGTCGCGACGGACTATGCGTGCCGCAACCGCCTCCTGCACTCGCGGCCGATCGAGGCGACCGAGTTCCTGCCGCGACTCCATGCGGCGGGTATCCGGCGCTACCGGCTGCTGTTCAACGTGCCGGGGGACGACGTGGGGGCGATCGTGGCCGGGTACGTCGCCGCGGCGGCGGATGTCGCCGCGGGTGCGATGCCGGGACGCGCCGTGCGCGAGGCGGTCGGCGAGGCGTTCACCCGCGGGCACTTCGCGCGGGCCGTCTGACGTGCCGTGAGGATCAGGCCTCGGCCTGGTCCGCCGTCCGCCACTCGCCGTGGGCCTGTGCGATCGCCTGCGCGAAGAGCGGCCCCGGCTGTGCGCCCGAGATCGCGTACTTCCGGTCGAAGAGGAAGAACGGCACCCCGGTGATCCCGAGCTCGCGCGCCTCCTCCAGGTCGCGCCGCACCGCGTCCGCGTAGCCATCGCCCTCGAGCACGCCGGCCACGCCCGCGCGCGAGAGCTCCAAGGCCGCCCCGAGGTCCGCGAGCACCGCCGGGTCGTCCACGTTGCGCCCCTCCTGGAAGTAGGCGCTCATCAGCCGCTCCGCGGCCTCATCGCCCATCTTCTCGTGCTGCGCGAGCTGCAACAGCCGGTGGGCATCGAAGGTGTTGGCGAGCACGACCTTGTCGAAGGCGAACGCGATCCCCTCGGGCTTCGCCATCTGCTGCACCCGGCCGTTCATCTGCTTCACCTGGTCGGGCGAGGCGGAGAAGCGCTCGGCCAGGTACGCCTCGAGCGGGCGCGTGGCATCGGTGACGAGTTCGGGCTGCAACTGGAAGGCGCGCCAGATCACCCGCACCTCGTCACGGTGCGGGAAGGCGGCGAGCGCGGCGAGCAGGCGCCGCTTGCCGACGTAGCAGAACGGACAGGCGACGTCCGACCAGACGTCGATCGTCATCGGGGCACGGGGGGCCATGCTGGAACAACCCGTGGGCGGGGAGGCGGGTTCCGCGGGGGCCCCGTTCGCGGGGCCGACGACCGCGCAGCGCGCTCCGGGGCGTGGCGGCACCCCGCGCCGCGGGGCGCGCGCGTCACGACCGGACGGCGAGGCGACCCTTTGCCACCGGTCGCGGCGCCGTGATGCCGCCGGGCGTGACGAGGGTGCTATCCTTCGCCGTGCCTTCCGCGCCCTCCGTCGCCCCGCCGCTGCCCGACCGCCTCGACGAGGCGCGCGCGCTCCTGCGCGACCGTTTCGGCTATCCCGACTTCCGCCCCGGCCAGACCGACGCCGTGCGCGCGGTGCTGGCGGGCCGCGACACGCTCGTGGTGCTGCCGACCGGCGGCGGCAAGTCGCTCTGCTTCCAGGTGCCGGCGCTGCTGCTGGACGGGCTCACGGTCGTCATCTCGCCGCTCATCTCGCTCATGAAGGATCAGGTGGACGCGCTGGTCGCGCGCGGGCTGCCGGCGACGTACGTGAACTCGACGCTGAGCGCCGCCGAGGTGTCCGAGCGGATGGCGCGGGTGCAGCGCGGCGAGGTGAAGCTCCTCTACGTGGCGCCCGAGCGCTTCGACCTCGGCAAGACCGCCGAGCGGCTGCGGGCGGTGGGGGTGCGGCTCCTCGCGGTGGACGAGGCGCACTGCATCAGCGAGTGGGGGCACGACTTCCGGCCCAGCTACCTGCGGGTGCGGCAGGTCCGGGAGGCGCTCGGCGCGCCGCCGACCATCGCGCTCACCGCGACCGCGACGCCGGAGGTGCGCGAGGACATCGCGCGGCAGCTGGCGCTCCGCGACCCGGCGCTCATCCTCACCGGGTTCGACCGGACCAACCTCACCTACCACGTCATCGCGACGAAGAACGACGCGCAGAAGGACGCGACGCTGATCGACCTCCTGCGCACGCGCGCCGAGGACGGGGTCGCGATCGTGTACGCGAGCACGCGGCGCACCGTGGAGCGGATCGCGACGATGCTGCAGCATGCGCGGATCGGGGCGGTCGCATACCATGCCGGGCTCGACGACGAGCACCGCGCGGAGGTGCAGGACGCGTTCATGTCCGAGCGCGCCCGCGTGATCGTCGCGACCAATGCGTTCGGGATGGGGATCGACAAGCCGAACGTGCGGCTCGTGGTGCACCACGCGATGCCGGGCACGCTCGAGGCGTACTACCAGGAGGCGGGGCGCGCCGGCCGGGACCGGCTCCCGGCGACGGCGATCCTCCTCCATGCGTTCCCCGACCGGTTCACTCACGAGTTCTTCATCAAGGGCGCGCTGCCGGAGCGCGAGGTCATCGGCGCGGTGTACGATGCCTGCCGGCGGCTCGGCGACCGGGAGGGGCTCGTGGGCGATGATGCCGCGGCGATCGCCGCCGCGGCGCGCGGGAAGGTGAGCGACCGGGAGGCGGAGTCCGCGCTGCGGATCCTGGCGCGCGCCGGGGCGCTCGCGGTCGCGGACCCCTCGCGCACGCAGGCGCAGGTGCGCCTGCTCGCGACGCCCGCGCGCATCAAGGCCGAGCTGACGGAAGAGGAGCACGGGCTCGAGCTCGCGCTGCTGCGGTCGCTGTGGAAGCGGGCGGGCGAGCGCTTCCACCTCGGGATCGTCGCCGACCTCGACTTCCTCCCATCCGGCATCGGCGGGCCGATGGGCGCCGCGCAGTTGCTGGATGCGCTGCAGGCCCGGCAGATGGTCGTCTGGCGGCGGCTCGGCGAGGGGATCTCGCTCACCGACCCGGGGCGCCCGCTGGACGAGTGGCCGGTGGACTGGGGGCAACTCGACCGGCGCCGGCAGGGCGAGCTCAGGAAGCTGGAGCTGATGCAGAAGTACGCGTACACGGAGCACTGCCGACGGCACTTCGTGCTGCGCTACTTCGGGGACCCCGCGGCGCGACCGGCCTGCGAGGGGTGCGACAACTGCCTCGGGGAGCGGCTGACCGCGAGCGAGGGCGCCGCCTCGGCCGGGCGTTCGCGCGGGAGCCGCGGGCGTGCGGTCCCGCGGGCCGCGGGCGGGGCACCGAAGGGGGGCGCTGCGGGCAGCACGGATGCGCCCCTCACGCGCGACGAGATGGCGCGGTTCGAGCGGCTCAAGGAGGTGCGCTCGCGTCTCGCGAAGGAGGAGGCGGTGCCGGCGTACGTCGTCTTCGCCGACCGGTCGCTGCGCGAGATGGCACGGGCGCATCCGCGCACGCTCCGTGCGCTCGCCGATGTGCACGGCGTCGGGCCGGCGAAGCTCGATCGGTACGGCGAGGCGTTCCTCGAGGTCCTGCGCGAGGCGTGACCGGGCCGGGATGCACGCGGGGGCGGCGCCGACGGCGCCGCCCCCGCGATGCCGCGCCCGTCGCGCCGTCCGCGGCTCAGTTGCCCTGCTTCTGGCAGGTCTCGACGACCATCCGCTGGAAGCGGCGCGCGTCGGTGAGGATCGGCCAGAACGAGTCGAGGAACGCCTTGGAGTCGGCGCGGCGCCTGGGATCAAGCCCCTCGATGGGGAGCGCCCACACCGAATCCACGGCCGCGCGCTTCGACTGGTAGAACGCGATGGTGGGTGCCCACTGCTGCGGCGTGCGGCACGGGCCGCGGTGGAGCCGCTCACGCACCGTGCGGATCCCCAGCTGGGCACTGGGGAACGAGTAGCGGGTGTTCACCGCCCCCGACCAGTCGAAGTCATAGGCGACGGGGACGTAGTCGCCGGCGGGGTTCCGGAAGAGTTCGATGTTGTGCAGGGCCGCGATGGACCAGTCGGTGTTGCCGATGAAGAACTCCCACAGCGAGAGCCGGTCCAGCGACTCGGGCACGAGGTCGTCGAAGACGGCCCCCTTGGTGTCGGCGTGCTCGAGCTTCGCCTCGTCCGCGACCTCCTCCTCGATCTCGAGGAGGAACGCCGTCACCGTGATCGGCGGGACGCGGTTGGCGGAGTCCTTGTAGGTGATGTTGGCGAGCCGCGTCCGGTGGTGCACGTCGAACAGCGCCGCATACGTCCGGTACATCAGGTACTCGAGGTAGATGTACTGCTGGTACTCGGCGACGGACGGCCGGCACGGGGTGACGACCTTCACGCGCGGGTTGCCCTGCAGGAGGGAGCCGTCGCGGGCGGTGCGGCCGGCGCGCAGGTAGAGCGGGGGGAAGGAGCAGTTGCGCGCCTGACGGCGGAAGTGGCCGCGCGCCCGGAGCTCGGTGGCGATCGCCCGCGGGAGGCCTGCCGAGTCGGTGTAGGTGAGCTCGGCGCCGAACCAGCGGAGGTCGGTCGAGTCGCGCTCGCGCGTGAGGTCGCGGAGGTTCGTGGTGAGGGTGAGGGTCACGGGCGTCTCGGCGCGGAAGAGCGCCTGCGCGCGTCCCGGTGCGGCCCCGGCCACGACGAGCGCGGCGAGGACGAGGGCCCGGCGGGGGGAGGGGATCATCGGAGCTCCACGCCGCGCAGCGGCGAGTCGGGGATCGCCCCCAGGTCGTCGCTCACGACCCCGGGCGTCACGGTGTCGGCCATCGTCACGCCGTACTCGAGCACGCGCAGGTCGTTCTCCTTCACGCTGCCGAGGTACTTCCAGTGGCGGAAGAGCCCACCGAAGCGCGGCTCGATCATCGC
The DNA here is from genome assembly GCA_019694735.1 of Gemmatimonadaceae bacterium. Lineage (GTDB taxonomy): Bacteria > Gemmatimonadota > Gemmatimonadetes > Gemmatimonadales > Gemmatimonadaceae > Pseudogemmatithrix. The sequence continues at coordinate 7,327 of JAIBBJ010000216.1, read as the reverse complement.
CCGGGCCCGTTCGACGTCCACGGTGCGGACGCGCAGCATCCGCTCGTAGTGCGGCCGCTCCTCGGTGGCCTCGCCGTCGGCGAGGTCGGGATCGTTGCGCTTGCGGCGGCGCCAGGCGCGGTCGGCGAGCGCCTCGAGCTGCTCGGGCGACATGGACTTGAGGACCTCGTCATCCATCCGCGCGAGGAACATCCCGGTGCGGTTCGCGGTGGCCAGCGCGCGCTCGAGCTTCCGCTCGGCCATCTTGCCCTCGAGCGCCGCCGGCTTGCCGAAGTCGCTGGCCCAGAGGCCGACCATCAGCACATTGAAACCGATCGAGATGACCCACGCGACCTCGGGGGCGACGCCGGCCGCCATGCCGATGCCGATGACGACGAAGATGCCGGCGGCGTCCTTCGAGTCGTCGAGCGAGGTCCGGAACCGGACCGCGGCCACGATGCCGCCGAGCGAGAAGGCGAGCGCGAGCGAGGTCTTCACCATCACGACGATCGCCGCGGCGACGACCGGGAGGATCAGGTACGTCTGCACGACCGACTGCTGGAACCCCTTCTTCCGGCGCGTCATCGTGTAGATCCACGCGACGGGGAGCGCCGTGACGAAGGCGGTGAGCATCGCCACCACGGTGGCGACGGCGGTCGGCAGCGGGGCGAGCGGCACCGGGCCGGTCTGCTGCAGCGCCGTGGTCGCCTGCGTGACGGCGGCGGCGGAGTCCGCGGGCAGCAACTCGCGGCAGTAGAGCCAGATCGCCCCCGTGACCACGTAGAACAGCACGGTGCGCGCGATCATGTTGCGCCACACGGGGAGGTCGGACAGTCCGGGCATGGATCCGGGTGGGGGGTGACGGGCGGAAACTGTGGTCCGACGCCCCCTCTGGCAACTGGTTCGATGGCGCGGCGGCAGGTGGACGGGACCCTGCACCGCGGGCCTCGCCGCGGGGTATCTTCCACGACCCCCTCACCACGCGCCCCGATGCGATTCCGCACACTCGCTCCGCTCGCCGGCCTGCTGCTCCCGGCGATGGCCAACGCCCAGGTTCCGACCGCCGCGCCCGCGGCGAAGCCCACGCTGGTCCTCTTCCTGACGGTGGACCAGCTGCGGCCGGACTACCTCGTGCGGTGGCACGATCAGCTCACCGGCGGCCTGCGTCGGCTCGTGGACGAGGGGGCCTTCGCGCCGCAGGGCGTGCAGGACCACGCGATCACCGAGACCGCGCCGGGGCACGCGAGCACGCTCTCCGGGCGCTTCCCGTACTCCACCGGCATCGCCCGGAACGCCGAGGGCGTGAACAACAACGACGCGGCGCTCGTCGAGTCGGAGGGGATCGGCGCGTCGCCGTCCCGCTTCCGCGGCACGACCCTCGCCGACTGGATGGTCGCCGCCGACCCGCGCACCAAGGTGCTGTCGGTGTCGCGCAAGGACCGCGGCGCGATCCTGCCGATCGGGCGTGGCAAGTACCCGGTGTTCTGGTACGCGCCCGCCTCCGGCCGCTTCGTCACCAGCACCTGGTACGCCGACACGCTCCCCGCGTGGGTCCGCGCCTTCAACGCCGAGGACCGGGTGATGACGCGCTACGCCGGGCAGGTCTGGATGCCGTTGCTCGACGCGGCGCAGTACCCGGAGCCCGACACGAGCGCCGCCGAGGAGGCGAGCAACGAGCCGGAGTTCCCGCACGACGTCCCCGAGGACTCGATGCGGGCCCGCAACCTCATCATCGGCACGCCGTACATGGACGAGCTCACGCTCGCCTTCGCGTGGCGCGGTGTCCGCGCGCTCGACCTCGGCGGCGGGCCGGCGACCGACCTCCTCGCGGTCTCGCTCTCCAGCACCGACGCCGTCGGGCATCGGTGGGGGCCGGACTCGCGCGAGCTGCACGACCAGGTGCTCCGGCTCGACCGCGCGCTCGGCGTGTTCCTCGACTCGCTCTTCGCGCTGCGCGGCCGCGACGGCGTGGTCATCGCGCTGACGGCGGACCACGGCGTGGCGCCGAGCCCGGACATCCGCTCGCGCTGGGGGGACAATGCCGGGGCGACGCGCGTCTTCCGCGACGACTTCAACCCGGCGCTCGCCGCGGTGGCGCCGCTCGTGCAACGCCTCCGGCTCGACGGCAGCGCGTTCGCGTTCGACGGCATGCTCCTCGAGGTGGACCGGACGAAGGTCGCCGGGAAGGAGCGCGAGGTGCTGCAGGTGCTCCGCGCGTTCGCGAAGGAGGCCGCGCAGGTGCCCGGCGTGCTCCGGGCCGACGTGCTGGAGGACCTCGCGCGCGCCGACACCATCAAGGATGCGATCGCGCGGCGTTGGCTGCACATGTTCCGGCCGGGCGGCGAGGTCGGCGTGGCGGTCACGCTGAAGCCGTACGGCTACTGGGGCCGCGGCAACACGGCGACCCACGGGTCGCCGCACGACTACGACGCGCGCGTGCCGGTGCTCTTCTGGGGGGCACCGTTCGTCCGCGGCCCGGTGCGCGGCGATGCGCGCGTCGTGGACATCGCCCCGACGCTCGCGGCCGCGCTGGGCGTGCGGCCGCTGGAGCGCCTCGACGGCCATGCGCTCGCGCAGGTGCTCCGCCGGCCGACCCCCTGATCGTCGGCGGCGCGGGCGGCGCGCGCCGCCCGCCGCCGTCACGCCCCGCTCCCCCCGACTCCCGTTCCCCCGTGCACGATTCGATCTACTTCCAGGACCACCATCTCGCGACGCGCGAGATGGTCCGCGCCTTCGCCCAGGAGGAGGTGGCGCCCGTCGCGCGCCGGTTCGACGAGACCCAGGAGTTCCCCTGGGAGAACGTCCGCAAGATGGCGGACCTCGGCCTCCTCGGGATCCCGTGGGCCGAGGAGCTCGGCGGCGCGGGGCTCGATACCCTCTCGTTCATGATCGCGATCGAGGAGCTGGCGCGCGTCTGCGCGTCGCACTCGATCACGATCTCCGCGCACACGACGCTCGGCACGTCGCCGATCGTGAACTTCGGGACCGCGGAGCAGCAGCGGCGGTTCGTGCCGCGCCTCGCGAGCGGCAAGGTGCTCGGCGGATTCGGGCTCACCGAGCCCGGTGCCGGGTCCGATGCCGGCGGCACGAGGACGACCGCCGTGCGGAAGGGCGCGCACTACGTGCTCAACGGTACCAAGCGGTTCATCACCCATGGCGGGGTCGGGGAGAGCTTCGTGGTCACGGCGGTCACGGACCCGTCGAAGGGCACGAAGGGGATCAGCAGCTTCGTCCTCACGAAGGAGACCTGCGACCTCGAGCGCGTGCAGGACCTCGGGATCGGCCACGACCCGTCGCTCGCGCCGATGCGCGGCTTCCGCGCCGGGAAGAAGGAGGACAAGCTCGGCTGGCGCGCGTCCGACACGCGCGAGCTCATCTTCGAGGACGTCGAGGTCCCCGAGGAGAACCGCATCGGCGCCGAGGGGATGGGATTCATCAACTTCATGAAGACCCTCGATGCGGGCCGCATCGGGATCGCGGCCCTCTCGCTCGGCGTGGCGCAGGGCGCGTTCGAGGCGGCGCTCGCGTACACGGGCGAGCGGCAGCAGTTCGGCCGGCGGATCGCCGAGTTCCAGGGCGTCCACTTCCAGCTGGCCGACATGGCGACCGAGCTCGAGGCCGGCCGGCACCTCGTCTACCACGCGGCCTGGCTCGCGCAGCACGGGCACCCGTACGGCAAGGAGGCGGCGATCGCGAAGCTGTTCACGTCGGAGCTCGCCATGCGCACCACGATCAAGGCGATCCAGCTCCACGGCGGATACGGCTACACCAAGGACTACCCGGTGGAGCGGATGATGCGCGACGCGAAGATCGGCGAGATCGGCGAGGGCACGTCGGAGATCCAGCGGATGGTGATCGCACGGCACCTGATCAAGGGGCTCGCGCTCTGAGCGCCGGGCGCACGCTGGCGGCCGCGGTCGTCTGCGCCGGGGTGCTGCTCGCCCCCCGTGCAGGGGCGCAGGACGCGGCCGCGCTCGCCCGCTGGCGCGCCGCGCCGAAGGCGATGGCCCGGTTCGCCACCCTGTGGCGGCGCCCGCCGGCCGAGTTCCGCCGTGCGTGGGAGGCGGCGCTGGTGCAGGACCTGGCGCGGCTCGACTCCGCCGCGCGCACGATCGACGACCCCGACACCGTGCGCCTCGAGCGCGACCGGCTCCGGCTGCGCCACGCGGCCGGTCGCGTGACCTACCCGTACTTCGCGTGGCGGGAAGGGGCGGCCGACACCGTGCGCCTCGACGCCACCGCGATCGACGCCGCGCTCGCGCTGCCCTTGGCCGACCCCACCCTCTGGCCGTTGCCCGAACACCGCGACCTCGTCTCGGCGGTCGTGCACGAGCTCGCGCGCGACGCGATGCGCCGGGACGCGGCGCTCGGCCGCGGCGACGTCCGCTGGCTCCGCGCGGAGTACGCGGCGGCCGCGCGCCTCGGGGAGGAGGCCCTCGTGCGCCGCACCCGCGATGCGCTGGTGCTCGCGCACCTCGATGACAATGGCAGTGCCGGCACGGACTCGCTCCTCGCCGCGTGGCGCGCGGACGAGCCGGAGCCGGAGGCGGTCCAGCGGGCGGATTCGCTCGTGGACCTCGACCGCGCCCGCGGCACGGGCCATCGCGTCGCCCGGTACCGCGAGGTGGACGGTGTGCCGCTCAGCCTGCACCTGCTGCGCGGCGCGCGTGACGCGCCTGGGCCGGCGCCGGCCGTGCTCTGGTTCCACGGCGGCTCGTGGACGACCGGGACCTGGTGGCACGCACCCGTCATCCCGGCGACGCTCCGCGAGGCGGGCGTGACGGTGGTCGGCGTGGAACTCCGCACCGGCAGCCGGTTCGACGCCGGGCCGCTGGAGCAGCTCGACGATGCCATCGCCGCGTACCGCTGGGTGCTCGCGAACGGGACCGCCCTGGGCATCGACACGGGACGCGTCGGCGTGGCCGGCTTCTCGTCCGGCGCGACGCTCGCGTTGATGCTGGGGACGCGGGGCCTCGCCCGGCCGGGCGAGATCGTTCCGCGTCCGGGGTCGGTGACGCGGCCGTCGGTGGTGATCGCGATGGGCGGGTGCGCGGATCCCGCCGGCCCGGCCGAGGACGGCTACTTCCGGCGGAGCGTGGCGCGGGCGGGCGGTGCGGCGGCGTATTCGCCGGCGGCGCTCGTCCGCGCCGGGCTGCCGCCGGTGCTGGCGATCCACGGCACGGAGGACGAGTTCTGCGCCTTCGCGGCGACCAAGGGGTTCATCGACCGGGCGCGGGCGGCGGGGGTGGACGCGGTGCTGGCGCCGGTCGCGGGGGGCGTCCACTTCTTCCCGTTCTTCGACCGGGTAGGGCAGGCGGAGGCGCGGCGCGCGGTCGGCGAGGCGCTGGCCCGCTGGGGCTGGCGGTGACAGGCGTGGTCCGGACCGTTGCGAACCCCCGCGTGGGGTGGTACCCATTAGGCACGCAGTCTGTCAGCGCCCCGGGAGGTTTCCGGGGCGCATTGTCTGCCGGGACCCGGTGTCCCGGCACCTCTCGGAGCCAGCACGAGCGATGATGGATCGCACGCGGAGCCGAACTGTCCCGGTCGCGCGGCACGCCCTGGTGGGGCGGGCCGCGGGAGACGTCCGGGCGGCCGCCGCGTGGTCGATCCGGTGCGGGGCCGGGGGCTCACCAGCCCGTTCCATCCATGAAGCGCGAGATCCTGATCAGCGCGACGCAGCGGGAAGTGCGCGTCGCGATCATCGAGGACGAACAGCTCGTTGAACTGCAGGTCGACCGTCCGGAGAACAAGCGGATGGTCGGCGACATCTATCTCGGGAAGGTCGAGGCGGTGCTGCCGGGGATCCAGGCGGCATTCGTGAACATCGGCACCGAGAAGAGCGCGTTCCTCCACAACTCCGACCTCGTCTACGACGAGGACGGGGATGACGACGACGAGGACGGCGACGACGAGGACGACGCGAGCGAGGCCGACGAGGCCGAGGCTGCCGCGTCGGGGGACGGGCCCGCGGAGGCGCCGGCGCGGAAGCCGAAGCGCGGCCGCCGCCGGCGGAAGGACCCGCCGAAGATCGAGGACGTACTCAAGCGCGGGCAGTCCATCATCGTGCAGGTCTCCAAGGAGCCGATCTCGACGAAGGGGCCGCGCGTCACGGCCCAGGTCTCGATGGCGGGGCGCTTCCTGGTCTACATGCCGTTCGCGTCGCGCGTCGGCGTGAGCCGCAAGATCGGCGAGCGCGCCGAGCGCCAGCGGCTGCGCGAGCAGGTGCAGAAGGTGCTGCCCAAGGACTCGGGCGGCGTCATCGTCCGCACGGTCGGCGAGGACGTCACGCAGGAGACCTTCTCCCTCGAGCTGAACACGCTGATCGGGCAGTGGCAGAAGATCAACAAGAAGGTGAAGTTCGTCGGCAACCCGCCCAAGCTGCTGCACCGGGAGACGTCGCTGACGCGCGGGATCATCCGCGACCTCTTCTCGACGAAGGTGGACCGCCTGACGGTGGATTCCAAGCAGGTCTACAACGAGATCGTGGAGTACCTGCAGGGGATCGCGCCGGAGCTGATCGACCGCGTCTCGCTGTACGAGGAGAAGGTGCCGCTGTTCGACAAGGAGGGGATCGAGACGGAGATCCGCGACCTCTTCAAGCGGCGGTGTGACCTGCCGTCGGGCGGCTACCTGATCATCGAGCCGACCGAGGCGCTGGTGTCGATCGACGTGAACTCCGGGCGGTTCACCGGCAAGAAGGATCCCGAGAAGACGGTCACCAAGACCAACATCGAGGCGGCGCGCGAGATCGCGCGGCAGCTGCGGCTCCGCGACGTCGGCGGCATCATCGTCTGCGACTTCATCGACATGGAGACGAAGGCGAACCGCGACCGCGTGCTGCAGGAGCTCCGGACGCACCTCGGGCGCGACCGCGCCCGGACGAAGGCCTTCGCGGTGAGCGACCTCGGCCTGATCGAGATGACGCGGCAGCGCGTCCGGCAGAGCCACTTCCACGCGATGACCGAGCCGTGCCCGACCTGCAACGGGACGGGGCGGGTGTTCACGGCGGAGACGATCGTGCGCCGGATGGAGCGTGCGGTGCGCCGGCTCGCGAGCGAGGGGCGCCGGGACGGGATCCTCGTGAAGCTGCACCCGGACACCGCGATGTACGTGCTCGAGCAGGAGAAGGACCTGATGAAGCGCCTGGAGAAGGGCGTCGGCTTCTCGCTCGAGATGCGCGACGACCCGCTGCTGAAGCCCGACGAGTTCAAGCTCGTGGTGAAGGGCGCGGGGCGCGACATCACCAGCCAGTACGCGGTCGCGTGACCGCGCACCGCGGCCGGGGCGTGCGCGCCGCGGTGGCGCGGTTCGCGCGGCGGTTCGCGCGGCGGTTCGCGCGGCGGTTCGC
>JAIBBJ010000103.1 GCA_019694735.1 Gemmatimonadaceae bacterium | reverse complement strand
TAGGCGAGGAGTGCATCGGCGTCGTCCGCCTTGAGCTCACGCGGGAGGGGCAGCGGGGTGCCGACCTGCGTCGCCCAGATCGTGTCGAGCAGCTCGTCCGCCGCCTCGTGGAAGCAGACGCTGCCGTACTCGGCCGCGGTCGGCACACGGCCGATCGCGTCGCTGATCGCGATCGGGGTGAACTTCTCGCCGTCCGTGCTCGTGGTCGCGTTGACGACCTCGCCCTCCTCGAGGAAGAGGGTGATCAGCTCCTCGGGCAGCCAGACGGCGACGTAGCCGTAGACGCGGGCCGAGCGGTCGCGCTTGGCGTCGGAGAGGAGGTTGCGCAGGTGCACGTACGCCAAGCGGGTCCGCTGGAGCAGGACCCGCTTGGCGGGATAGCGCAGGGCGTCGCGCGGGATCGCCATCGCGGGCGCGCGCGGCGCCTCAGGCGGCGTGCTGCTCGAACTTCGCGGCGAGCGCCGGCTTCGGCACCGCGCCGATCACCTGGTCCACGAGCTTGCCGTCCTTGAAGAACAGCAGCGTCGGGATCGAGCGCACCTGGAAGCGCATGCCGGTCCGCTGGTTCGCGTCCACGTCCAGCTTCGTCACCTTGACGCGCCCGTCGAACTCGACGCTGAGCTGGTCGAGGATCGGGGCGATCATGCGGCACGGGCCGCACCACGTTGCCCAGAAGTCCACGACCACGAGGCCTTTGTGCTGCTCGACCTCCGCCGCGAAGTTGTCGTCCGTCACCGCGACCGTCTTCGACATCGTCCCGCTCCCGTGCCGGTCCGCGGTGCCACGCGCCGCGCGACCCAATTAACGTTACGGCGACCCTGCGAGAGTCCTCGCCCATCGAGCCGCCACCGGATCCACATGTCCGCCACCCCCCTGCGCGGCACCCGCCTCGCCCACGTCGGCATCGCCGTCTCCGCCCTCGAGGCGATCCTGCCCTTCTACCGCGATGTCCTCGGCCTGCCGGAACTCCCCGTGCATGACAAGGATGGTGCCGCCATCACGGGCCTCGCGGCCGGTGAGGCGATGATCGAACTCCTGCACCCGAAGGAATCCGGATCCCCCGTCGACCGGTTCCTGAGGCGCCGGGGCCCCGCGATCCACCACCTCTGCTTCGCGGTCGATGACCTGGACGGCGCGTTGGAGCGCTGCCGGGGCATCGGTATCCGCCTCATCGACGAGACGCCCCGCGTGGGGGCCGAGGGGAAGCGGATCGCCTTCCTGCATCCCTCGAGCACGCAAGGCGTGCTCGTCGAACTCACCGAATACTAGCGGGTCCCGGCACTCACGGGTTGGCCGGCGGGTTCGCGCAGAGCGCCCGCGTCGCCGGGAAGTCGAAATCCTCGACGAACCAGCGCCCGGTCCCGGCGTTCTTGACCGTGGTGAAGTTGGCCGAGACCGCCTTGGTGCCCTGCGTGAGGTCCACGCGGAACACGATGCGCCCGGCCTCTCCCGTCTGGGGCCCGCCGATGCGAGATTCGTCGTGCCGCAGGTGGCACATCATGATCAGCAGCCGGCGCTCGTACTCCTGGCGCGGCGCGAACTCCCGCATCGGCTTCTCGGCGTTCCCCCAGACGGCCCCCATCGCCTGGATGTCCTGGGCCTTGGCCGCGGCGAGGAACTGCTGGACCGCCACGACCGGGGCCGCGGCGCCGGGCTCGACGCCGCCGGCGGTGCGGTGACAGGCCGCGGCGGCGGCGACCAGCAGGGCGATCGACAGTACACGTCTCAACGTCGGTCTCCTCATCAATGGGGAAGGATCAGGACAAGATGACCCGGCAGCGGCTCTACATCAACATCGATCACGTCGCCACGCTGCGGCAGGCCCGTCGCGCGTCCTACCCGGATCCGGTGGCGGCGGCGCGCCTGTGCGAGGACGCCGGCGCCGACGGCATCACCGCGCACCTCCGCGAGGACCGCCGGCACATCCAGGACGCCGACGTCACGGCACTCGCCGCGGGCCTCCGCACCCCCTTCAACCTCGAGATGGCCGCGACCGAGGAGATGACACGCATCGCCGCGCGCCTGCGCCCGCACCAGGTCACGCTGGTGCCGGAGAAGCGCCAGGAGGTGACCACCGAAGGGGGGCTCGACCTCCACGCCGACCCGGCCCGGCTCGACGCCTGCCTCGCGGGGCTGCGCGCGGCCGGCATCCGCATCTCCCTCTTCATCGATCCCGACGCGCGGCAGGTCGCCCGGGCGGCCGCCCTCGGCGTGGCCGCGGTCGAACTGCACACGGGCACCTACTGCGAGCACCCGGACGCCCCCGCGCACCTCGGCGCGCTGCGGGCCGCCGCCGAACAGGCCGCCGGCCTCGGCCTCGCCGTCCATGCCGGGCACGGGCTCACCCTCGCGAACGTCGGGCCCGTCGCGGCGATCCCCGCCTGCGAGGAGCTGAACATCGGGCATAGTATCGTCGGGCACGCGGTATTCGTCGGATTGTCAGAGGCCGTGCGCGCCATGCGGGCCGCGATGGACGCGGCGCGCGCCGGCTGACCCTCCCCCACCCCGGCGCCACCGTTAGCTTCCCCTCCATGACGACCCCACGCGCGGAGACGCGATGACCGGCGGGCTCCTCGACTTCTTCACGCTCGAGGCCACGGAGTACGTCGACACCCTCGACGCGCTCGTGTCGCGCGCCGCCGCCATCCCGCCCGAGCCCGACACCTTCCAGCGCGCGACGCGCGGGCTCCGCGGCAGCGCCACGATGGCGAAGCTGAAGGGCATCGCGGACGTCGCGGCCGGCCTCGAGCGGCTCAGCCGGTTCGTGCGCGAGGGCAAGGTCGTGTGGGACGAGCTCTCGCGCGGGGTCGCGATCGCCGCAGTGGACGACCTGAAGATCCTCGTCCGCGCCGTCCGCGTCTGGGGCGACGCCGAGGACCGCCGGGTCGCGGCGCGCGTCGCCGAGCTCGAACACCTCGCGCCACGGGTACAGACCCTGCACCAGCGCGGGAAGGGCGCGGCCTTCTTGGCGCATGCGGCCGCCGAGGCGGCCACGGGGCTGCTCTCGTACGCGGATCATCCGGGCACCCGGGACGAATTCGAGGAGATCCTCCGGAAGGTGCGCGCGTTGCGGGGGGTGGCCGCGCTCAAGGACCTCCCGCCGCTGGCCGAGGTCGTGGACGCGGTGGACGCCGCGGCCAAGCCGATCGAGCTGGGGCACGAAGGGGCGACGGCCGAGCGCCGTCGCCTGTTCCGCGCCGCCGCCAAGGTGCTCGTCGAGGGAGGGGAGGCCATCCGCGTCGGTGGGCTCCCGCCGACCGACACGGTCGCCGTCCGCGAGTTCGCGCACGCGGCCGAGACGCTCCGCGCCGGCGAGCGCGAGACCGACGAGGTCGTCCCGATCTCGAGCCTGCTCCCCGACGGGCCGATGGGCGCGCACATCACCGCGTCGCCCAACCCGCCCACGACCGCTGCGCAGCGGTTCCGTCTGGAGGTCGTGAGCCAGGCCGAGCATCTGCGCCGACTGGTCGCCGATGGCCGCGCCGCGGTGGACGCGGCCACGCGGGACCGCGTGGGGCGCGAGCTCCGGGCGGCCGTGCGCGCCCTCGCGCGAGCCGCGCAGTCGTTCTCCGCGACCGACATCGCGAACCTGTTCCTCGCGGTCGAGCGCGGCGCCGCCGCGCTCGACCAGCGCGCCCTCTGGGTGCTCGACGAGGCCGGCACCGAGCTCAGCCGGTCCGACGCCGCGTCGCCGGAGGAGATGGCGAGCCGCTTCGCCGCGCTGCAGAAGCGCCTGACCGGCACGCCCCCCGCGCCCGCGATCGTGCAGCCCGCGCGCCAGCGGCGCGCCCCGACCCCCGCCAAGGGGATCGTCCCGTTGGGTGGCGCCGGGACGCCGGCGAAGGGCGCCGAGCTCTCGGCCCTCCTCGCCACCGGCATCGCCGGCCTCGCGCCCCTCGGTGATGCCCGCCTGCTCGACCCGGTGACCGAGCCCGACGACGACATCGTCCCGATCGACGACCTCCTGTACCGCGGCAAGGACGCCCTGCGCGCCGCGATCGCGCTCGGCGACCACCTGCGCGACGCCGACCAGCCGGACCACGAGTCGTTGCAGGAGCTCTACGACCTGCTGCAGCTCGCCGCGGCGGACTGACCGATGAAGCTCGACTGGCGCGGCGCGCTCGGGATCGCCCTGAGCGCGCTGCTGCTCTGGTGGGTCCTGCACGGCCAGGTGGGCGAGGTCTGGACCGTCCTCTCCTCCTCGAACCCGTGGCTGTGGCTCGCCTGCGCTACCGTCGCGACGGCGATCTTCCCGCTCCGCGCCCGACGCTGGCAGGCCCTGCTCGCACCGCTCGCCGGCCGCATCCCGATCCGCCCGCTGTGGCACGCGACCGCGATCGGGATGATGATGAACAATGTCTTCCCGATGCGGGCCGGCGAGGTCGCGCGCGCCTTCGTGCTCTCGCGCGAACGGCGGGAGGTGCCCTTCACCGCAGCGTTCGCCTCGCTCGCCGTGGACCGGCTCTTCGACGGCGTCATCGTGATCGGCCTGATGCTGCTGGCGACGCTCGATCCGCGGTTCCCGCGGGACGCCCGGGTGGTGGGCGAGCTCGGCGCCGGGGACGTCGCGCTCACGGCCTCGCTGTTCCTCGGCGCGGTACTGGTGGGGCTGTACGCGTTCGTGCTCGCGCCCGCGCGGATGCTGACGCTCGCCGAGCGCGTCGGCGGGCTGGCGTCGCCGCGGCTCGGGGCACGGCTGCGAGTCCTCGCGCAGGGCTTCACCGGCGGGCTCGGCGTCCTGCGCGACCCGCGGCTCGCGCTCGAGGTCACCTGGTGGACGCTCGTGCACTGGCTGACCAACGCCGCGGCGTTCTGGCTCGGCTTCGCCGCGCTCGGCATCGACGCCCCGTTCACGACCGCCTGCTTCGTGCAGGGGATCGTCGCGCTCGGGGTCGCGCTCCCGTCGTCCCCGGGCTTCTTCGGGCTCTTCGAGGCGGCGGCCGCGGTCGGGCTCAAGCTGTACGGCATCGACCCGGCGCTCGCGGTCTCGTGGGGCATCGGCTTCCACATCCTCTCGTTCATCCCCATCACCGTGTTCGGCGCGTGGTACTTCACGCGGCTCGACCTGCGGCTCACCGACCTCACCACCTCCGCGCCGGCCGAGGGGGCCGCGGGCGGGTCGCCGTGACCGCCACCGCCGCCACGCTCGACGCGCAGGCGAAGATCAACCTCGCGCTCCGCATCCTCGCCCGAGAGGAGAACGGCTACCACCAGCTCGAGACGCTCTTCGCCCGCATCGATCTCGCGGACACGGTGCGCGTCGCCACCGACACGTCGGCGCGGGAGCTCACCCTCGACGGACCGGACGTGGGCCCGCGGGAGCGGAACCTCGCGTGGCGTGCCGCGGAGGCCTACATGGCCGAGGCGGGATGGCCACACGGGTTCGCGATCCACATCGAGAAGCGCATCCCGGTGGGCGGCGGCCTCGGCGGCGGCAGCGCCGACGCGGGTGCGGTGCTCCGGATCCTGAACGCCATCGCACCGCGCCCCCTCCCCGACGCCGCCGTGGCCACGCTGGCCTTCCGGCTCGGCGCCGACGTGCCCTTCGTGGCGACGGACGCCCCGTTCGCGCTGGGCTGGGGCCGCGGCGAGCGGTTGCTGGCGCTCAACCCGCTGCCCGCACGCGAGCTCTTGCTCTGCCTGCCACCGTTCGGGGTCGAGACCGGCGCGGCCTTCGGCTGGATCGACGCCCAACGGCGGGAGGAACCCCTCCGGGCGCCGGCGCCCCTCCGCCCGCAGGACGTGGACCGCTGGGACGGCATCGCCCGGCTGGCCGGGAATGACTTCGAGACGCCGGTCATCCATCGGCATCCCGGGATCGCGGCCTGCCTGGAAGCACTCACGGCCGCGGGGGCCCGGATCGCCCGGATGAGCGGCTCGGGGTCCACGGTCTTCGGCGTGTTCGACCGGCGGCCTCCGGCGGAGCTGCCGGGGGTCCCGACGGGGACCCGGGTGGTCCATGCCCGCACGCTGACGCATGTCGCGCAGGTGCGTCCGCTCGACTGAGCGGGACCGGTCCAGCGTTGTCCGCCGGGGGGCGCCCGGCTAGCTTCGGGTCGCAGGCACTGCCCCTTCGTCCAATGGCAGGACATCGCACTTTGGATGCGAGAATGGTGGTTCGAATCCACCAGGGGCAATGGAGCAGGTGCGGGGGCGCGACCCGGCGGGACCGGGGCCGCGCCCCCTGCCGTTCCGGGCCTGTCCGGGCTAGGTTTCGAGGCTGTTCGCGGGACGTCGGCAGGCGTCCCATCTCTTGGCCTGACGGACTCTTACGCGCTCCTCCCATGGACGGCTTGGCGGTCCCCATCCACGGATTCCGGATCCTCACCGGCACGGCCAATCGGCCGCTTGCCGAGGCGATCGCGGCGTCCCTCGGGACGGACCTCTGCAAGACCACCGTGACCCGGTTCTCGGACGGCGAGGTCTTCGTGCGGCTGGACGAGAACGTGCGGGGGGCCGATGTGTTCATCGTCCAGCCGACCAACCCGCCGGCCGAGAACATGCTCGAGCTGCTGCTGCTGATCGACGCGGCACGGCGCGCCTCGGCGGCCCGGATCACCTGCGTGCTGCCGTACTACGGCTATGCGCGCCAGGACCGCAAGGACCAGCCGCGCGTGGCGATCGGCGCGAAGCTGATGGCGAACATGATCATGCGCGCCGGGGCGGACCGGGTGCTCGGCGTGGACTTCCACGCGCACCAGCTCCAGGGGTTCTTCGACATCCCGGTGGACCACCTGTATGCGGCGCCGGTGTTCACGGCGCACTACCGCCGGAAGAAGCTCACCGACCTCGTCGTCGTCGCCCCCGACGTGGGTTCGGCGAAGATGGCGCGCGGGTTCGCGAAGCGGCTGAACGCGTCGCTCGCGATCATCGACAAGCGGCGTCCGCAGGCGAACGTGGCCGAGGTCGTGAACGTGGTCGGCGAGGTCGAAGGGAAGGATTGCATCCTCGCCGACGACATGATCGATACGGCGGGGACGGTGTCCGAAGCGGCACGGGCGCTCAAGAACCTCGGGGCCCGCGACATCTATGTGTGCGCGACGCACGCCCTGCTGAGCGGGCCGGCGGTCGAGCGCCTGTCGAATGCCCCGATCACCGAGGTCGCGGTGACGGACACGATCGACATCCCGGCGTCGCGCCGGTTCGCGACGCTGAACGTGCTGAGCGTGGGGGATCTGCTGGCGAAGGCGATCCGGTTCACGCACTCGGACCAGAGCGTGAGTTCGCTGTTCGAGTAGTGGCAGGTGCAGGTGCAGGTGCAGGATGCAGGTGCAGGATGCAGGACCGTCATGCCGGACGGGCGGGGCGCGGTCGGCTGTTCGCGACCAACCTCCCCTTCCCCGTCCGTCGTACCCCGAGCGCGCCGCCGGGCCGGAGATACCGGGCACCCACGTAGCGCGCCGTTCTTCATGAGGTAGTCCCGATGGCTTCCGTTCCGTTCAAGGCCTCGCGCCGCGCCGACACCGGCAAGGGCGTCGCCCGCAAGCTCCGTGCGACCGGCCAGGTGCCGGCGATCATCTACGGCCACGCCCGTGAGCCGCAGGCGCTGCAGCTCGAGGCGCACGCGCTCACGCTGCTGCTCGAGAAGCACCCGTACCAGTCGACCGTCATCGCGCTCGAGGTGGACGGCAAGACCAGCAACACGCTGATCCGCGAGATCCAGAAGCACCCGTTCAAGAAGCAGATCCTGCACGTCGACTTCCAGGAGCTGGTGGCCGGCGAGAAGGTGACGGTGCCGGTGCCGATCCAGTACACCGGCACGGCCGAGGGCGTCCGCCACGGCGGCGGCCTGCTCGACCAGGTGCTGCACGAGCTCGAGATCTCGGTGGACCCGGCGAACATCCCGCACCACATCACGGTGGACGTGACGCCGCTGACGATCGGCCACTCGATCCACGCCGGCGAGATCGCGCTGCCGACCGGCTGCACGCTCGTGACCGACGCGGACGCGACGGTCTGCGTGTGCTCGGCGCCGAAGGTCGAGGCCGAGCCGGCGGCGGGCGACGCGGCGGCCGCGGCAGAGCCGGAGCTCATCCGCAAGCCGAAGGCCGAGGACGAGGCGGCCGAGAAGTAAGCCGCTCCTCCGGCGCCCGGCGCGGATCGCCCTGCGATGAAGGTCATCCTCGGCCTCGGCAACCCGGGCAAGGAGTATGCGAACACGCGCCACAACGTCGGCTGGTGGGTCGTCGACCACCTCGCCGACGTGTGGCGGACGGACGGCTGGCGGAAGGACGGCGAGGCGCTGACCTCGTCGGGCACCGTCGGCGGCGTGAAGGTGCGGCTGGTGAAGCCGCAGACGTACATGAACCTCTCGGGGGCGGTCCTGAAGCCCTGGCTGCGGCGCCCGTTCTGGGCCGCGGCGACCGACCTGATGGTCGTCTCCGACGAGGTGCAGTTGCCGGTCGGCGCCTACCGGTTCCGCGCGAAGGGCTCGGCAGGCGGGCACAACGGCCTGAAGAGCATCGAGGGTGCGCTCCGGTCGCAGGACTATGCGCGGTGCCGCATCGGTGTCGGCCCCAGCGATCCGCAGCGCCGCACCGGCGACCTCGCGGACTTCGTGCTGGGCGAGTGCGGGAAGGGCGAGGCGGCGGACATCCGCGCGCTGCTCCCGACCCTGGAGGAGGCGCTCCGCGTCTGGACCGCGGAGGGCATCGCAGACGTGATGAACCGCTTCAACCGCTGATCCACCCCCAACCAATCCCCCATGCTCGAGAACATGACGATGTATGCCCTCGTGGTGGGCGTGGCCGGCCTCGTGGCCTGCTACCTCACCTACCTGGGCATCACGCGCCACAGCCCCGGCTCGCAGGCGATGCAGGACCTCGCCGAGCAGATCCATGAGGGCGCGATGGCCTTCCTCAAGCGCGAGTACACGGTCCTGTTGCCGTTCCTCGTCGTGGTGGCCGGCCTGCTCACATACGCCACGGGTCACATGGGCACCGGCCTCGCCTACGCGCTGGGCGGGCTCTGCTCGATCGCGGCCGGCTGGGCCGGCATGACCGCGGCGACGAAGGCCAACGTGCGCACCTCGGAGGCGGCCCGCGCGAGCGGGCAGGCCACCGCGCTGCGCATCGCGTTCGGCGGCGGCGCCGTGATGGGCCTCGCCGTCGCAGCGCTCGGCCTCGTCGGCATCGCCATCGTCTTCATCTGGCAGAAGGAGCTGCTCGGCACGAGCGGCTTCAAGCAGTTCGGCGAGATCATCTCCGGGTTCGCGATGGGCGCCAGCTCGATCGCGCTCTTCGCACGCGTCGGCGGCGGCATCTACACCAAGGCCGCGGACGTCGGCGCCGACCTCGTCGGCAAGGTCGAGGCCGGCATCCCGGAGGACGACCCGCGCAACCCGGCCACCATCGCCGACAACGTCGGCGACAACGTGGGTGACGTCGCCGGCCTCGGCGCCGACATCTTCGAGTCGTACGTCGGCGCCATCATCGCCACGATCGCGCTGGCCACGACGACGATCCTCGTCTCCGATGCCAACCGCCTGGCGGCGATCATGCTCCCGGTGGCCTACACGGCCGCGGGCCTCATCGCGTCGCTGATCGGCATCTCCCTGATGCGCGTCTTCGCCAAGGGCGACCCGGCGAACGCGCTCCGCGCGGTGACCTTCACCGCCGCCGGGCTCTTCCTGGTGTTCTCGTACTGGCTCACCACGCAGATCCCGCTCGGGATGATGGACCCCGAGACCGGCCGCACCTTCCCCGCCCTCGGGCCGTGGATCGCGGTGGTCGCCGGCACCGTCTCCGGCGTGCTCATCGGCCTGGTGACCGAGTACTACACGGCGGCCGGCCCGGTGCTGAAGATCGCCGAGGCCTCGAAGACGGGCCCCGCGACGAACATCATCGCGGGCCTCGCGACGGGCATGCAGTCGGCCATCATCCCGGTCGCGCTGATCTGCGCCGCGACCTACGTGTCGGTGTGGGCGGCCGGGCTCTATGGCGTCGCGATCGCCGCGGTCGGCATGCTCGCGACGGTCGGCGTCATCATGTCGGTGGACGCCTACGGCCCGATCGCCGACAACGCCGGCGGCATCACCGAGATGAGCCACCTCGGGAAGGAGGTCCGCAAGATCACCGACGGTCTCGACGCGCTCGGCAACACCACCGCGGCGATCGGCAAGGGCTTCGCCATCGGCTCGGCGGCCCTCACCGCGCTGGCGATGTTCGCGGCCTACGCGGAGGCCGTCGGCCTCCACAAGGAGGGCCTGAACCTCGTGGACCCGCTGGTCGTGATCGGGCTCTTCATCGGCGGCGTGATGCCGTTCTTCGTCGGCGCCCAGACGATGACCGCGGTCGGCCGCGCGGCGCAGGGCATGGTGGAGGAGGTCCGTCGCCAGTTCCGCGAGATCCCGGGCCTGCTCGAGGGCAAGCCGGGCGTGAAGCCGGACTCGGCGCGCTGCGTCGACATCTCGACGGCGGCCGCGCTCAAGGAGATGATCCTCCCCGGCGTCGTGTCGGTCCTGCTCCCGGTGGTGGTCGGCAAGTTCCTCGGCGTGAAGGCGCTCGGCGGGCTCCTCGCCGGCGCGACGGTCACGGGCGTGATGATGGCGCTCTTCATGGCCAACGCGGGCGGCGCGTGGGACAATGCCAAGAAGGCCATCGAGGGCGGGATCATGGGTGGCAAGGGCTCCGACCCGCACAAGGCCGCCGTCGTGGGCGACACCGTCGGCGACCCGTTCAAGGACACGTCGGGCCCGGCCATGAACATCCTCATCAAGCTCATGTCGGTCGTGAGCCTGGTGCTGGCCCCGTGGTTCATCGCCTGACCGCGGCCTGAGACTCGGTTGCAGGAGGAGGGGAGGCCGCTCGGCCTCCCCTCTTCGCGTTCCCGGCGATCCGCTGACGGACGCGTCGGCGCAGGAGCACGAGCTTCGCCTGCACCTCGCGCGTCCTCGCCTCGAGCATCGCGTAGTCGGATGGCGCGAGGAGGCCCAGGTCGCGCGCGAGCAGGAGCTGGTACAGGCCCGCGTGGCTCGCCGCGATCGCGACCTCGAGCGCACGCGCGAGCCGCGCCTGCGAGCCAAGGCCCGCCCCCGCAGCGATCGTGGCGGGGATGGCCGCGATGGCACGCCGCAGTTGCGCACCGACCGCCGCCTGCGGGTGGCCGGACCCCGGCAGCGCGCGGTGCACGCGGAGCGTGAGCTCATGGGCCTTGGCCCAGACGTGCAGCCGGCGGAAGGGCGACATACCACCACGGTGGGGGCCGGGGCCCGGGACCGCCCCATCCGAATCCCGCCGTCCGCTATCTTTCTCTTCTCATCCTCCAGCGTCCCTCCTCGTGCTCTCGCTCGGCATCGTCGGCCTCCCCAACGTCGGCAAGTCCTCGCTGTTCAACGCCCTCACGGCCGCCAAGGCCGAGGCGGCGAACTACCCGTTCTGCACCATCGACCCCAACGTGGGCGTCGTGACGGTGCCCGACCCGCGGCTGACCGGGCTCGCCGAGATCGTCCATCCCGAGCGCACCGTGCCCGCGGCGGTCCAGTTCGTCGACATCGCCGGCCTGGTGAAGGGCGCCTCGAAGGGCGAGGGACGCGGCAACGCATTCCTGTCGAACATCCGCGAGACCGACGCGATCGTGCACGTCGTCCGGTGCTTCGACGACGCCGACGTGATCCACGTGGACGGCTCGGTGGACCCGGCGCGCGACCGCGAGACGATCGAGTTCGAGCTCGCCCTCGCCGACCTCAGCGTGGTCGAGAAGCGCCTCGACAAGGCCAAGCGCGCCGCGAAGACGGGTGACAAGGCCGCCGCCACCGAGGCTGCCGCGCTCGAGAAGGCGAACGCCCCGCTCGCGGAGGGGAAGGCGCTCTGGCACGTCGCGCTCACGCCCGAGGAGCGTGAGCTCCTGAAGCCGCTCCAGCTGCTCACCCTCAAGCCGATCCTCTACGCCGCGAACGTCACCGACGGCGAGCTGACCGGCGCCGAGGGGCAGCACGTCACCGCGCTCCGGGCGGCGATCGCCCGGGACCACGAGCCGGCCGAGGTGGTCACCTTCTCGGCGAAGATCGAATCCGAGCTCGCCGAGCTGCCGCCGGAGGACCGCGCCGAGTTCCTCGCGTCGCTCGGCCTCGAATCGGCCGGGCTCGACCGGCTCATCCGGGCCGGCTACCACCTGCTCGGCCTGCAGACGTACTTCACCGCCGGCGAGAAGGAGGTCCGGGCCTGGACCATCCATCGGGGCGACACCGCTCCGAAGGCGGCCGGCGTCATCCACTCCGACTTCGAGCGCGGCTTCATCCGCGCCGAGACGGTCGGCTACGAGGACTTCGTCGCGCTCGGCGGCTGGAAGGGCGCGAAGGAGAAGGGTGCGGTGCGCGCCGAGGGCAAGGAGTATGTCGTGAAGGACGGCGACGTGCTGCTCTTCCGCTTCAACGTCTGACTCGGCGCAGCTCGGCCCAGAGGCGCCGCGCGGGGCGCAGCGCGGGATAGAACGGCAGCAGCACGTCGGGCAGGCGCACCGCCTCCCACTCCTGCAAGGTGGGATCGGTGAGGACGCGCCAGGCGTAGGCGGCGCGGTCCGCCGTGCGCTCCATCCACGCCGAGTCCCACGCCGCCGTCGGACGCCAGGCCAGCGCCCCGGCCGACCAACGCGCGCGGGCCGCGGCCACCAGCGACGCGAGCGCGGCATCGGCGGCGCACGCGGCGGCGACCGCGC
>JAIBBJ010000071.1 GCA_019694735.1 Gemmatimonadaceae bacterium | reverse complement strand
CCTCGCATCCCGGCATCGTGCAGTACCGCGGGCAGTGGTACCTCGCGTACCACACCGCCGATGCGCCGGGCGGCGGCCACTTCCGGCGCGCCGTCGCGCTGGACCGGCTCGAATGGGACGACGCGGTCTCACCCGCCCGCATCCGCCCGGTGGTGCGCACCGGGGGCGTGCCGTTCGACGCCACGCCCACCGCCGACATCGCGTCGCACGCGGCGCTCTCCGCCTCCAACGAACCGGTGCCGGTGCAGTACTGGCTCCGCGCGCTCAACGACGGCCGCGTGCGTGCCAACCCGCTCCCGCCCGACCTCTGGGCGACCTGGAGGCCGGACAACCCGCCGCGACAGTGGGTGCAGTACACGTGGGACGCCCCGGTCACGCTCGACGGTGCGAGTCTCGTCTTCTGGACCGACCAGCCCGCCGGCAGTGGCGTCGGCGTCGCACCGCCGCGTGCATGGCATCTCGAGTACTGGGCCGACTCCGCGTGGCGCGCGGTCGAGGCGACCACGCCGTACACGGCGACGCCCGCCACCGAGAACGTCGTGCGCTTCACGCCGGTGCGCACGCGCTGCCTGCGGGCGGTGTTCGACGCCTCGACCGACGGCCGTACGTATGCGGCGGTCGCCGCGCAGGAGTGGCGCGCTTTCGCGACCGAGCCACGCGCGCCGCGGCCGCATCCGGCGCGCGCACCGCGCACCACGCGCGCCCGGAGTGCCGTAGATTGCGGGACATGATGCGTCGCTCGCGCCTCCACCGGGTGCTCGGCGTCCTGGTCAGCGCGTGGTTCGCGCTCCATGGCGCGACGGCGGGCCTGCGGTCCTGCGCGATGCATTCGACGACGGTGGGCGCGGCGCACACCGCCCGCACCTCGCACGACGCCGATGCGGCCCACGACGCCCATGCGGGCCACGGGGCACACGACGCGCCAGGCGCTGGACCCGGGACGACCCGCCCCGCATCGGACACGAGCCCTCCGCCGGCACCTGCGGGCTGCGATTGCCGCGCGCCCTGCTGTGGCGTGCTCCCCGTGGTGCTCGGGATCACCGCCACGATCGCGGAACCGGTGACGATCGCCACCGCGGCGCCAGCGCCGCGCGATGCGTCCGGCGCGCCCGCCGCCGGCCGCGCGCGCCTGCTCCCCTTCGCCAACGGACCGCCCGCCGCGCTGCGCGGCTGACGCACCACGCGGGCCGCGCCTTCTCGGTCACCCTGTACCGGAAGGGCAGGCGGATGACGCATCACCCCACATCGCACGCGACCGCACCGGTGGTCGCTCGGCTGGCATTCCTCGTGCTCGCGCCCCTCGTGGCGGCGTGCGGTGCGCGGCCTGTGCACGTCGAGCGCGCCGCCATCGCGCTCGACGTCGCTGGCGCGCCGGCCGCGCTCTACCTCTCGCTGCTCGCCGAGGATGCGATCGCCGACAGCATCGAGGAGATCTGGACCGATGCGGGCGTCGCGACGCTGCAGACGGCGCGCCCGCATCGCATGACCGACGGGCCGGCCGACCTCGCCTCGCTGATGGCCCCCGTCGCCGGGGTGCCGATCGATGCGCAGGGCGCGGCGCGCCTCGCCCCCGGCGGCTACACCGCCCTCCTCTCCACCCTCCGCCGTCCGCTCGCCGAGGGGGACTCGGTGACGGTGCAGGTGCGCCTCGCGCGCGGTCGCCGCGCGGAGGTGCGTGTCCCCGTGCTCCCGTACGAAGCGCTCGAGGCGGCGCTGCTCACGCCGGCCGAGCGCGCCGAGGTCGCCGGCGACGGCGACCCGGACGCGGCGGAGGGCGGACGGCTCTTCCGTGCGAACGGCTGCGCGAGCTGCCACGGCGCCGAGGGCCACGGTGACGGCCCGGTCGGGCGCACGCTGCGGCCGCCGCCGCGGGACTTCCGCGTGGTGTCGGCCTTCAAGGGCGGCACCGACGCCGCTCGGATCGCGCGCACGCTCGCCGCCGGGATGCCGGGCGGCGGTGCCATGCCGCTGTATGCCCATCTCACCAACCACGAGCGCGCGGCGATCGCGCGCTACCTCATCTCGCTCCGCACACCGGATTCCCTCCAGAGGACCACCCCATGACCCACGCGATCCCGTCTTCCCGCGCGTCCGCACGCCTCTTCCGTTCCGCCGCCGCCCTCGCGGCGATGCTCCTCGCCGCCGCGGCGACGGCCGCCGCGCAGGGCATCGCCGTCCGTGAGGCGTGGGTCCGCGAGGCCGCGGCCGGCCGTGCCGTGACCGGCGCGTTCCTCATCCTCGCTAACCCGGGCGACAAGCCGGTCGCGCTGGTGCGCGGCGCGGCCAGCGTCGGCGACACGCTCGAGCTGCACGAGATGGTCCGCGACAACGGCATGATGAAGATGTCGCCCGTGCAGCGCATCGAGGTGCCGGCGAAGGGCGAGACGGCGCTGCGGCCGGGCGGGCTGCACCTGATGATCTTCGGCCTCAAGAAGCCGCTCGTCCCCGGCGACACGGTGCGCCTCACGCTCACGTTCGACGATGGCTCGCGCGTGCAGGTCGCCGCGCCGGTGCGGGCCATGCAGCAGATGATGCCGTGAGCACCCTCGGACGCGCCCTCGCGGCGGTCGCGCTCCTCGCGGCCGCCATCGGCGGCGGCTACTGGTGGTCGGCGCGTGGCGCGCCGGCCGCCGGCCCGGCCGCCGGCGACTTCGTGCTCACCGACCAGGACAGCGCCCGCTTCGACACCCGCTCGCTGCGCGGCAAGGTCGTGCTGGTCTTCTTCGGCTACAGCAACTGCCCGGACGTCTGCCCGACGACGCTGAGCAAGCTCTCGTCGGTCGCCCGGCGGCTCGGCGACGCGCGCGGCGGCATGAAGGTGGTCTACGTCAGCGTGGACCCGGAGCGCGACACGCCCACGGTGCTCCGTGCCGACCTCGGCAACTTCGACCTCGACGCGGTGGGGCTCACCGGCACCCGCGAGGAGGTGGACCGCGTCGTCGCGCAGTACGGCGCCCGCTATGAGATCGTCCCGACGCCGGAGTCGGCGGGGAAGTACGTCGTGAACCACTCGACCACGCTGTACGTGCTCGACCGCGACGGGCGGCTCGCCACGGAGTTCCCGTACGAGGCGACGGCGACGGAGATCGCGGCGACGGTGCGCGCGCTCATCGGCCCGCCGGACGGGCGGGCGAGATGAGCGCCGCGATCGGATGATGTCGCGCCCGACGCGCTAGGGCTCGCGCCGCCGCCGCGGCGTCCGGCCCTCGGGCCGCACGAAGCCGGCGTCGTAGCTCGCCTTCCCGCGCCGCGCGTTGTACGACCGCTGCATCAGGTAGCGCGCATCCTCCTCCGTCGCCTCGTCGGTCTCGCAGCGCCGCGCGAGGACCTCGAGGTCGGTGGCCTCGCGCGCGAACAGCGGCGCGTCGGGCGACGCCTCGAGCCGGTCGCGCATCGCGCGCAGCGTCCTCCCCGCTTCGCGCGCCGCCCCACGGCGCACGAGATCGGCGGCCGCGGCCCGCGCCTGCGCTGCCGCCGTCAGCAACACCTCGCGCCGGATCACCGGCGCCTCCTCGCCAGCGCCGTCGAGCGTCGCGGCGACGGGCAGCGAGACGT
This sequence comes from Gemmatimonadaceae bacterium, assembly GCA_019694735.1. Classification (GTDB taxonomy): domain Bacteria; phylum Gemmatimonadota; class Gemmatimonadetes; order Gemmatimonadales; family Gemmatimonadaceae; genus Pseudogemmatithrix. The sequence continues at coordinate 9,186 of JAIBBJ010000071.1, read as the reverse complement.
CCACGTGCGCCATCCCGCCGTCCGCCTCGCGCACGTCGGCGCGCACCGTGATCCGCGCGATCGCGCGCGACGGCACCCCTGCGGCCGCGCCCGGCGGCGCGCACACGAACTCGATCAGCAGCCGCTTGGGCTCGCGCGCGTACAGGTCCCCGAGGTCGAAGGTGCGCCCGTCGGGCCCGTCGCTGCACGGCCAGTCGTGATGCACACGCGCGAGCTGCACCGCGTCGCCGAGCGCGACCACCACCTGGAGGTTCTGGCCCGCGAGCGACTGCAGCCCGTCGAGCTCGTCCCCGAACGCGAGCGCGGCCTGGTCCGGGCGCTCGATGTGGAAGCAGTTCCCGCCCCCCGCGTCGGCCATCGCGCGCAGCAGCGACTCGTCGTACTCGGCCCCGAAGCCGACGCAGGTGGTCGTGATCCCCTGCGCGCGCGCCTCGCGCGCCAGCTCGGCGAGCCGCCCGGGATCGGTGATGCCGGCATTCGCCTGGCCGTCCGTGAGGAGCACCACGCGGTGCGCGCCCCCCTCCACGCGGTCGCGGCCGGCGAGGTCGCGGCCCCGCAGCCAGCCGCCGCTCAGGTTGGTGCTGCCCCGCGCCTCGATCGCGAGGATCCGCTCGGTCACCCCCGCCTCGCCGCCGCCGCGGTGCGGCGGCACCGCGGTCTCCACGTGCTCGTCGAACGAGACCACCGACACCACGTCGTCGGGGGCGAGCCGCCGCACGAGGTCGACCGCGGCCTGCGTCGCCGCCGCGAGCGGCGCGCCAGCCATGGATCCCGAGCGGTCGAGCACGATGCTCAGGCGCAGCGGTGCACGCGTCGCGGCGATGGCCGGGACGCCCTGCAGTTCGAGCAGGGCGCGGACCAGGTGACCTGCGCCGTCAGGGAGGGGACGATAGTCGAGCGTGAGCGTGTGACGCACCGAGGACCTCGCACGGAAGGGATGTCCCCAATCTCGTGGCCCCCTCTGACACCCCTACTTGAATCGGATCCCGTTGGGGGCGACCGCGCCCTTGGTGGGCACGAACGGGGGCTTGGGCGGCGCCGCGGCGGGCTTCGGGCCGGCACGGCCGGCCGGGGGCGCGCCTCCGCCGCTCCGTGGCGCACCCGGGTCCTTCTTCATCGAGAGCGCGATCCGGTTCCGCGGCAGGTCCACCGCCTGCACCGTGACCTTCACCTTCTGTCCCACCTTCACCACCTCGTTCGCGTCGCGCACGTAGCGGTCGGCGAGCTGGCTCACGTGCACCAGGCCGTCCTGGTGCACGCCGATGTCCACGAACGCGCCGAACGCGACGATGTTCGTCACCACGCCCTCCAGCACCATCCCGGGCGCCAGGTCGCTCGGCTTCTGGATGTCCTCACGGAAGGCCGGCGGCTCGAACGCCGCGCGCGGGTCGCGGCCCGGCTTCTTGAGCTCGCTCGCGATGTCGCGCAGCGTCGGCATGCCGACGTCCCCGCTCACGTACCGGTCGAGCGCGATCCGGTCCACCAGCGCCTCGTTCCCGACCAGCGCCTGCACCGCGACGCCGAGGTCGGCGGCCATCCGCTCGACGAGCGCGTAGCGCTCGGGGTGCACCGCGCTCGCGTCGAGCGGATGCGCGCCGCCGCGCACGCGGAGGAAGCCGGCCGCCTGCTCGAATGCCTTCGCGCCCAGCCGCGGGACCTCCTTGAGCGCGGCCCGGCTCGCGAGCCCGCCCTGCCGGTCGCGCAGCGTCACGATCGCCTGCGCCAGCGACGGGCCGATGCCGGCCACGTAGCCGAGCAGCGCGGCCGAGGCGGTGTTGACCTCCACGCCGACGCGGTTCACGCAGCTCATCACCGTGTCGTCGAGCCGCTGCTTGAGGCGCGTCTGGTTCACGTCGTGCTGGTACTGCCCCACGCCGATGCTCTTGGGGTCGATCTTCACGAGCTCGGCGAGCGGGTCCTGCAGCCGCCGCGCGATGGACACCGCGCCGCGGAGCGACACGTCCAGCTCGGGGAACTCGCTGCGCGCGAGGTCGCTCGCCGAATAGACCGACGCGCCGGCCTCGTTCACCACCACCACCTGCGGGCGCGGCGCGTCGACCTCGCGCAGCGCCGCCTTCGTGAGCGTCTCGGTCTCGCGGCTCGCGGTGCCGTTGCCGATCGCGATCAGCTCCGGCCGGAACCGCGCCACCATCGCGTGGAGCGCGCCGGTGAAGCGCTCCTCCTGATGGAGGTACAGCGTGTCGGTGTGCACGAGCGCACCGGTCTGGCTCACCACCGCCACCTTCACGCCGGTGCGGAACCCGGGGTCGAGCCCGATCACCCGCTTCTCGCCCGCGGGCGAGGCGAGCAGCAGCTGCTCGAGGTTCCGCCCGAAGATCGTGATCGCCTCGTCGTCGGCGCGCGTCTTGAGCTCGAGCCGCAGCTCGGCCTCGATCGCCACGGTGAGCAGCCGCTTGTACGCGTCCTGCGCCACGAGCGTGAGCTGCTGCACGGCCGGCCGGTCGCCCACCACCTCGCGCGCGAGGCGCGCGTGGATCTCGTCCACCGGTGCCTCGATGCGCCACAGCAGCTCGCCCTCGGCCTCGCCGCGGCGGATCGCGAGCATCCGGTGCGACGGGATGGTGCCGAACGACTCACGGTACTCGAAGTAGTCCTTGAACTTGGAGTCGTCGCGGCGCTTCTCCTCCAGCACCTTGCTCGACACCACGCCCTTGGCCCGCGTCACCTCGCGCACCCAACCGCGCACGGCCGCGTCCTCGCTCACCTGCTCGGCGAGGATGTCGCGCGCGCCGAGCAGCGCCGCCTCGGCGCTCGGCACCTCGCTCTCCTGGCCGTCCACGCCCGGCAGCACGAACCCGGCGGCCTTCGCGAGCGCCGCGGCGTCCGTGAGCGCGCCGTCCCACAGCGCCTCGGCGAGCGGGCCGAGGCCGCGCTCGCGCGCGATCATCGCGCGAGTGCGGCGCTTGGGCTTGAACGGGAGGTACAGGTCCTCGAGCGTCTGCTTCGTGTCGGCCTTCAGGATCGCCGCCTTGAGCGCGTCGTCGAGCCTCCCCTGCTCCTCGACGCTCTTGAGGATCGCCGCGCGGCGGTCCTCCAGCTCGCGCACGTACTCGGCGCGCTCGCGCACGTCGCGCAGCTGCACCTCGTCGAGCCCGCCGGTGACCTCCTTGCGGTAGCGCGCGATGAACGGGAGCGTCGCGCCCTCGTCGAAGAGGGCGAGCGTGCGCTGGACCTGCGCGGGCGCGAGCGAGAGCTCGGCGGCGACGCGCGCGACGAGGACGGGAGCGAGGGGTTCGGCCATAGGGGGCGGAAGGTTACGGCCTCCGCGCCGCGAAATCCACGGGTTGCGTCCCGGCGCGGGCGTCCCTACGTCGCCGTCCCTGCGCCGCCGTCCCTCTCCCCGGTGTCAGTCCCCGGTCGCAGATTGCGCGCGTGCCCACGCAGCCGAAGCTCCAACGCTGGACCGACCTACTCGCCGCGCTGCTGCGGCGCCACTCTGCCGTGGACTTCGAGACGCTGCGCGCCGAGGTCGGCGCGTACGCCGCCCACACCGGGCAGCGCAGTGCGCTGCTGCGGATGTTCGAGCGCGACAAGGATGAGCTCCGCGCCCTCGGCGTGCCGATCGAGACCGTCGCCGATGCCGAGCACAACCTGAGCCGCTACCGTCTCGCGTCGCGGCACTTCTATCTCCCGTTCCTGCAGCTCGCGTACGAGGCGCCGCGCGCGCCCGGCCGCCGCGCGGCGTCGCCCCCCGCGCGCCCGCGCGGCCCCGGTTACCAGGCGCTGCAGGTCCTGGCGTTCGAACCCGACGAGCTCGACGCGATCGCCCGGGCGGGCCGGCGCGTCGGCGCGCTCGGAGACCCAGCGCTCGCCCACGAGGCCGCGACCGCCGTCCGCAAGCTGGCGCACGACCTCCCGGCGCTGCTCGAGGCGCCCCCCGGCGCGGAGGTCGTGCACACCGACCGCGCACCGGACCCGGCGCGGCTCGCCGCCCTCGGCGACGCGCTCGCGCGGCGGAAGACGGTCTCCTTCGCCTATCACTCGATGGAACGGGATGCGACGTCCGCGCGGCACGTCGATCCCTGGGGTCTCGCCTTCGTCGGCGGGCACTGGTACCTCGTCGGCCGCGACCACGATGCCGATGCGGTGCGGCAGTTCCGGGTGAGCCGCATCGCGGACCTCGCCGTGAACGCGATGCGCGAGCAGTCGCCCGACTTCGCGGTGCCAGCCGGCTTCGACCTCGCCGCGCACGCGGGCTCGCGCCAGGCGTGGGAACTGGGCGACGCCGAGCAGCACGAGGTGCTCGTACGCTTCTCCGTCGCCAACGGCGTCACCCTGCCGGCCATGCGACTCGGCGAGCCGGTGACCGGGGACGGGGAGCTGCGGCGCTTCCGCGTCCGGCGAGCCGAAGTGTTCGCCCGGTGGATCCTCGGCTTCGCCGGCGCCGCGCGGATCGAGGCGCCGGCGGCGCTCGCGGCGCAGGTGCGCGCGATGGCCCGTGCCGCACTCGGCCGCTACGCGGTGGGCGCCGCCGGGAGCGCCGGCTGATGCCCGCGCACCCCGCCGAGTCCGCCGCAGCGCAGCTCAAGCGCCTGCTGCTTGCGCTCCCTGCGCTCGCCGACGATCGCGCCCATCCGATGGACGCGGTCGCGCGCCGCGTCGGCTGCGACGTCGCCACGCTGCGGCAGGACCTCACCACGCTGGTCACGCGCGTGACCGACGACCCGGGCGGGTTCACCGAGGGCGTCCAGCTGCTGCTCACCTCCGACCGCGTGCAGCTCGCCACGCCGAGCGGCCACTTCCGGCGGCCGATGGCGCTCACGCGGCTCGAGTTGCACGCCCTCGAACTCGGCTTGGGCGCGCTGCAGCACGAGGCGCCGCCGGAAGAGCGTCCGGTGATGCGGCGTGCGCAGGAGCGGCTGCGCCGGGCGCTCGCGCGGCTGCCGCACGAGCCCGTGGCGTCCGCGCGCGCCGATCGGTACGTCGCCCTCGGCCGCGAGTCCGATGTCGAGCGGCAGGTGCGCCGCGACCTCCAGCGGTGCATCACCGCGCGCTGCGTGGCCGCGATCACCTACCGTAGCGCACGCGCCGACGCCGACGAGGTGCGGCGCGTGCAGCCGATGGGCGTCGTCTGGTCCCGCGGTGCCTGGTACCTCGTGGCCTGGTGCGAGCGGAGCGAGGCGCTGCGCGTCTTCCGCCTCGACCGCATCACCGCCATCGCGCCGGCCGAGGAGCGGTTCGCGCCGCGCGAGGACCTCCCGCTCGAGTCGGTGCTGCGCGATGGGCGCGTGCTCGTCGGCGGCGGGGACCAGGTCATGCGCATCCGGTACTCGGCGGCCATCGCCCGGTGGATCTCCGAGCGCGAGCCCGTCACGCCGGGACCGGGGGGATCGGTGGAGGCGGAGTATCCCCTGCTCGACCTCGAGTGGGGCGTGCGGCACGCGCTCCGCTACGGCGCGGACGCGGAAGTGCTCGCGCCCGCCGAGCTGCGGACGGCGGTGATGGAGCGCCTCGCCGCCCTCGCCGGGTGAATCGTGCGGGCGCGCGCACACCCGCCGTGTGCGGCAGGTCACACGCTTAACCCTGGCGGGGGATCGTTCGTCGGATAGGCGAACGCGGCGCATCCCGCGCTGCCCACCCCACCGGAGAGCCCGACCATGTACAAGCCCCTCGCCAACGCCCTCGCCGCCCTCGCCCTCGTCGCGCTGCCCGCCGTCGCGCAGCAGGCGCCCGCCGCCGCCAAGCGCGACACCGTCCGCCGCTGCGCGCCCAACACCGTGTGCGACCGCGCCGAGGATCGCCGCGACCGCCGCGAGGACGTGCGCGACCGCACCGAGAACCGCGCGGACCGCCGCGAGGATGTGCGGGACCGTGCGGAGGACCGCCGCGATCGCCGTGAGGACGTACGCGACGCGCAGCACCAGGGCGGCAAGCGCGACACCCTCGAGGACCGCCGCGACCGCCGCGAGGATGTCCGCGACCGCGCCGAGGACAAGCGGGACCGCCGCGAGGACGTCCGCGACCGCGCCGAGAACAAGCGCGACCGTGCGGAGGACCGCCGCGAGCGCCGGCGCGACAGTACCGCGGCGCGGCCGACCGTGCGCAAGCCGTGATCAGGCGGCGTCACCCGCGCGGTGACGCGTGAGCGGAGCGCCCCGGGTCCGGTGGACCCGGGGCGCTCGTGCGTTCGGTCGCGGCCTGGCGCGCACCCCGCGCGCGCGACAGCGGGGGATCGGGGGCGGGCGGTGCGGTCCGCGCCGGAGGGAACTCCTGCCGCGCACCGGTCGCGCCTATCGTTCAGGCGTGCCGATCCCGCCGAACGTCCTCGCGTCCGATCCTGCCGACCTCGAGCTCTCCCCCGACGCGATGCGCGCGATGGGCGAGGCGGTGGTCCACCGCGCCGTCGCGCACCTCGCGTCGCTGCCCGAGCAGCCGAGCCGCGGCGACGTGGATGCGGCCGCGCTCTGCCGCACGATGCGCGAGCCCGCGCCGGAGGAGGGCGCGCCGCTCGACGGGCTGCTCGACCGGCTCTTCGACGAGTGGATCCCGCGCTCGTTCACCACCACCAGCCCCGGCTACCTCGCGTACATCCCGGGCGGCGGCGTGTACCCGGCGGCGCTCGCCGACTTCATCGCCGACACGACCAACCGCTACACCGGCATCTGGCAGGCCGCACCCGCCCTCGTGCAGCTCGAGGCGAACGCGCTGGAGTGGCTGCGCGACTGGATGGGCTTCCCGGCGACCGCCCGCGGCCTGTTCACCACCGGCGGCTCGATGGCGATGTTCAATGCCATCGCCGCCGCGCGCGAGCGGCACCTCGGGCCGGAGATCCGCCGCGGCACGATCTACGTGAGCACCCAGGGGCATCACTGCATCGCGAAGGCGGCGCGCCTCGCCGGCATCGCGCACGACCGCGTGCGCAGCATCCCCGTGGATGCCGCGTACCGCATGCAGGTGGACGCGCTCGCCGCATCCATCGCCGCCGACCGCGCCGCGGGGCTCGAGCCGTTCCTCGTCGTCTCGTCCGCCGGCACCACGAACACCGGCGCCGTGGACCCGCTCGATGCGATCGCGGACCTCGCCGCGCACGAGGGGATGTGGCACCACGTGGATGGCGCCTACGGCGCGTTCTTCCACGCGGTGCCGGACCTGCGCCCGTTGCTGGCCGGGCTCCCGCGTGCCGACTCGCTCACGCTCGACCCGCACAAGGGGATGTTCCTGCCGTACGGCACCGGCGCGCTGCTCGTGCGGGACGGCGAGGCGCTGCGCGCGCTGCACTCGTCCACCGCCGGATACCTCCCGCCCAACCAGGACGAATTCCATGACCCGGCGCAGTACGGGCCCGAGCTCTCGCGCGGCTTCCCTGGGCTCCGGGTCTGGCTCTCGCTCAAGCTCTACGGCGCGGCGCGCTACCGGGCGGCGATCGCCGAGAAGCGCGCGCTCGCCCTCTGGGCGGCCGATGCGGTCGCCCGGATCCCCGGGATCGTGATGGACGCCGCGCCGCAGCTCTCGCTCTTCGCCTTCCATATGGAAGGCCCCGGGCTCGGGACGCTGGAGGCGCAGAACCGCGCCACCCGGGACCTGATGGAGCAGGTGACCCGGCGCGGGAAGGTGATGGTGACCGGCGCGCAGGTGGGCGAGCGCTTCCTCGGCCGCGTCTGCGTGCTCAGCTTCCGCACGCGCCGCGCGGAGATGGAGACGGCGGTGGCGCACCTGCGCGAGGCGGCCGCGGCGATCCTCGCCGGCGCGCGCGCGTGAGCCGCTAGATTGCGCTCCCGTCCCCCTCGCCTCCCCTGATGGCCGCGCCCGACGCCACGACCGTCCGACACGACCCGTTCGCCGCGCTGCGCTTCCCGCTCTTCGCGCGCTACATCGTCACCCTCTTCACCCTCACGCTCGGCGTGCAGGTTCAGGGCACGGTGGTCGGGTGGCAGGTCTACGACCTCACCAAGGACCCGTTCGCACTCGGGATGATCGGGCTCGCCGAGGCGCTGCCGGCGATCAGCTTCGCGCTCTTCGCGGGGCATGTCGCCGACCGCCACGACCGCCGCCGCATCTCGCTGATCGCGCTCTGGGTGCTCGTCGGGTGCAGCGTCGCGCTCTGGCTGCTCGCCGGCGCGCGCCCGCTCGGCGCCGAGCTGCTCACGGGGGCGCGGCTCACCGCCATCTACGCGGTGATCGTCGTGAGCGGCGTCGCGCGCTCCTTCCTGCAGCCGGCGCGGCAGGCGCTCTCGGCGGAGCTCGTGCCGCGCGAGCTCTTCGCGAACGCCATCACCTGGCGCAGCGGGAGCTGGCAGCTCGCCGCCGTGGTGGGCCCGGCGCTCGGCGGCCTGCTCTACGCCCTCGGCGGCACACGGCTCGCCTACACCGTGGACGCGGCGCTGATGCTCTTCGCGACCCTCGTGCTCGTCTCCATCACGCACCGCTCGCCCGCGCGCGCGGTCACGCACGAGAGCGTCCTCCAGTCGGTCGCGGGCGGCGTGCGGTTCGTGTTCGGCGACCCGGTGCTGCTCGGCGCGCTGACGCTGGACCTCTTCTCGGTCTTCTTCGGCGGTGCGGTGGCACTGCTGCCGATCTTCGCGGCCGAGATCCTGCACGTCGGACCCACCGGCCTCGGCCTGCTGCGCGCGGCCCCGGCGGTGGGGGCGGTGCTGACGAGCATCGTCCTCGCGCGGCGGAAGGACTGGGCGCACACCGGGCGCGTGCTGCTCTGGGTCGTCGCCGGCTTCGGGGCCAGCATGGTGGGCTTCGGCTACTCCACGTGGTTCCCGCTCTCGCTCGGGCTGCTCGCGCTGAGCGGGATGTTCGACATGGTGAGCGTGGTCATCCGCAGCACGCTGCTGCAGGCGCGCACCCCGGAGGGGCTGCTGGGGCGCGTGAGCTCGGTGAACCAGATCTTCATCGGCAGCTCGAACGAGATCGGGATGTTCGAGTCCGGGATCACCGCCAAGTGGTGGGGCGCGTCCCGGGCCGTGGTCATCGGCGGGCTGGCGACGCTCGGCGTGGTGGGCACCGTCGCGCTCACCGTGCCCACGCTCCGGCGGCTGCGGCGGCTGCATCCGGAGGAGCGGCACGGGGTGTAGCGCCGCGTCAACGCGCCGCCGTACTAGCGCAATCCGCCATCCCCCGGCGAACGTTCCCGGATGGCCGGAACCCCCCCGAAGGGCAAGACCTTCGACCGCAGCATCGTCGAGGGCCCCATCAGCCAGGCGGTCTGGAAGATCG
>JAIBBJ010000030.1 GCA_019694735.1 Gemmatimonadaceae bacterium | reverse complement strand
CCGAACCGGTCCGGGACCTCGTACTCCTTGAGCTTCCGGTACATGGTCCGTTCGCCGATGTCCAGGATCTCGGCGGCCTTCCGACGATTGCCCCGGGTCTCGCGCAACGCGGCCAGGATCGCCGCCTTCTCGATCTCCGCCATGGTCATCCCCGGCGTGATCGTGACGGCGTTGGCAGGACCGTGGGCGCCCATCGGTTCGATGCCCGCGGCCGGCCCCCACGTCGGCACCATCAGGCCCGGACCCGCCACCAGCCCCTCGCGCGCGAGGCCGAACGGGACGGCCCCGCCTGCGACGCCCGCGCCCGCCCCCGCGGCCAGCTGCGCGATCACCGTGCGGTCCTCGTCCACCCGACGGCGCAGCTCCTCGAGCTGGAGCTTCACCTCCACCAGGCTGCGCACGATGAACTCGAGCTCCCGTCCCTCGGCACGCTCCCCCTCGCGCACGATCGGGCCGATCGGCACCGGCAACAGCCGCTCCTGCCCGCCCTCGCGGATCGCCGCCGGGATGTCGGCCAGCGTGATCTCGCGACCGGTGGCGAGCACCACCATCGACTCGACGAGGTTGCGGAGCTCGCGCACGTTGCCCGGCCACCCGTAGTGCACGAGCGCCTGCATCGCCTCGGCCGAGATCCCGTGGAACTCGCGGTCGTGCTGCTCGGCGAACTCGCGCACGAAGCGCCGCACGAGGAGCGGGATGTCGCCGCGGCGTTCGCGCAGCGGCGGCAGGTAGATCCGGAGCACGTTGAGCCGGTAGAACAGGTCGGAGCGGAACTGCCCGCGCTCCACCGTCTCGCGCAGCGGGCGGTTGGTCGCCGCCACCACGCGCACGTCCACCGGGATCGCCTGCGTGCCGCCGACGCGGGTCACCTCGCGCTCCTCCAGCACGCGCAGGAGCTTCACCTGGGTGCTCGGCGGGATCTCGCCGATCTCGTCGAGGAACAGCGTGCCGCCGCTCGCGAGCTCGAAGCGCCCGATGCGCCGCTCCGCCGCCCCGGTGAACGAGCCCTTCTCATGGCCGAACAGCTCGCTCTCGAGCAGCGTCTCGGGGAGCGCACCGACGTTGACGGCGATGAACGGCTTGTTCCGCCGCGGCGAGAGCCGCGCGATGGCGCGCGCGACGAGCTCCTTGCCGGTGCCGCTCTCGCCCTCGATGAGCACGGTGCTCGACACCGGCGCCATCTGCGCGACCTGCACCAGCACCTGCTTCACCGCCTCGCTCTCGCCCCAGAGCCCCGTCTCGCGCGTGACACGCTGCCGGTCGAGCAGCTCGTGGACCGTGGCGCGCAGCGCCTCGGCGGTCACCGGCTTCGCGAGGACCTCGCTGAAGCCGACCCCCTTGAGGCGCTGCTCGAGCGCGGCATCACCCACGTCGGCGAGGCCGACCACGGCCGCGCCCGTCCAGAGCACGTCGCGGACGATGCCGAGCGTCTGCGGGTCGAGCAGCGCGCCGGTGAAGACGATGACGTCCGGCTTCGCGCGGCGGATCTCGCTCGGCAGGTCGTCCATCGGCGACACGAGCGTCGTCCGCACCCCGTCGCCCTCGAGGAGGGCGTTGAGGCGGACGGCAGGCTCGACGTCGCTGAGGGTGATGAGGACGGACACGCGGTGGCTCAGCGCTTGACGGTTCCCTTCTTCCAGAACGGGAAGCCCGTGATCGTGCCCGCGACACGCTTCCCGCGGATCTCGACCTCGAGGACGTTCCCCTCCTTGGCGAACGCCGCCGGGACGTAGGCGGTGCCCAACCCGCACCCTACGCTGGGACTCATGATGCCGCTCATCACGGTGCCGCTCGGCTGGCCGTCCACGAACACCGGGTAACCGTGCCGCGGGATCGCCTTCTCGGTGAAGGTGAACCCGACGAGCTTCCGCGGGACGCCGGCGGCCTTCTGCGCCTCGAGCGCCGCCCGGCCGACGAAGTCGCCCTTCTTCATCTTCACGAGCCAGCCGAGGCCGGCCTCGAGGGGCGTGACGGTGTCGTCGATGTCGTTCCCGTAGAGCGCCATCCCCATCTCGAGCCGCAGCGAGTCGCGGCAGCCCAGGGCGACGGGCTGGATGCGTCCGGTGTCCATCAGCGCCTTCCAGAGCGCCGCCGAGTGCCGCGTGTCATGGTAGAGCTCGAAGCCGTCCTCGCCGGTGTAGCCGGTGCGCGAGAGGGTCATCGGGATGCCGGCGACGGTGGTCTCGCAGAACCAGTAATACTTGATGTCGTCGAGCGCCTTGGGCGTCATCGCCTGCAGGATCCCCTGCGCGGCCGGGCCCTGCACGGCGAGGAGGCCGATGTCGTCGCTCACGTCGGTGAGCACGCAGTCGAACCGGCCCGCGTAGCGCGAGATGTGCGCGAGATCCTTGTCCTTGTTGGAGCCGTTCACGACCATCATCAGGTGGTCGGCGGCGTAGCGGTAGACGAGGCAGTCGTCCACGAACGTGCCCTGCTCGGTGAGGATGGCCGAGTAGTGGACCTGGCCGTCGGCGAGCGCGGCGACGTCGTTCGTGGTGACGAAGGTGACGAAATCGATCGCCTGCCGCCCCTTGATGATGAACTCGCCCATGTGGCTGACGTCGAAGACGCCGCACCCGGTGCGCACCGCGTGGTGCTCGGCCGTGATGCCGCCCGGATACTGGATGGGCATCTCGAAGCCGGCGAAGGGGACCATCTTGGCGCCGGCGGCGACGTGGATGTCGTAGAAGGGGGTCCGCTTGAGCGGGCCGGTGGTCTCGGACATTCGGGACGGTCCTTGTGGGCTGAGGGGGGCTGCGTCAGTGGAATATGCCGAAACGGCAGAACGGATTCCACGTAGGGGGTGTGTCCGGTCCTGCCCGCCGCCGCCGCAATGGGAAGGGAGCAGGAACCGGATTGCCGCAGTCCGGGATCCGTCGCACTTTCGGGGCGCCCGCGGGACGCCGGGAGGAGGGCCATGATGCTGGCCGAGACCGGGACGGGAGAGGAAGCGGGCACGGAGACCGGTGCGGGTGAGCCGGCCGCGCGCCGGCAGGCACTCGACGCCATGGTCCCGCTCGTGTACGACGAGCTCCGTCGGCTGGCCCAGCGGCAGCTCGCGCGCGAGCAGGGGCCGCGGAGCCTCCAGCCGACGACGCTGGTCCACGAGGCATACCTGAAGCTGGCGGCGCACGCGCCGCGGGCGACGAGCCGGGCGCACCTCCTGGCGATCGCCGCGCATGCGATGCGGCAAGTGCTGGTGGACCGCGCCCGGGAGCGCCGGGCGCAGAAGCGCGGCGGCGAGTGGGCGAGGGTGACCCTCACCGACGGGGTCGGCGGCCCCGCAGTGGACGCCGAGGGGCTCCTTACGCTCAACGACGCCATCGAGCGGCTGGAGCCGCGGCAGCGGCAGGTCGTGGAGTGCCGCTACTTCGCCGGGCTGAGCGACGAGGAGATCGCCGAGGCGCTCGGCGTGACGGTGCGCACCGTGGGCCGCGACTGGGTGAAGGCCCGCGCGTGGCTGAACCGTGCACTGACCGAGGCGCCGGCCGCCGTGCCGGCGGGGGACGCCCCCTGACGGCGGCGGACACCGCGCGCCGCGCCGCCGTCGAGGAGCTCTTCGAGGCGGCGCTCGACCAGCCGGCGGCGGACCGCGCCGCCTGGCTGGCCGCGCGATGCGCGGACGACCCGGCGCTGCGGCGTGAGGTGGAGGCGCTGCTCGATGCGGATGCGGCCGCCGACGCGCCACTCGACGCCCTGCGCGCACCGATCGCCTCGCTCGCGGCGCAGGGGGAGCCGGGCGGCCGGCCGCGGCGGATCGGCCCGTACAAGGTGCTGCGCGAGATCGGGCGCGGCGGACAGGGCGTGGTGTACCTCGCCGCGCGCGACGACGGGCAGTTCCACCGGCAGGTCGCGGTGAAGCTGCTGCTGGCGAGCCGTAACGCCGACGAGCTGCGGCGCCGCTTCCTCGACGAGCGCCAGATCCTCGCGTCGCTCTCGCATCCGCACATCGCGCAGCTGCTCGACGGCGGCGCGGCCGAGGGCGGGCAGCCGTACCTCGTGATGGAGTACGTGGACGGGGTGCCGATCACGGAGTACTGCGCGCACGAGGGCCTCGGGATCGAGGAGCGGCTGGCGCTCTTCCAGGACGTCTGCGCTGCGGTGGAGCACGCGCACCGCAACCTCGTGCTCCACCGCGACCTCAAGCCCGGGAACATCCTCGTCACGGCCGGCGGTGCGGTGAAGCTGCTCGACTTCGGCATCGCGAAGCTCCTCGCCCCGTCAGGCGGGGCGGCGCTGCCGATGACCCGCACCGCGGCCCGGCCGATGACGCCGGCGTACGCGAGCCCGGAGCAGATCCGCGGCGGCGTGCTGACGACCGCGAGCGACGTCTACGCGCTCGGGCTCATCCTCTACGAGCTGCTCACGGGACGGCACGCGAGCGAGCTCGACGGCGTGGCGCCGGCGGAGGCGTTCCGTCGCATCTGCGAGGTGGAGCCGCCACTGCCCAGCCGCGCCGCGCCGCGCCACGCCGGCACGTTGCGCGGCGACGTGGATGCGATCGTGATGCGGGCGCTGCGGAAGGAGGCGGGCCAGCGCTACGGGTCCCCCGCCCTGCTCTCGGAGGACATCGACCGGTACCGGCAGGGATTCCCCGTGCACGCGCACCGTGGGACGGTGTGGTACCGCTTCCAGAAGGGGATGCGGCGGCACCGCGTACTGGTCGCGGCGGTGGGCGCGGTCACGCTCGCGCTCTCGAGCGGGCTCTGGGCGGCGCGGGTCCAGGCCGAGCGGGCTCGCGCGGCGACGGCGCGCGCCGAGGCGGCGCGCCGCACGGCGGAGACGACGCTGCGCGACGCCGAGGCGATGTCCATGTTCCTCGTGAGCCTGTTCGAACCGGCGGGCCCCGGCACCGACGGGCGGGACGGGCTCACGGCGCCCGAACTGCTGGAGCGCGGGCGCCAGGAGGCCGAGCGGAGCGACCACGACCCGCGGCTGCAGGCCCGCATGCTGGACGCGCTGGGCCGCGCGCACCTCTCGATCGGCGACGTGGTGCGCGCGGAGTCCCTCGCGACGCGCGTCGTGGCGCTGCGCGAGGCGGCGGGTGGTGACGACGACCCGCTCACTGGCCAGGCGTACGACGAACTGTCGGAGGTGCTGCGGCAGAAGGGCGAGTACCGGCGCGCGCTCGCCGCGGCGCGCCGCGGCCTCGCGATCCGCCGGGCGACGCTCTCGCCCGGCGACCCGACCATCGCGTCGAGCTACCGGCAGGTGGCGCAGCTCGCGGTGTACCTCGACGACTACGGCACCGCGCGCACGCACGCCGCGCTGGCGGTGGCCGAGCACGAGCGTGGCGGTGCCCCGGACCCCGAGGCGTACGCGCGGGAGCTCGAGACCTACGCCTCGATCCTCTACCGCGACGACGCGCGCGACTCGTCCATCGCGGTGACACGGCACGCGCTCGCCGTGGCGCGACGCGCGTGGCCCCGGCCGCACCCGCAACCGGCGGGGTTGTCCCTGCGACTCGCGGAGCGGCTCGTGGACCACGAGGCGCAGCGCCCGGAGGCGATCGCGCTGGCGCGGGCCGCGCTCGTGGAGACGCGCCTCGCGCTCGGTCCCGAGCACCCGGCCGCGGCCGCGCGGATGCGGTCCGCCGGGGCCGTGCTGATCAACGGCGGCGAGCGGCGCGAGGGCATCGAGGTCCTGCGTGCGGCGGTGGAGATCGAGCGCCGGTATCCACCGAGCGACGGCAACCGGGGATGGTCGCTCGCGGCGCTCTCTTGGGGGCTCGCACGGGACGGGCAGCTCACCGAGGCCATCGCGCGGCAGCGCGAGGCACTGCCCTACTTCGAGCGGGTGTACGGGCCGGTGCACAGCGCCGTCGCCGGCACGCTGCTCGCCCTCGGCGAGCTCGAGCTCTCGGCCCACCATTTCGACGAGGCGGAGCGCGCGTACGCACGTGCGGTAGCGATCCGCGACCAGGTGTTCGGCGCGGAGAGCGCGTTCGCCGGGCTGACCCAGCTCGGGTTCGCCCGCCTCGCGGCGGCGCGCGGCGACGTCGCGCGCGCGGACTCGATCTACGAGGCGGTGCTGGCGAAGGTCATCCGGCAGCGCGGCGAGGGGCACAGCGATGTGCAGCGCATCGTGCGCGCCCGCGCTGCGCTGCGACGGTGACATGCTGCCACCGGATGTCCGGCCGCGCATGCCGGGGGCGCAGTGGAGGGTGTCCCCCACCGGAGCCACGCGCATGCGCCCGTCCCCGCTCACCGCGCTCGCCCCCACCCCGCGTGCGGCGGTGGAGCAGCTCCGCCGCTCGGCCGCCGTGCCGGCAGGGCCCGGCGACCACTTCCACGGATGGGGGGTGATGGGGCTCACGTTCGCCAGCGGCCACGTGCTCGGCCTCCGCCGATGGGAGGCCTCCTCACTCGGGACGCCCTACGCTTCGGTCTGGCACCGCGATCCGGGCGGGCGGTGGCGCGTGATCTCGGACGTCGCGGCCGACCTCAGCTGCGCACGCTACATCTCCGCGTTGACGAGCGAATCGCAGGTGCTGCCGATCGCGCTCACCTGGGAGGCCGACGATGCGCTCGAGGTGCGGGTGGACGGCATCGGGCTGCGATGGCGGCTCACCTTCGCGTCACATCCGCTCTTCGTCGGCTACGCCGGCTTCGCGGCACTGGCGCCCGCCGCCGCGGTGCGGTCGGCACCGGCGCGCTGGATGCTCGAGCGCGTCGGCGCGCCGCTCCTGGGCGCGGGCCGGATCCGCCTCGCGGGACGGATGCCCAACGGCCAGCGCTACCGGCTGCTGCCGGAACGCATGTGGCTCGTCGCCACCTCGGAGGCGACGCTGCACGGCCGCGCGCTCGGCGTCCCGGAGCCGCCGATGCGCCCGGTGCGGCTGGGCGAGTTCATCGTGCCCGAACGCGGGATCCTCGCCATGGCGCGCGCTTCCTTCGACTGCCCCTGACCATGCGCGGAACGCCTCGCAGGCCGATGTGGACGGCACGGCGCGGCTCGCCGCCGAGGCGATGACGTGGGCGGAGGCGGCCCGGCGCTGGGCCGCGGCGCGGGCGCCCGGTCGGCGGGTGGTCCCGTTCCCGATGTTCGGCGGGCTGGCGGCGGGCTTCCGGGCGGGGCACAACACCGCGCCCCATCGACCGCAGGGGAGGGAGACCTTCGCCCGGTACCTGGCGCGGACCCCCTGGGCGCGGCTCGGCGGCTGAGGCGGGGACCCCAGTAGCTTTCGGCAACGGCTCCCTCTTCCCTTCCCCGCCCGATGCCCGACCAGCCGAACGACCTCGAGCCCGTCCATGCGGAACTCGCGCAGGGCAACCTGATCGGGGGCATCCGCGAGCTCCGCCGGCTGCGGAAGCTCTCGCTGAGCGACGCGAAGGCGCAGGTGGAGGCGATGATCGCCGCCGACCCGGCGTTCCGTGCCGCGTGGCAGGAGCGGCAGGCGCGGACGACGCATATCCCGGCGCCGATCGCGATCCTGCTCGTCGTGGCGCCGGTGCTGGCCTACGTCGCCTGGCGCCTGATGCACTGAACCCGATGCTGCATACCCTCCGCATCGTCCTCGCACTCGGGCCGTTCGTCGTCGCGCTGCTCCGCGACCGCCGCCGCTGGCTCTGGTGGGGTGCGCCGCTGCGGCGCGCGCCCGCCTACCACCGGCGACGGGCGGAGGCACTGGTGGCGAGGATCGCTGGGCTCGGACCCACGTTCGTGAAGCTCGCGCAGGTGTTCGCGTCGCGCGCCGACCTGATCCCCGAGCCGTACCTCTCGACGCTCGGCACGCTCACCGACCAGGTGCCCTCGGTCCCGTGGGAGGCGGTGCGCGCGCAGTTGCGCGCCGCGTACGGCACGGAGGCCGAGGCGGTGTTCGAAACGATCGACCCGACGCCCGTCGCGGCGGCCTCGCTCGGTCAGGTGCACCGCGCGCGGTGGCGCGGGCGCGACGTCGCCGTGAAGGTGCTGCGCCCCGGCATCGAGGCCACGGTCGCGCGCGACCTCGCATCGGCGCGCACGATCACCGCCTGGGCCGCACGCCGCTGGCCGACGCCGCACCTGATCGGCTTCCGCGCGCTGGTGGAGGAGTTCGCGGCGCGGATCAGCGAGGAGATGGACTTCCGCCTCGAGGCGGAGTACGCCGCCGAGGTGCGGCGGAACTTCGAGGGGAACGCGCGGGTGCGGATCCCGGACGTGGTGCACGAGCTCACGCGACAGCGCGTGCTGGTGCTCGAGTTCCTCGAGGGGCGCCGCGTGGACCGGCTGGTCGCGGGGAGCGTGGACGCGGCGCGGCTGGCCGGCACGGTGATGGAGGTCTACGTGCAGATGATGCTCGTGGACGGGCTCTTCCACGCCGACCCGCATCCCGGGAACCTGATGGTCGCGCCCGACGGGCGGCTGGTGCTCCTCGACTTCGGCATGATGGTGCGCGTGCCGCCCGAGCTGCGCCTCAAGCTCATCCGCACGGTCTTCGCGAGCATCCGGCGCGACCCGGCGGCGGTGGCGGAGGGGTTCTACGCGCTCGGGCTCATCGCCCCGGGTGCGGACCCGGGTGAGATCGCGCGGCTCGCCGAGCTGCTGGTGGCGATGGCGAGCGCGCGGAGCACGACGCAGCAGCGGATCGAGACGATGCTGGCCGACCGCGTGATGCAGTCGCTGTATGATTTCCCGGTGATCCTGCCGCGCGACCTGGTGTACTTCGCGCGGACGGCGGCGCTGATCGAGGGGATCGGCACCCGCTACGACCCGTGGTTCAATGCCGTGGAGGTGGGGACGCCCGTGGTGATGCGCATGCGGAGCCGGATCCTGCGGTCGCTCGGCGAGGAGGCCGAGCCGACGATCGAGGAACTCGCGAGCGTGGCCGGGTTCGCGGCGGGGCGCGCCTGGCGCGCCGCGCGCGACTGGATCGGCACGTGGCTGCCGCCAGCCGCGCGGCCGGGCGCGGCGCGCGCGCTGCTGCTGGCGCTCGGCCTCGCGGGCCTCGCCGCGGGCGGACCGGCGCCGCTCGCCGCGCAGACGGAGGCGGTGCGCCCGGCGGCCGCGCCGCCCGCACCCCTCCCCGACCGGCGCACCGACTCGCTCGCCGTGCTCGCCGTCGCCGACTCCGCGCTCGCGGCGATCACGCGTCGCGATTTCGTCGGCTTCACCGACCTGATGGTACCGGAGGCGGTGATCGCGGCGACGCGACAGGGCCGCGATGGGCCGGTGGTGCGCGCGCGCAGCCGCGAGACCGAGCGGGCGTCGGTGCCGGCCACCGCGATCACCGAGCGCGGGTTCGCGGCGCACGCGATGGTCGCGGGGAACGTCGCCACCGTGTGGATGCCCTATGACCTCTACGTGGGTGGCGCCTGGTCGCACTGCGGCGTGGACGTGTTCACGCTGGTGCGGACGACGGCCGGTTGGCGGATCCTCACGCTCGCCTACTCGGTGGAGCAGCCGCCGGCCTGCACCAGGCACCCGGCGGGGCCGCCGGCGTGAACCCGGCCCGCCGACCCGAGGCGGCCGCGCGGTTCTTCGCGTCGCCGGCGCAGTTCCGCGCGTGGCTCGACCGGCACCACCGCACCGCGACCGAGGTGCTCGTCGGATTCCACAAGGTGGATACGGGACGGCCGAGCCTGACGTGGAGCGAATCGGTGGACGTCGCGATCTGCTTCGGGTGGATCGACGGCGTGCGGCGGTCGCTCGGGGCGGAGGCGTACACCATCCGGTTCACGCCACGGCGGCCCCGCAGCATCTGGAGCGACGTGAACACGCGGAAGGCGCAGGCGATGATCGCCGCCGGCCTGATGCGGCCGGCCGGGCTGGCGGTGTTCGCGGCCCGGGACGAGGCGCGCGCCGGGGTGTACGCGTTCGAGCGCAAGGCCGCCACGCTGAGCCCGGCACAGGTCGCCACCTTCAAAAAGGCGACCAAGGCGTGGAGATTCTGGGAGGCGCAGCCGCCGGGGTATCGGCGCACGGCGTCGCATTGGGTGGCGAGCGCCAAGCGCCCGGAGACGCGGGCGAAGCGCCTCGCCACCCTGATCGCGGATTCCGCGGCCGGCCTGCGGATCGGCCTCCTGAGGAGATGAGATGTCGCACCCCCCGCCGGGCCTGACGCACCGCCGCAGGTCCCGGATGCCCCGCCCGCCCCGACCCGCGCGTCGCGCCCTGACCGCCCTCACGGCATGGCTGACGCTCGCCGCCGCGCCCTCGGTGCTGGCAGCGCAAGGCGGCACCGCCGCGCGCGAGGTCCCCGGCGCGGGCGACGACTTCGCCCGCGCGCGCCGCACCTTCCTCGCGAACCGCGTGGACGAGGCATACGCACTCCTCGCGGCCGCCGTGCGCGCGCGGCCCGACGACGCGGCGCGCCACGCGTGGTACGCGGACGCCGCGCGCCGGCTGGGAGAGGTCACCACGGCGCGCGCCGAAGCGAGCGAGGCCGTCCGGCTCGATGCCTGCCAGTCGGTGGCGCACGAGGTGCTCGGCATGCTCTGGGACCCGCAGTTCAACCGCGACGGGGCGACGTCCACCGACTCCGCGCGCGCGCACTACGAGCGGGCCGTCGCCTGCGATCCGCGCAACGGTTCGTCCTGGATGCACCTGTGGGGCCAGGCGCTGCGCCGCAACGACGCGCCCGGCGAGCGGCGCGCGCTGGCGGGGCTCGAGCGGTCGGCGATGATCCCGTCGGCGTGGACCGCGCACGCGCGATGGGTGCTGACCACCCTCCCGAAGGACGCGATCGCGATCAGCGCCGGCGACATCGACACGTACCCGCCGGTGATGCTGCAGGCGCTGCAGCGCCTGCGGCCGGACGTCGCGATCGTGAACCGGTCGCTCTTGAACGTGCCCGAGGTCGCGCGCACGCTGGTCGCGCGGCACCGGCTGCCGCTCCCGAAGGGGCTCACCGCCGATTCGCTCGCCGATGCGGCGGAGCGCATCATCGCGTTCTGGCGCGTCGAGGCGGCGGCCGGGCGGCTGGGTCGCCCGCTGGCGGTGCTGCACTCGAACGGCGAGCCCGGGCCGGGGCCGGGCACGGCGCTGCTCGCCGGTCCGTTCTGGCTGGTCACGCCGGGCCCGGCGCGGATCGACGTGCGCGCCGTGGAGGAGGCGCTGCGCGTCGCCGGACGCCTCGACTGGTCCGGCCCGAGCGTCGCTCCGCACGACCGCAGCCCGTTGCGGCAGGCCGCCCAGGGTGCCCCCGCGATGATGGTCGGCTACCTCGTCGCCTTCGAGGCGCAGGCGCTCGGGCGCCAGACGCCGGGCCGCGAGCCGTGGCTCCGCGACTTCTTCACGCGCGCCGGCACCGCGGATGCGTCCGCGCAGTCGGTGTGGCAGTGGATCCGGCAGTTCCCGGCGGGCCCATGATGCGGCGGCTGCTCGGGCTCCCGCTCGCGGCCGGGCTCGTCCTCGCGCTCGTGGGCAGCTTCTTCTTCGCGGTGCCGGTGTACGTGGACGGCACGATGAACGCCGTGGACACGGCGTCGGGCATCGCGGTCACGGAGCAGGCGCGTGCCCTGCACGGGACCCTCCGGATCGTGGACCTGCACGATGACCTGCTGCTCTGGGACCGCGGGCCGCTGGGGCCGCACCGGCGCGGGCATACCGACGTCACGCGTCTCGCCGAGGGGAACGTCGCGGTGGAGGTGTTCAGCACCGTCACCAAGACGCCGAAAGGCCAGAACTACGAGCGCAACCCGTCCACCACGGACAACGTCACGCTGCTCGCCATCGCGTCGCGGTGGCCGCCGCGGACCTACGGCTCCCTGCTGCAGCGCGCCCTGTGGCAGGGAACGAAGCTCGAGCGGACCGCCGCGCTTTCGCAGGGTCGGCTCGTGCTGGTGCGCAGCGCGCCCGACCTCCGCCACGCGCTCCAGCGGCGCGCCGAGTTCCGCGGGCCCGACGCCGAGCGGCCGGTGATCGGCTTCCTGAACACCGAGGGGCTGCACGCGCTCGAGGGCAGGCTGGAGCACGTGGACACCCTCGCGGCGCACGGCTTCCGCATGGCGGGACTCGCGCACTTCTTCGACAACGAGGTCGCCGGCTCGGCGCACGGCGAGGCGAAGGGCGGGCTCACGCCGCTCGGCCGCGAGGTGATCGCACGGATGGAGCGGCTGGGGATGATCGTGGACCTCGCGCACAGCGCGCCGGCCGCGTTCCGCGAGGCGCTCATGGTGGCCACGCGCCCGGTGGTGGTGAGCCACGGCGGCGTGCAGGCCACGTGCCCCGGGCCACGGAACCTCTCCGACGACCAGCTGCGTGCGCTCGCCGCCAACGGCGGGCTGATCGGCATCGGGTACTGGGACGCGGCGGCCTGCTCGACCTCGCCGCGCGACGTCGCGAGGGCGATCCGGCACGCGGTGACGGTCGCCGGCCTCGAGCACGTCGCGCTCGGCTCCGATTGGGATGGCGCGACGACGGTCGCCATCGACGCCCGCGGCCTTCCGCAGCTCACGCAGGCGCTGCTCGACGCCGGCTTCACCGAGGCGGAGATCCGGGCCGTGATGGGCGAGAACGCGATCCGCTTCCTGCTGGCGAACCTCCCGTCCTGAGGGTGCCGTGATGGCCGTGCCGCTCCGCTCCGCCCTGTGCGCCGTGCTCGCCGCGGCCTGCGCCGCGGCCGTCGCGGCCGCGCAGGCGGCAGTGACAGCGCCCGTGCCCGCGCCGCCTGCGCCCGCCGCGTCGGCCGGCATCGTGTTCGAGGACCGCGACGGCGACGGGATCCGCGACGCCGGCGAGCCGGGCCTGGCCGGGATCGTCGTCTCGGACCAGGAGCACGTCGCGCGCACCGACGCCGACGGGCGCTTCGCGCTGCCCGCCGGCGGCACGGGCGCCGTGTTCGTGGTCGTGCCGCGGCACCAGCGGGCGACC
>JAIBBJ010000045.1 GCA_019694735.1 Gemmatimonadaceae bacterium | reverse complement strand
TACCATATCGGGAACGGGTGGTTCGGCGGATTCCTCCCGACGACGGCGTTCGCCATCGTCGCGTCCACCGGGAACATCTACTCCGGCCTCTGGTACCCGGTCGTCATCGCCGCCGCGACCTGCGTGGCCGGGGCCCTCTTCCTCCGAGAGACGAAGGACGTGGACATCATCGAGGACGGGCGTGCGCGGCCCACGGGCCCGTGAGGCGGCGCCTCGCGTCGGTGTTCGCGTCAGTTATTGCGTCGGTGCTGGTGTCGGGTCCGCTGACCGGGATGCTCGCCCGGCCGCTCGCGGCACAGGAGGCGGTGCGGGACAGCAGTGGCGTGGCCGTGGCCGCCGCGCCGGCTCCCGCGACGCGCCGGGCACCGGCGAGTGGCTTCGAGCTCTGGGGCGGTGTTGCCACGGCGTCGCCGCAATGGGGGCTCCTCGGCGAGACGCCGGGGATGAGCCTCGGGCTCATCGCGTTGCGGTGGTCCCGCCCGTTCGGCGACATCGCGTCGACGGCGACGGCAGGGCATTGGGAATGGCACGCCGACCTCGTGCCGGTCGCGCGCATGAGCGCGCCCCTGGTGAGTCTCCGCGGCACGGGCTTCCCCTGCACGACGGCCGCGCTCTGCGTGCTCGCCCCCGATCCGGCGGTGCGGGCGGACTGGTTCCCGCCGGGCTCCCCATGGGGCGTGGGCTTCGCGCCGCTCGGGATCACGCGCCGGTTCGCCTCGCGCGGCCGCGTCGCGCCGTTCCTCGGCGTGACCGGCGGCGCGCTCCTGTTCAGCGAGCGCGTGCCGACGACGAAGGCGGCCCGGTTCAACTTCACCGCGAGCGCCGAGGCCGGGGTGCGGCTCGGTCCGCCGGGCGAGCCGGGACTGACGGTCGCCTACCGCTTCCACCACCTGTCGAACGCGGGCACCGCGGGCGAGAACCCGGGGCTCGCGTCGCACCTGATCACGGTCGGGGTGCACCGTCCGCGCCGAAGCCCGGAGCGCGATACGTCTCCCGCCCGCCCATCACGGTGAGCACGGGCTTCGCCCGGAGGAGCGCGGGCGGCGCCACGCCGACGATCTCCTCCGACAGCACGACGAGGTCGGCGTACATCCCGACGCGCAGCATCCCGAGCTCGTCCTCGCGGAAGGCCGCGTAGGCCGAGCCCTGCGTGTAGTGGCGGAGGGCGGCTTCGATGCCGATCCGGTGTTGCGGGAACCAGCCGCCGGCCGGCGTGCCATCGGGCATCTCGCGGGTGACCGCGTACCAGACGCCGAGGAGCGGGTCCATCGGGAACACGGGATAGTCGCTGCCGAACGCCTGCCGCGCCCCGGCCGCATCGAGCGCGCGGAACGGCATCGCACGGGCGGCGCGCTCCGGGCCGAGCAGCGGCGCGTAATTCGTCAGGGCCGTCGCGTCGGGCATCGCGAAGATCGCCTGCGTGGAGGCGATCACGCCGAGCCGGGCGAAGCGCGGGATGTCATCCGGGTGCGGGACCTCGAGGTGCTCGATGCGCCCGCGGCGGTCGCGCGGCCCGTTGCGCCGCGCCGTCGCCTCGAAGGCGTCGAGGGCCATCCGGATCGCGCGGTCGCCGATGGCGTGCAGTTCCACCTGGAGGCCGGCTGAGTCGTAGCGGACGAGCGTCGCCTCGAGCTCCTCCGCGGTGAATCGCGGGAGGCCCGTGCCGTCACCGACCGCGTACGGCTCGAGCATCGCGGCGGTGCCCGCGTCCACCGTGCCGTCGAGCATCCCCTTCGCGATGCCGGCCCGGAGCAGCGGCCCGTTCCAGCGCGCGGCGAGCGCGCGGTACCCGGCGAGTGCCGCGTCGGTCGCGTCGGAGGTGAACGGCACCGCGACGCGGAATCGCACCAGCAGCGAGTCGTCGGCGAGCGCCCGGTCGAACGCCGCCGTCTCCGCGCTGTCGAGGCCATTGGCGACCTGCAAGGCGGTGAGCCCCAGCGATGCGGCGCGGTGCATCTCGTAGCGGAGTGCGGCGTAGACCTCGTCCGCCGTCGGCGGCGGGAGCTTCGCGCGCACGAGGCGGTTCGCCGTCTCCTGCAGCAGTCCCGTCGGTTTGCCCCCCGGGTCGCGGACGATCGCGCCGCCTGGGACCTCCGGCGTCTCGATCCCCACGCCGGCGAGGTCGAGCGCCCGCTGGTTCGCGAGCACCTGATGCCCGTCCCGGTCGGTGAGCACGACGGCGCGGTCGGGGAACGCGCCGTCGAGGTAGCGGCGATGGGCGGTGTTGCGCGGGAACATGTCGGGGGTCCAGCCGCGCCCCATGAGCCACGCGTCGGCGGGGACCGAGTCGGCGAACGCGCGGAGCCGCGACACGATCTCGGCGGGGCCTGCCGCGTCGGTGAGGTCCGCGCTGCGGCGCGTGGGGAGGTGCCAGTGCGCGTCGTGCAGGCCGGGGGTGACCCGCCGACCGCCGAGGTCGAGGATGCGCGTGGATGGACCGGCGAGTGCGCGCGTCCCCGCATCGTCGCCGATGGCGAGGATGCGCCCCTCCCGGACCGCGAGCGCGGTGCGGTCGGATGCGGC
>JAIBBJ010000017.1 GCA_019694735.1 Gemmatimonadaceae bacterium | reverse complement strand
CGCACGGCATCCACCTCCGCGCGCCGGCGACATCCCGCCAGATGGTCGTTCACCAGCCCCATCGCCTGGAAGAGCGCGTACATCGTCGTCGGCCCGACGAACCGCCAGCCGCGGACCTTGAGCGCCTTGGACATCGCGGCGGATGCCGGCACCACGGCGGGGATCGCCTGACGCGCGGTCGGCGCCGGGCGTGCGCCGCGCGGCTCGAAGCTCCAGATGAACGCCGCGAGCGAGCCGAACTCCGCGCACAGCGCCTCGTACCGGCGCGCGTTCTCGATGACGGCGGTGACCTTGCCGCGGTGGCGGACGATGCCGGGATCGCGCAGCAGCCGCGCGACGTCACGCGCGCCGAAGCGGGCGACCGCCTCCGGGCGGAAGCCCGCGAAGACCTCCCGGAAGCGCTCCCGCTTCCGCAGGATCGTGATCCAGCTGAGCCCCGCCTGGAACCCCTCGAGCGACAGCTTCTCGAAGAGCCGGACCTCATCGGTCACCGGGGTGCCCCACTCCAGGTCGTGGTAGCGGACGTACAGCGGGTCGGTGCCGCACCACCAGCACCGCACCACGCCGTCCTCGTGCCGCACGAGTCCATCGGCGAGGTGCGCGCTCACGCGAACCCCCGCAACGCGAGGAACTCCTCCACCTCCGTGCGGTCCTCCAGCACCTCGAGCCATCCGGGCCGCAGGGCGAGCCGCACGATCAGGGCCGCCTCCGCGTTGGTGACGGCGATCGCATCCGTGAAGTCGCACTTCGCGACCGCGGCGTCGGGGATCGCGATGCCGGGGATCCCGCTGTATTGGATCGAATGCTCGGGGCCGAGGTCGGGCCGCCGCTCAAGCCACGTCACGCCGCGGAAGACCGCCACCTCGTTGGGATGCGAGGTGAACGCGGAATCACGCGCGGGCAGCGTCTCCTGCTCCTCGAGGAAGTCCGCCACGAGGCAGGAGACCTCGAACCCCGATTCGATCTCCGCGCGGTCGACATGGCAGCGCACGGTGCCGCCGGCCCGGAGCCGCACGCGGAACTCCCCCTCGGCGAGCTCCCAGCCGGCCCATCCGCGCCGCAAGCGCCTGAGCGCATCGAGCGAATCGGTGTCGGCGACGAACGAGTAGTCGTGGCGCATCGGGGAGAAACCTAAGCGGGCGCCCCGGCTAGAACGCGATGAGCACCACGCCGACGACGACGAGGATGCCGAGCACGTCGAGTGCGAGCCCGGCCCGCGCCATGTCCTTCACCGTCAGCTCCCCGCTGCCGAAGACGATCGCGTTCGGCGGGGTTGCCATGGGCAGGGCGTACCCGACCGAGGCGGCGAGCCCGACCACCATCATCACGAGCAGCGGTGGCTGCCCGAGCGCGTGTGCGAGGGAGACCGCGATCGGCATGCCCATCGAGGCCGTCGCCGCATTGGAGGCGAGCTCCGAGATGATCACCGTCACGACCGCGAGCCCCAGCAGCACGAGGGGGAGCGGAAGCCCCTGCAGCCCCGCCATCCACGTGCCGATGCGCTCGGCCAGTCCGCTCGATTCCATCGCCGCGGCGAGCGACAGCCCTCCGCCGAAGAGCAAGAGCACGTCCCACGGGATCTCGCGGGCCTCGCGCCACGTGAGCAGCGGCCGCACGGTCCCCGCCTTCGTGCGGCCCGGCACCAGGAAGAGCACGATGCCGCCGATCACGGCGATCCCGGCGTCGGTGAGCCGCGGCGCCAGGTCGGTCAGCCCCGGGATGGTGAATGCGCCGATCGCCTTCGGCTCCCGGAAGAACCACGCTGCGGCCATCGCGACGAATACGACCATGACGCGCGCCTCGCCGCCCTCGAGGCGGCCGAGGGCGGCCCGACGCGACTCGAGCAGCGCGAGGCCCTCGGTGCCGAGCTCGATCCGTTCGCGATGGAAGACGAACACCAGCAGGACCCAGCACAGCGGCAGCAGCACGAGCATCGTCGGCAGCCCGAAGCGGAGGAAGCCGACGAAGTCGAGCGTCACACCGGCGAGATCCTTCGCCGCCGCCGCGAGGATCAGGTTGGGCGGCGTCCCCAGGAGCGTCCCCATTCCGCCGATGCTCGCCGCGAACGCGACGCCGAGGAGCAGGGCGACCCGTTGGCTCCGGGCCGCCTCGCCGGTGCCGAACAGCGCTCCGATGGCAAGGGCGATGGGATACATCATCGCCGCGGTCGCCGTGTTCGAGATCCACATCGACACGAACGCGGTCGCGAGCATGACGCCGAGCACGAGCTGCCGGGAGCTGGTGCCGACGCGTCGGATGACGCCCAGCGCGATGCGATGGTGCGCGTGCCAATGCTCGAGGGCCGCCGCGAGGAGGAAGCCGCCGAGGTAGAGATAGACCACCTCGTTCGCGAAGCTGGCGGCGGCCTCCTTCGTCGTCGTCACTCCGAGAAGGGGGAAGACGGCGATGGGCAGCAAGGCGGTGACGGCGAGCGGAAGGCACTCGGTGATCCACCAGATGGCCATCCACGCTCCGACCCCGAGGACGCCCGCGGCTGCCGGCGGGAGGCCGCCGGGCGCGAGCGCACGGAGGGCGAGGCCGGTCATCGGGCCCGCGGCGAGCGCGATCGCCTGGGCGCCGGTGAAGGCGCGCGCCGGCGTCGGGGCGGGAGCGGATTCCATCGCGGCAAGAATGCCCGGATGATGTCCAGCGAGCAAGCGTCGGTGTAGAATCCGGGCGCGCGGTCCCGCCGTAGGACCTCCGCCCGGACCACTGCCCTGATGCTGCTACCCGCCCTCCTGCTCGCCCTCTCCCTGCCCGCGGACACCCTCCCGCGGGGGGACACGGCCACGTACGCGTCCGAGGCGCTCCGGACGCTGGTCACGGAGGCCGCGGAACTCAACCGTCATGTGCCGCCGGGGCTGGGCGGGTACCGTTCGCGCCTGGAGAGTGAGATCTCGATCGGCAATCGGCGCTCCGAGCGCGTGGAGATGTCGGTGTCGCTCGAGCAGGTCGCGAGCACGCTCACCTGGGACCGTACCGGCGCCTACGAGCAGGAGGTCACCGGATACCGCACCCAGGCGATCGGGACGACGTTCGCGAGCCTCGGCCTGTTCCGATCGGGCTGGGCGATCCCATCGCTGTATGGCAACCGCCTGGCGCTGCTCTTCGGTCGCGACACGAGCGAGGCGGCCCGCCGTTCCGCACGCCGGCGCAACCCCGACCCGCTCTATGCGGTCCACCCGCTCGCGGCGGACCGCGAGCGGTACTACCGCTATGGCGGTGGCGACACGATCGTCACGATGGGGGCGGGTGACCGCACGATCCCGATCGTGCGCGTGCAGGTGGCGGTCCGCGAGGGCCTGCCGGCGAAGAGCGTGGTGTTCATCGGGGAGCTCGATCTTGACGCGGTCCGGCGCCACATCGTCCGGATGCGCGGCTTCTTCGCCGTCGTCGGCGGTCCGAAGCCGAAGTGGGATCTCCTCCGCGACGCCGGTCTCCAGGGCATCGCGTACGTGGAAGCGGAGAACGCCGAGGCCGAGGGCCAGTTCTGGCTGCCGGCACGTCAACGGTTCGAGGCGCACGCGAGTTCGAACTCGGTCGGCGACTCGCGAGCGGTCTTCCGGATCCTGACGCGATTCGTGGACCGTGAACTGCTCCCGATCCCCGCGGGGGTGGAGCCGGGGACACCCGGGGACAGCCTCGCGATCCGCCCCTTCCGCCTCGTGATCGCGCCGAAGGATACGCTCGCCGCCTTCACGGCCTGGTCCACCGAGCTCGGTGAGATGACGGCCGACGTGAGCGCCGAGGACTTCAATGATGTGGCGCCCGACCGCTGGCGCCCGACGGGACCGCCGCGCTTCTCCCTCGAGACCGAACGGCTGAGCGACCTCCTCCGCGTCGATCGCGTGCAAGGGCCGTTCACCGGGCTCGGGGCGGTGCTGCGATTCCGCGATGCCGTCCCCGGGCTGACGGTGCGCGGGGCGGCCGGCTGGGCCTGGGTGGAGGGGACCGCCCGCGGCCGGCTGGTCGCCGACCTCCGGCGCGAACGCACCATCTGGGCGGTGCGGCTGCAGCGATCGCTCGACATCACGAACGATTTCCGCAGCCCGTTCGACTCCGGCTCGACGCTGGGCGCGCTGCTCGGGCGTGACAACTACGACTACGTGGACCGCTGGACCGCCGGGGGCCAGGTGATGCGCTTCGTGGGCGCGCGCCAGCAGGGGCAGTTCCGTCTCGACGTCGCCGCCGCGGAGGATCGGGACGTCCGCATGAATGTGGATCGGAATCCGCTCGGCATCGGACGTCCCTTCCTCGAGAATCGCGCCATCACGCCGGGCCGGTACGTGCGGAGCGCGGTGACGTGGGAGTACCGACCCGACGTCACGCTGGAGTTCCTGCGCTCGGGAGCCGGCATGCGGCTCTACTACGAGCGCGGCGACGGCGACCTGGCGTACCAGCGGGGCGAGGCGCGATTCACGGCCCGGACGAATCGCGGCCCGTTCTCCTTCGGGGCCCGTCTCGATGTGGGCATCACCGATCCGGGCGCCCCACCGCAGCAGCTCTTCGAGCTCGGCCGGAACCAGAATCTCCCCGGATACGGCTACAAGGAGTTCGCGGGGGATCAGGCAGCCGTGCTGCGCGGCGGTGTGCTCTACCGGTTCCCCGTGCTGAGTGCCCCGCTGCAGGTGACCGAACGGTTCTGGCTGCCGCCGCCGGCGCCGGCGCTCGGGCTCTCCGCGCAATCGGGTTGGGCGCGCGCGTCCACAGCGGAAGCGCTGGCCACGGTCACCGCGCTCGGCTCGGAACCGACCGGCCATCCGCGCACCTCCATCGGGATGTCGCTGCGCTTCTTCGGGGGCGCCGTCGGCGCGGTCGTCGCCAAGGCGGTGGACCACCCTGACTCCCCGTGGCGCATCTTCCTCGAGTTCGGTCAGCGCTGGTGAGCCGGGCGTCCCGGGTCGGCGTCGGGGCGCTCCTGGGCCTCATGATCGCGGCCCCGGTGGTCGCGGCCCTGCTCGTGCGCCGCGGCGTGACCGAGGCGCACGCCGCGACCGTGGACTGGAACGCGCTCGCGGCCGACTCCGCCGTCGGCGACTCGGCGGCGTTCGCCACGCTGCCGCCGGCCCTGACGCGCATCTTCGCGGTGCATGCGCTCATCGGCCGGCGTGCACCCGACATCCTGCCGCTCTACGAGTGCATCCAGCTCGACGGCCCCGGGCCGGATGAGGTGCGGCGACGGCTGCAGGTGCGGCTGCCGGACTCGAGCGCGGCCGTCGTCTACGCGGTCGCCGACCGCGGATCCGGCGTGCTCTCGCGCGTGGAGTTCCTGCGTCGACTCCCGCACGAGGGGCAACGCGGCTTCATCTGGGACCGGCGGCGTGACCGGACCTCGGCGATGTGGTGGTACGAGGGGCCGCGCGGGCTCGCCTCGCGCGGCGAGCGCGGCCCCGTGCCGCGCGGCGGGCCCGTGCCCCGGGCCGTGCGCGGGCTCGGGCGTCAGCTCTTCGCGTCGAGCTGCGCCGACTCCTCGGCGAACTCGCCGATGAATCCGATCTCGGGTTCGAGGGACTGACCGAAGCGCTCGCGCACCTGATGCTGCGCGAGTGCGATCAGCGCCCGCACATCCGCCGCGGTGGCGCCGCCGAGGTTCACGAGGATGTTGGCGTGGATATGCGAGATCTGGGCCCCTCCGATGCGATGGCCCTTGAGCCCGCACTGGTCGATGAGCCGCCCGGCGCCGACGCCCTCGATCTTCTTGAACACCGAGCCGGCGCTCGGGTGCACCTCGAGCCACGGATGCCGGGCGCCGCGCCACGAGAGGTTCTCCTGCATCACGCGATGCATCACTGCCGGATCGCCCTCGGGCAGCGCGAACGTCACGGCGAGCGCGGTCTCGCCGCTGGTATGCAGGCGCGAGTCATCGTAGCCGAACCCCATCGCCTCGCGGGGGACGGTCATCCGCCCGCCGCCCGGCGGCACCAGCTCGACGGACTCGACCACCTCGGCGATGAACATCGTCCGTTCGCGGGCCGGCGCCGGCGACAGGAAGTGCAGGTTCTGCCAGACCGCGCCGCCGACGGTGCTGGGGATGCCGACGTAGTGCTCGAGCCCGGACCGTCCCCGCGCGACGGCGTGGCGGATCAGGTCGGCGATGACGACGCCGCTCTCGGCGCGCACCCGCCCGCCCGCGAGGTCCTGGATGCCCCGCGCCAGGTTGCGGACGACGAGCCCGCGCACGCCGCGGTCGCCGACGAGGATGTTCGCCCCCAGGCCGAGCACGAAGCACGGGATGCCGGCGGCATGCGCGCTGGTGACGGCCGTAGCGAGTTCGTCGGCCGAGGTGGCATCGTACAGGACGTCGGCCGGACCGCCGATGCGGAACGTGGTGTATGGAGCGAGCGGCACCCCGAGGCGCAGGCGGTCGGCCCCGAGGGCCGGCGCGAGCGCCTCCCGAACCTCACCGGCGGTCCGCCGCACTCCCTTCGATGACGAGCGATGCATACGATGCGCGAAATCAACCCGCGGCGGCCTGACGCCGCCAGCGGCCGGTGGCGCACGGTCCGCGCCCTGCTGCTCGGCATGCTGTGTGCCTCGGGCGCGATGGCGCAGGCTCGCCCGGCCCCTCGCCCGACGCCGCGGCCGGGTCCCGCAGCACCCACCGCCGGCGCCCCGCCCCTCGCACCCGCGTCCTCCTGGCGCGCGGAACTCGAGCGCACCATCCGCCGCACGGTGCTCGCCAACGGTCTCGAGGTCATCGTCGCACCGAGCGAGGGCGTGCCGATCGCCACCGTGGAGCTGGTCGTGCGGAACGGCGCCTTCACGCAGACGCCCGAGTACGCAGGGCTCGCGCACCTGTTCGAGCACATGTTCTTCAAGGCCAACGACCGGTACCCGGAGCCCGACGAGTTCATGGACCGCGCGGCCCAGCTCGGCGCGGCGTTCAACGCGACCACGCGCGAGGAGCAGGTCACGTACTATCTCACGGTCGTCGCCGATTCCGTGGCCGGCGGGATGGAGTTCCTCGAGGCTGCGCTGCGCGGCGCGCAGTTCCGTGCCGACGAGCTCGCGCGCGAGAAGGTCGTGGTGCTCGGTGAGTACGACCGCGCCGAGTCGTCGCCATGGTTCCGGCTCGATGCGCGCATCGGCCATGAGCTCTGGGGCGGCTTCTGGAGCCGGAAGAACACCATCGGCGACCGCGCGGTGATCAACGACGTCACGCCCGAGCAGATGCGGACCATCCGCGACCGCTACTACGTGCCCAACAACTCGGCATTGATCGTCGCCGGGGACGTGGACCCCGCGGTGATCTTCACGCAGGCGGAGCGCGTCTTCGGGAACTGGCCGCGCGGTGCGGATCCGTTCCACGACGCGCCGGTGCCGCCCGTGCAGCCCCTCGCCGGCAGCACCGGCGTGATCGTCGAGGAGCCGGTCAATGCGGTGACGGTGCAGATCCAGTGGCACGGTCCGGGGGCGAGCGCCGACCAGGACGCGACCTTCGCGGCGGACGTCTTCTCCGACATCCTGAACCAGCCGGCCTCACGCTTCCAGCAGCGCCTCGTGGACAGCGGGCTCTGGCAGGGCGTCGTGGTGAACTACTACACGCTCAATCACACCGGCCCGATCACGGTGAGCGGGCAGACCACGCCCGAGAACCTCCGGGAGGCGCTCAAGGTGCTCGACGCCGAGCTCCGCGCCACGCTCGAACCGGGCTACTTCAAGGCGGACGAGCTCGAGGCCGTGAAGGCCAACCGCGCGGTGACCACGGCGTTCGGCCAGGAACGCGCCTCGGAGAACGCCCACACCATCGGCTTCTGGTGGAGTGTCGTCGGGCTCGATTATCACCTCCGCTACATCGACGAGATGGCGAAGCAGACCCCGGAGCAGCTGCAGGCGTACGCGCGGAAGTACATCATCGGCCGCCCGCGCGTCGTCGGCGTGATGCTTCCCGAGGGCGTGAAGGCGCGACTGCGCCTGACCGAGCAGGAACTCGCCGGGTGGGGGGTGATGCCATGACGCACCGCATCGTGCCCTCGTCCCGCCCCGTGCTCGCGGTGGCCGCGCTCCTCATGGTCCTCGCGCAACCGAGCGCGGCGCAGACCAAGGACCGCTTCCCGCCCCCCGCGTCGAAGGACGGCGGGACGCCGCGCCGCGAGGCTCCGACGGTGCCCGCCGCTCCGCTGGTCGCGCCCGTCGTGCACGACTCGCTCACCACGCGCTTCGTCGTCGACGGCGTCACCATCATCCAGCG
This sequence comes from Gemmatimonadaceae bacterium, assembly GCA_019694735.1. Taxonomy (GTDB): domain Bacteria; phylum Gemmatimonadota; class Gemmatimonadetes; order Gemmatimonadales; family Gemmatimonadaceae; genus Pseudogemmatithrix. The sequence goes on along the minus strand of JAIBBJ010000017.1, from coordinate 48,199 downwards.
CCGGACCAACACGAACCTGGTCGTGGCGAACCTCTACCTGCTGGGCGGCGTGCATCTCGTGCCGTCGGCGCAGGCGGGTCTCGAGCCGCTGCTGCTCGACCTGACGGAGCGGGGGACGCAGCGGTATCCCGGCGACGCGTTCCGCCGCGCACTGGCGCGCACCGGGAGCGAGATCGGCGTGGCCGCGACCGATGATTATACCGTGTACGGATTGCGCACGACCACCGACCGGATCGATTCCACGTGGGCGCTCTATGCGGACCGGCTCCTGCGGCCCACGTTGAGCGCCGACGACTTCGCGTTCGTGCGCACGCAGCGGGTGACCGCGCTGCAGCAACGCGAGGACGATCCGGACGCGCTGCTCGAATACCTCGCCGACAGCGTGGCCTTCGCGGGATACCCGTATCAGGCCTCGGCCGTGGGGACGGCGGGCGGGCTGCAGGCGCTTACGCTCGACCAGGTACGCGAGTTCCACCGGACCCAGATGGTCAAGTCGCGGATGCTCCTCGTGATCGTCGGCGGCCTGCCACGCGCCAAGGTGGAGGCATTGGTCCGCGCCACGCTCGGGACGCTGCCGGCGGGGAGCTACCAGTGGCGGGTCCCCGCACCGCTCGGTCCCCGCGCGGGCTCGAACGTGCACATCGTCTCGCGTCGTCTGCCGACCAACTACATCCTCGGCTGGTGGAGCGGTCCCGCCGCCAGCGATCCGGACGTGCCGGCGCTGCGCGTCGCGACCGCGGTGCTGCAGGGCCGGCTCTTCGCCGAGGTCCGCTCGCGCCGGAACCTCACGTACGCGGTCGAGGCGCGCTTCCGCGACCGCGGGGTCACGTCGGGTGGGCTCTACGTGACGACCACCCGGCCCGACGAGACGCTGCGCATCATGCGGGAACAGGTGCGCATCCTGCAGCAGGAGACGATCGACACCGACCTGCTCGCGCCGCTCGTGCAGCAGTTCATCACGGAGTACTTCCTCGACAACGAGACCTCCGGTGCGCAGGCGGACTTCCTTGCGCGCTCGGAACTCTACCGCGGTGACTACCGTGCGGGCGACCGGTTCGTGGCCGAGCTGCGGGCCGTGACCGGCGCGGACCTGCGGCGCGTCGCCCAGCAGTGGATGCGTGACATCCGGTTCACCTACATCGGCAACCCGTCGCAGGTCGACCGCTTCAAGCTGATGGGATTCTGACCGAGGGGGGACCGGCGCGGCCGCGGTCCCGCCTCACCGTGCGCGCGCGTCGAGTACTGCGCGGACCCCGTCGAGCGACCCGCCGACGGCGCGCAGCGCCACGAGCGCGTGGTACAGCAGGTCTGCCGCCTCCTCGGTCGCCCGGGCGACGTCCCCGTCCGCGCACGCCGTCACGAGCTCGCTCGCTTCCTCGCCGATCTTCTTGAGCCGCAGGTTCCGGTCGCCGAGCAGTCGCTGGGTATAGCCGGCCCCGGCGCCGGGCGGCTCGGCGGCGCGGCGCGCGATCGTGGCATCGAGTGTCCCGAGCGCGTCGGCGTCCCCGGCGCCGAAGCAGGTGGTGCTTCCGGTGTGGCAGGACGGCCCGGCGGGGCGCACGCGGGCGAGCACCGCGTCCGCATCACAATCGGCCGCGAGCGAGACGACCCGCTGCACATGGCCGCTCGTCGCGCCCTTGTGCCAGCTCCCGCGCGAGCGCGAGCGGTAATGCATCTCGCCGCTCGCGATGGTGCGCTCGAGCGCCTCCCGATCGGCGTGCGCGACCATCAGCACCGCCCCCGTCACGGCATCCTGCGCGACGACCGTGACGAGGCCGCCGCCCTTGGTGAAGTCGAGCCGGTCGAGATCAAGCATCGAAGCACTCCCGCGCCGCGCCGGCGAGTGCGGCATTGGTGGCGATCACGCTGCCGCCGAACGCCGTGCGTCGGCCCGTGAGGTCGGTGAACACGCCGCCGGCCTCCTCGATGATCGGTTGGAAGCAGGCCGCATCCCACGGATTCATGATCGGATCCACCATCACCTCGGCGCGCCCGGTCGCGACGAGCAGGTAGCCGAAGCAATCGCCCCAGCCGCGGGCCACGCCCACCTGGGCGGCGAGTCGGCGCCAGCCGGCGGTCAGCTCGGGGGTTGCGAACGTCCGGTCGTCGGTCACGAGCGCCGTCGCGGCAGTGAGCGCCTCCACCGTGCTGACGCGCGTGCGGCGGCCGTTCCACCAGCAGCCCTCGCCCGGAGCGGCGGCGAGGAGCTCATCGACCGCCGGGAAGCACGCGGCACCGGCCAGCACGCGCTCGCCCTCGACCACCGCGACCAGCGTTCCCCACAGCGGCACGCCACGCACGAAGCTCTTGGTGCCGTCGATCGGGTCGAGGAGCCAGCGTCGGCCGCTGGTGCCCGCGGTCGCGCCGAACTCCTCGCCGAGGATGCCGTCCGCCGGGAAGCGCTCGGCGAGCCACGCGCGCGCGGCGCGCTCGGCCTCGCGGTCGGCGACGGTGACCGGCGACCCGTCGCCCTTCGATTCGACCGTCAACGCCGTGCGGTAGTGTGCGAGCGCGACCGCCCCGGCGGTCCGCGCCACCACCTGCACCGACTCGAGCAGGCTGACGCTCATGCGGCCGCCTCGCGCACCGGGAGGGCCGCGGTGCGCATCGCGGCCTTGAGCGCCCCCACCGTCGTCTCGCCGTCGTGCAGGATGCCGGCGACGAGGGCGGCGTCCGCGCCGCCCTCGGTGATGGCGGCGCAGACATGCGCGGCGCTCCCCGCCCCGCCCGATGCGATGACGGGCACGTCCACCGCGTCGGCGACGGCGCGCGTGAGCGCGAGGTCATAGCCGTCCCGCCGTCCGTCGCGATCGATGCTGGTCAGCAGGATCTCGCCGGCCCCGCGCTGCACGCACTCGCGGGCCCATGCCACGGCATCCAGGTCGGTCGGGGTGCGGCCGCCGGCCGTGAACACGCGGAAGCGTGCGCCGTCCCACGCCGCGTCGATGCTTGCGACGATGCATTGGGCCCCGAAGCGCGTCGCGCCCTGCGTCAGGAGTGACGGGTCGCGCACCGCCGCCGAGTTGACGCTCACCTTGTCGGCGCCGGCGCGGAGCGCGGCCGCCATGTCGTCCACCGAGCGGATGCCCCCGCCGATCGTGAGCGGGATGAAGAGACGCTCGGCGGTGCGCTGTGCGAGGTCGAGGAGCGTCGCGCGCGCCTCCTGGGTGGCCGAGATGTCGAGGAACGTGATCTCGTCGGCCCCCTCGTCCTCGTAGCGCGTGGCGAGGGCCACCGGGTCGCCCACGTCGCGCAGCCCGGTGAAGTTGACGCCCTTCACCACGCGGCCGTCCCGCACGTCGAGGCAGACGATCAGGCGTCGTGTGAGCGTCATCGGGCCTCCATCGCCACGGCGCCCTTGGTGGAGAACACCGCGCCCGAGTCCACCGCGGCCTGGCGCAGCGCGAAGCCGAGCGCCTTGAAGGCGGCCTCGACCACATGATGCCGGTCCTCACCGCGCAGAACCCGCAGGTGCAGCGTGAACTTCGCCGCGTCACAGAACGACCGCATCCAGTGCTCGTAGAGCGAACTCGGGATCGGGCCTTCGTAGAACGGGCGCCCGCCGACATCGAGGACCGCCTGCACGAGCGCCTCGTCCATCGGCACGGTGCGCTCGCCGTAGCGGGCGGCCGTCGCGGGGATCACGTCCGCGATCGCCGGGCCCACCGTCAGCGCGACGTCCTCGATGATGTGGTGCCGCAGGTCGCCCTCGGCGCGGATGGTGAGGTCGATGCCCGCATAGCGCGAGAGCGCGGTCATCATGTGGTCGAGGAAGGGCACCGTCGTGCGCACATCGGCGATGCCCGCGCCGAGCCGCGCCTCGACGCGCACCGTGGTCTCGGCCGTGCGCCGCTCGCGCACCGCCGTCCGTGACGCGCTCATCGGGCGAACTCCTCGGCGACGACCCGCGGGTCGAGCGCTTCCGTGTAGAGGCTCATCCCGAGCACGACCGCCGCGACGCCGCGGTCCTCGAGGTTCCGCAGGTCCTGCATGGTGCCGACACCGCCCGAGGCGAGCACCGGCCACGGGGAGTCGCCGACGGCCTCCTCGATCAGGGGCAGGTCCGTACCCTCCATCTTCCCCTCCTTGTGGACGGCCGTGACCAGCAGTCCGGCCAAGGGCGCGTCACGCAGCTCGGCGATCAAGTCGGGCAGGCGACGCTTCGTGCGGGCGGTCCAGCCCTTCGAGACCACGGAGCGGTCGCGCACGTCGGCGGCGAGGATCAGGCGGCCGGGCGCGAGCGACGCCTGTTCGAGGAGCCAGGACGGATCCTCGACGCCCCGGGTGCCGATGATGACCTGCTCGGCCCCCTCGTCCAGCCACCCATTGAGCGCGTCGTCATCCCGCACGCCGCCGCCGACCTGGATCCGCAGCGTGACGGTGCGCAGCAGCTCGCGCACGAGATCGCGATTGTCGCCGCGGCCGGTGGCCGCGTCGAGGTCCACGACGTGCAGCCGGGTGAAGCCGGCGGCGGCCCAGCGGCGCGCGACGGCGACGGGGTCGTCGAGGCGCACCGATTCGGCGTCATACTCGCCGCCTACCAGCTGCACGCAGTGGCGGTCTCGGAGGTCGATGGCGGGGATGGCGAGCATGGGGTCTCAGGGCACACGGCCGCGCGCGGCGGTCCGCAGGAAGTGATCGAGGAAACGGAGGCCCGGGGCGCTGCTCTTCTCCGGGTGGAACTGCACGCCGACGCATGCGCCGACACGCACCGCCGCCGCGAACCGATCGGTCTCATGCACCGACCACGCCGTGACGATGGCGGGATCGTCCGGGCGGCAGGCGAAACTGTTGGCGTAGTATGCGATCGTGAGGCCGCTGGACGCGAACAGGGCGTCGGGCGCACCGCCGGTCGCGTCGTCGATCGAGTTCCAGCCGATCTGCGGCAAGCGCGCGGCGGCGAGCCGTGTCGCGCGGCCGGCGACGAGCCCGAGCCCGAGCCCGTCCCCCTCGTCGCTGCCGTCGAACAGCAGTTGCATGCCGAGGCAGATGCCGAGCGTCGGGAGGCCGGCCCGGACGGCGGAGCGCATCGCCTCACGTCCCGGTGCCAACCGCGCCGCCGCCGGGCCGAACGCCCCGACGCCGGGCAGCACGAGGACATCGGTGTCGCAGGCCGCGACCGGGTCCGGCTCCACCTGCACCGCGCGCCCCGGACCAGCGAGCGCCTTGGCGAGCGAGTGGAGATTGCCCGCGCCGTAGTCGAAGAGCGTGATCCGCATCAGGGCCACGCCGCCTCGATGACGGGAATCAGGCGTTCGAGCGCCGGCCAGGGCGCCACGCCGATGCGGAGCGCATCGCCGATGCCGGGCAGCGCGCGGAAGGCGCGCACGCCGATGCCAGCGGCCGCGAAGCGCGCCGCGAGCGCGTCGGCGTTCCCGTCCACCTGCCAGAAGACGAAGTTCCCCGCCGACGCCCACGCGCGAACCCCACGCCGACCGTGCACGAGCCCATCGAGCCGCGCGCGGCACTCGGCCGCCTCCGCCGCCGCGGCGCGCATCCACGCCTCGTCATGGCGCACGGCCGCGGTCGCCGCCCGTTCGGCGAGCGCGTTGACCTTGTACGGCCCGCGCGAGCGCACGACGGCGTCGACGAGCGCGCGCGAGCCGACGCCGTAGCCGACGCGGAGCCCGGCCAGTCCCCACGCCTTCGAGAAGGTGCGCAGGATGAGCACGCGTTCCATCCCGGGCGCCTCGGCGCGCCAGTCGCGCGTGCCCGCGAACTCGGCGTACGCCTCGTCGAGCACGACGATGCCAGGCGCCTCGGCGATGCAGCGCCGGAGCTCGGTCTCCGGCGTCAACGTGCCCGTCGGGTTGTTCGGCGAGCAGAGGTAGAGGATGCGCGCGCCCGTCGCGAGCATGGCATCGATGTCGGCCGCGCCATCCGGCCGCAGCGGCACGCCGACGGGCTCGAGGCCATTGAGACGCGCGAAGCGCGGCACCATCGAGAAGCTCGGGGCCGGATGCGCGACGCGCTCCCCCGGCGCCGCGACCGCGCGGAAGCAGGCATCGATGAGGTCGTCGCTGCCGCAGCCGACGACGATCTCGTCGGGGCGCACGCCGAGGTGCGCCGCGAGCGCCAGCACGAGCGGGCCGCCGCTGACCGCCGGATACTCCTGCAGCGCCGCGGCAGCGGCGCCACGCACGGCAGCCAGCGCGGTCGGGGGCGCGCCCCAGAGGTTCACGTTGTCCCGCAGGTCGAGCGTCAGGCCGTCGACCGGCGCCGGCGCGTACGCGGTGACCTGCTCGAGTCCCGGGCGCAGGATCGATGTCATCGGCGGCTCCACTGGCGGGCGGCCGCGGCGTGCCCGGGCAGCCCTTCCGCGTCAGCGAAGCGCCCCGTGTCGTCGGCGAGCGCCGCGGCAGTCGCCGGGCCGATGCGCTGGTAGGTGGTCCAGCGCACGAAATCGAGCGTGGAGAGCCCGGAGTACCCGCGCGCCGCGCCGCCCGTCGGGAGCACGTGGTTCGCGCCGCTCAGATAGTCCCCGAATGCGACGCTGGCCTGCGCCCCCACGAAGATCGTGCCGGCGTGCCGCAGTCGGTCGAGGATGCCCTGCTCCGCCTCGCGTCGGACCACCAGCAGCAGGTGCTCGGGGGCCCACGCGTTCGAGAACGCGATCCCCGCGTCGAGGGTGTCGACGATCACGATCGCGCCGCGGGCCGCCAGCGCATCGCGCACGATCGCCGCCCGCGGCTCCGCGTCGATGCGGGCGGCGAGTGCCGCGACGACCGCGTCGGCGAGCGCCGGCGCATCCGTCACGAGCACCACCGCGGCAACCGGATCGTGCTCGGCCTGCGCGACCAGCTCGCGCGCGAGCACCGTCGCGTCAGCCGTCGCGTCGGCGAGCACGAGCAGCTCGCTCGGGCCCGCCGGCGAGTCGATCGCGACCGCGCTCGCCACCTGCGCCTTCGCCTCGGCCACGTACGCATTGCCGGGTCCGACGATGCGATCCACCATCGGCACACTCGCCGTCCCGTATGCCATCGCGGCGATCGCCCCGGCGCCGCCGATCGCGAAGACACGATCGACCTCGGCGAGTGCGGCCGCGGCGAGCACCACCGCGCTCGGTCGTCCGTCCGCGCCCGGCGGCGAGCAGAGGATCACCTCGCCGACCCCGGCCACACGTGCCGGGACCGCGCCCATGAGGACGGAACTCGGGTAGGCGGCGCGCCCGCCGGGTGCATAGACGCCGACGCGGGACAGCGGGTCCGGGCGGCGGCCGATGACCGCCCCGTCCGCCGTCACCGTCTCGCGCGCGACGGGCCGGAACGCGGCGTGCACGTCCCGGATGTTCGCGGCCGCCCGCGTCATCACGCGGCGCAGGTCCGGGTCGAGGGCCTCGAGCGCTGCGGTCCATTCGGCGCGCGGGACCTCGAGCGCGTCGAGCCGCGCGCCATCGAAGTGCTCGGCGAACCGGCGGAGCGCGGCATCCCCGTCACGTCGCACCTCGGCGAGGAGCGCGGCGACGCGCGTGCGAAGCGCGGCATCGCCCGACGTCGCGCGGTCGAAGACGCGCGCGCGTGCGGCCGCGTCGAGGGCCGAAGCGGCGCCGCGATAGGCGAACCGGAGGGCGCTCATGGCAGCAGCCGCTCGATGCGGGTGACGAGGATCCCTTCGGCGCCGACCGCCTTCAGCGCGTTGAGCGTGCGGTAGATCCCGTCCGCTGGACAGACCGCGTGCACCGCGACCTTCGAGCCGCCGTTCATCACGTCGATCACCGTCGGTCCGGAGATGCCGGGCAGGATGCGCCGCACCGCCTCGAGCTGCGCGCGGGGCACGTTCGCCATGACGTAGCGCTGGCCGCGGGCCGCGAGCACCGACCGCAGCGCCGCGACGAGGTCGTCAAGTGCGCGCCGGCGATCGGCGGAGGGCGCGCGGCCGCTCGCCGCCCCGGCCGTCACGAGATGCGCCGTGGATTCGAGCACCGTCGCGACCTCACGCAGGCCGTTCACCCGCAGTGTCGAGCCCGTGGAGGTGAGGTCGAGGATGATGTCGGCGATGCCGAGGTGTGGCGCCACCTCGACCGCGCCCGAGACCGGCACCAGCTCGACGCGCCGGTCGCGTGACCCGAAGAATCGCTCGGTCACACGCGGGAAGACGGTCGCCACGCGCGCGCCGTCCGGGACGTCCGCCAGCGTGCGGATGCCACTCTCGTCGCGGGCCGCGACGACGAGGCGACAGCGGCCGAAGCCGAGGTCGAGGAGCGACTCCAGCGGCCGCGAGGCTTCCTGCACGAGGTCCCAGCCGGTGATCCCGGCGTCGGCGGACCCATCGGCCACGAGTTCGGGGATGTCCTGCGCCCGGACGAAGATGGCCTCGAACTCGCCGCCGAGCGACGCGACGAGCGCGCGCTCGGAGGAGGCGCGGACCTCGAGGCCCGCGTCGGCGAGGAGGGAGCGGGTGTCCTCGTTGAGGCGACCCTTGTTGGGGATGGCGAGACGGAGCATGGGGATCGAAGGGATCGGAGCGAAGCGCGGCCGGGAAACGCAAAGACCCGTCCGGAGGGGGACGGGTCGGGGGCCAGCAGGCGTCGCGAGGGCGGCTAGGCCCGGGTCTCCGCGTGCGCCGACATCCCCCGGCCCGTCAGGCCGTGGCGATGGTGCGCGTGATGGTGGCGGAGGGATGACATCGTGAGTGAACCGTAATGGGCGGCACGGTCGCGGTCAACGTCTGCGGTCGTGCCGCCCGCACGATGCGTCGCGTCAACGGCTTCGGCTGGCGATACTTCACCGCGATGTCGGACGCCCCCTCCCCCTCCCCACCACCGCTCGCGACCGCGCGCACGGGCGGCGCCTGGTTGTCGGCACGCGCCTCCCTCGCGGCGCGCCGCAGCCGGCGCTTCATGGTGCGGTGGAGCGTCGTGGTCGGCACGCTCACGACGCTCGCCACCGTCTCGGCGCTCGTACCGCGTGCGGCGGACCCCGGGGTCCGGGCGGCCCTCGACACGGTCATGATCGACACGTTGCGGAGCGCGCAGCGTGTCCGCGCGGCCGAGAACACGCTCGCGACCGCCGAATCGCTGATGGTCGCGAGCCGTGATGCGGCCCTCCGTCCGATCGCAGCACCGCTGCCCCGCCCTGCCTCGCCGAGTGCCGGCGCCACGCCGGATCTGGCGGACCTCGCGCAGCGCATCCTGTCGGCGCGCGCCGCGCGCAGCGCCGAAGGCTATCGCCACGTCGCCGCACACCCGCTCGTCGAGGCAGGGCCTCGCATGCGCGCGCTGGCGGACTCGCTCCGGCGACTGGAGGATGCGCGTCGGATGGCGGGGGCGGCGGAACCGTTCACCGAGGCGATCGGCCGGGTCGGTCGGACGATCGTGGCGATCGCGGACTATCGTCGCGCGGAACTGGAGGCCCAATCGGGTCCCGCCGGGGGTGCGTCCGCGCCTCCCGCGCCTCCCGCGCCCGCGGCGCCCGTCCGCGCTGTACCGGTGAGCGTGGATACCATCGCGCCCGCAGGCGCGCTCGCCGCGGCGCGCGACACCGTGGCCCGTCTCCGCAGACTGCACGATTCGCTGGTCGCCGCGGCGCGCACAGTAGCCGCCGCGAATGCCGCGTCCGCGACCGACCGCACCGCACGGTCGGAGCTCGTGGACTTCCTCCCGGCCCTGGCCCTCGCGGCCGTGCTCCTCGTCGGACTGGCCGTTGGCTTCGGCACGGCGCTGCGGAGCGAGTGGGAGGCACCCACACTGGCGGGGGTCGCGGAGGCCGAGCGCCTGACCGGACTGCGCGTCCTCAGCGTGGTGCGCGAGGTGCCGATCGATGGGCCAGCGCGCTTCAAGCCGACCGGGGTGGATCCATTCCGCATGCTGTACCTCGGCCTCACCGCGACGGGCACGCGGACGCGAAGCGCGATCGTCAGCGGCGGCGACGCGGAGGTCGTCGCGACGGTCGGCGCACGGCTCGCGATCGCCGCCGCCGCGGACCATCGCAGCACGCTCATCGCCGATCTCGACTCCGGCGAGGCCTCGTTGTCGCGGACGTTCCGTGAGCGCATCGAGCCCGGTGTCCACGAGGTGCTGGGGCGTACGTTCTCCTGGCGCGAGGTGGCGCGTCCGGTCGGCTCAAGCGACGGCCTGCCCATCACCATGCTCCCACCGGGCGGCGACCGCGTCGCGGATGCCGCCATCGACGCCGTGACGACCGAGGAGTTCGCGCGCTTCGCGTCCTCCTTCGAGCTCACGCTGGTGCTGTCCCCGCTCGAGCAGATCGGTGCCGCGTCGTCGCTGGCGGGCCCGGGGCCGGCCGTGCTGACGGCGGTGGTGGGGGAGCGCTCGATCGATGCGCTGCTCGCCGATGTCACTCGGCTTCAGGGGACGGGGCGGCGCATCCAGGGCCTGATCCTGTGGGACGCGCCTCGCCCGATGCTGCCGACGCGAGCGGAGCTGGTGGCGGAGCTTTCGAAGCGGAAAGGGCGAACCCCGGGTGGATCGTTCGAGGCCGTACAGCGCGCCATTCGTGGTTCTGATACCGGCAACAAAAGGCCATGAACAGCGCACTATCAGGTCAGTGGGCTGATTCTCTGCTCTCGTTCGAGCGGCTGCACCTCCTCAAGCTCCTCGTCTGGGCCCTCCTCTCGATCACGGCGGGGACCGCGCTCATCGCACTGCAGCGGATACGCCGGCAGCACTCGCCCCTGCTCACGCACTTCGCCATCCAGTCGGTCGCGTGGGGCTTGGTGGATGCGGCGATCGTCGGTGTCGCGCGCCGCGGCCTCGCCGTGCGGGACTATGCCGGGGCGGTCGCGCTCGACCGCTTCGTGTGGCTGAACATCGGGCTCGACGGCGGCTACGTCGCGGTCGGCCTCACCCTCGCGCTCCTCGGCTGGCGGCTCGATCGGCGCTTCGGCCTCGTCGGCGCGGGGCTCGGGATCACGGTGCAGGGGCTCGCGCTCGTCGTGCTCGACCTTCAGCTGGCCGCGACGATACTGCGGTGAGTGCGATGCGCCGTCACGGTGCCGACGCTATGTTCCCCTCATCTGCGATGACCGGCTATTCCGATCGGATCAACCACGCCTTCGCGTTCGCCGCGAAGCACCACGACCGCCAGGTGCGGAAGGGCACGCGCCTGCCCTACCTGACCCATCCGGCCAACGTCGCGATCATCCTCACGCGGTACGGCCGCGACGAGGAGACCGTCATCGCGGGGATCCTGCATGACGTGATCGAGGATTGCGTACGGGAGGGCTGGACGCGCGAGATGCTGGAGGAGCGCATCGCCGCGAAATTCGGTGCCCCCGTGCTCGAGACCGTGCTGGCCGTGACGAAGCGACGGGTGGATGACGACGGCATCGAGTTCTCGCGCGAGGACGCGCGCGCGGACTATCTCGCGCGCCTCGGACTGGCCGGGGACGCCGCCCGTTGGGTCTGCGCCGCCGACAAGGTCCACAACGCCGGTGCGACCCTTGCCGATGTGCGCCGCACCATCGATCCGGACACCGTTTGGGGCCGCTTCAGCGGCGGACGCGACGGCACTCTGCAGTGGTACCGCGATGTCAGCGCGCGGCTGCGTGGGGCAGGGTTCGATGCGCCCATCATGGGCGAGCTGGACGCACTGGTCGCGGCGCTCGCAGGCGCTTGAACGCGCCGGGGTGCACGGCACCTCGACCGCCGCGCGCCGGATCGCGCTCAGGTCCGGGCGACCGCGGGGTAGGTCCGCTCAACGTACGCGTTGAGGATCTCGAGGAACTCCGCGACGATTCGGTCCCCCTTGAGCGTGACCTTGAGCTGCCCGTCGACGTACACGGGCGCCTTCGGTTCCTCGAACGTGCCGGGCAGTGAGATGCCGATGTTCGCATGCTTCGACTCGCCGGGCCCGTTCACCACGCACCCCATCACGGCGACCTTCATCTCCTCGACGCCGGGGTGCGAGGCCCGCCAGACCGGCATCTGCTCACGCAGGTAGTTCTGGATGTCCTCGGCCATCTTCTGGAAGAACGTCGAGGTGGTGCGGCCGCACCCAGGGCATGCGGTCACCTGCGGGGTGAACGAGCGCAGCTCGAGGGACTGCAGGATCTGCTGGGCGACCATCACCTCCTCCGTGCGGTCGCCACCCGGTCGTGGCGTGAGGGACACGCGGATGGTGTCGCCGATGCCCTCGCTGAGAAGGATCGCGAGCGCGGCGGTCGTGGCGACCACGCCCTTCGTCCCGAGCCCCGCTTCCGTCAGTCCGAGATGCAGCGGATAGTCGCACCGTCCCCCGAGCCGTCGATACACGGTCACCAGATCCTGCACCTGGGAGATCTTGGCCGAGATCAGGATCTGATCGTGCCGGAGACCCACCTCCTCCGCGAGCGCCGCGGACCGGAGCGCCGACTCGAGCATCGCCTCGAAGTAGACCTCCTTCGCCTCGAGCGGCTCGGGCCGGTCCGCGTTCGCGTCCATCATCTGCGTCAGCAGGTCCTGGTCGAGCGAGCCCCAGTTCACCCCGATGCGCACCGGCTTGCCGTTGTCGACGGCCACCTGCACGATCGTGCGGAAGTTGTCGTCGCGATGCTTCGTCCCGACGTTGCCGGGATTGATGCGATACTTGGCGAGCAGCTCCGCCGCCCGCGGGAACTTCCGCAGCAGGAGGTGGCCGTTGTAGTGGAAGTCCCCGACGATGGGGACGGACACCCCGAGGTCGCCGAGCCGCTGGACGATCTCGGGGATCGCGGCCGCCGCCTCGTCATTGTTCACCGTGACGCGTACGAGCTGAGATCCGGCTTTGGCGAGCGCCGCGACCTGTGCGGCCGTGGAGGCCGGATCCGCCGTGTCCGTATTCGTCATGGACTGCACGACGATGGGGTGGGCGGACCCGACGGGGACTCCACCGACATTGGCGGTGACGGTCTTGCGACGCGGCTTGAACGGGGTCACGGGCAGGCGGGCCGGGCTGAGGACTGGTTCGGGGAGCGCGCGGGGCCGGGGAGGTGGGCACCCTCGCCCCGCACACACGAACAACTTACTATCCCGACTGCGTTTCCTCCCGTCCGCCGAGCGCTCCCATGACCGCCCCCGAGACCCCTGCCTCCCCGCCCACCCCCCCTCCCGCGCCCCGGCCGGGATTCGCGCGGCGCCACTGGGGGAAGCTCACCCTGCTCACCCTGTTCGGGTTCCCGCTCCTCGCGTTGGCGACCTGGACGGCGGTCGCGATGAACTACACGTACTCGACCGGTACGCGGGCGGGCATCGTCCAGAAGCTCTCGCGGAAGGGTTGGCTCTGCAAGACATGGGAAGGGGAACTCGCGATGACCACCAACCCGGGAGTCGCGCCGCAGATCTTCGCGTTCACGATCCGGTCGGACTCGCTCGCCCGTGCCCTCGACGCGGACCTGGGAAAGGGGGGATCGTTCGCGCTGCACTATGAGGAGCACCGCGGGATCCCGACGTCCTGCTTCGGCGACACCCACTACTTCGTCACCGGCTATCGCCTGGTGCAGGACGCCGCCGCCGGGGCGCCGGCGGCGCCACCTGGGCCGCCGGCCCCCGCGGTCCCCTGATCGGGGTGATGGTGGGTGCGGCGTTCCGCCCATATCGGCGATGCCCCCCATTGCGGGCTGGACAGGTTCCCCGTAAGTTCCTCTTTGTCCCTTGGACTCTCCGAGGGATGGTCCAGCGCGGGGGACCTTCTCGTGTCCCGTGATCTCGATTGTGCAGGGTCGGCGTGTTCCGCTCCCGGCGACAATCACCAAATCAGGAGTAGGGAATGCGTACGACCGGCAAGGTGAAGTGGTTCAACGACGCGAAGGGCTTCGGGTTCATCACCCCGGACAACGGGACCAAGGATTGCTTCGTGCATTACAGCGCGATCCAGGGCTCGGGCTTCAAGTCGCTCGCCGAGGGCGACGCCGTCGAGTTCGACATCGTGCAGGGTGCCAAGGGCCCCGCTGCCGAGAACGTCTCGAAGGTCTCGTAACCACGCCGGCACGATCGAGGGGCGCCCGGAGCTTCGGCTCCGGGCGCCTTTTGTCGTTCAGGGGTGCGGGTTCCGGGGATCGCTTCGGTGCCGTGGTGGGCGACCCCGGCGAGGCCGCACCTCGGTCTCAATGGCAGACTCCAAGCGGCTGTCGACCTCCGCGACGATCGAGCCTGCATCCACCTCGAGTTGCCAGGAGCGGCCGCGAATCGCGGCTCCCGTGAGCAGCTGCTGCGCCATGATCACGGCCCGGCTGAGCGGCACGGACAGCTCGGCGGCCAGCTCTCGAGCGAGCAAGAGTACTGGCAGGACGGCAACAGGAATGCGCCGCTCGAGCCCCTGACGGCCCACGCTCAGGCCCGCAATGCGACCGCTGGCCACGAGGTTGTCGAGTGTCTTCCGCGGAACGTCGAGGACCGCAGCAGCGGTCGATGAGGTGACGGCGCGCATAATGTTCCTAGGTTGCGAGAATCAATATAGCTTCTGTAAGCACAAAATCTACAACAACATCAGATCAGCGTACCAAGAACCTCGCAACCTGCTTCGGAAGCATGCGTCGCGGTGGCATCGAAAACGAAATCCGCCGCCGCGAACCCAGGTCGCGACGGCGGATAATTCATCTTTTCAATCAGAATAAAACTATAACTCAATACCTAACAACAGTTTATATATCATAATCTCAGAAACAGCGTAGACCGACCTCGTCAAGTGGCTACTAGCGCGTTTCGGGCCATCTCCACCTGACTGCGCACCGCTTCGATTCCTGTGCCTCCTGGGAGCTCTCGGTGGCCAAGTGAGGTCTCCGGCCGCAACTCGTCAAGGACGTCGCGCTCGAAGGCGGCGTGCGCGGCGGCGAAACTCTCGAACGGCAGCGCCGACATCTCGATGCCCCTCTCCTCCGCTTCACGAACGAGGCGTCCGACGGCACCGTGCGCATCGCGGAACGTCACGCGTTTCCGCACGAGGTAATCGGCGAGATCGGTTGCCATCATGGCAGTCGTCACCGCGCTGCGCATTCGCGTGCGATCGAAGGACAACGTCGCGATCGAACCGGCGACCGCGGGAAGCAGCAGCCGCATGCCGTCCATCGCGTCGAACAGCGCCCGCTTGTCCTCCTGCAGGTCCTTGTTGTAGCCGCTCGGGAGCCCCTTCAAGGTCGCCAGCAGCGCGGTCAGGCCGCCCAGCATCCTCGCCCCCGAGCCGCGCGCGAGCTCCAGCGCGTCCGGATTGCGCTTCTGCGGCATCATCGAGGAGCCGGTCGAGAACGCGTCGCCGAAACGGACGAATCCGAACTCGCTGGAACCGAACAGGATCAGGTCCTCACCGATCCGCGACAGGTGCGTCCCGAGCACCGTAAGCGCGTAGAGCGCATCCGCGATGAAGTCGCGATCCCCCACCGCGTCGATCGAGTTCGCGCTGATCCGCTCGAAGCCGAGGGCTTCCCGGAGATGGTCGCGCGGAACCGGGAAGGCCGAGCCTGCGATCGCGCCCGAACCGAGCGGCAGGACGCCGGCTGAGCCATGGGCAGCGCGAAGCCGAACCAGATCCCGCTCCAGCGCCCAGAAGTGCGAGAGGAGCCAATGCGCCACCGAGACGGGCTGTGCGCGCTGCAGGTGCGTATAGGCCGGCATGATGGCGTCCACGTGGGCCTCGGCCTGCTCGAGGATCGCGCGTTGGACCTCCCGGAGCTGCCCGATGACGGTCGCGATGGCATCGCGCGTCCAGAGCCGCGTCCCCGTGGCCACCTGGTCATTGCGGCTGCGCCCGGTGTGCAGCCGACCTGCGGGCTCGCCAGCCTCCTGGTGCAACAGCCGGTCCACGAAGGTGTGGACATCCTCATCAGAGCCGATGGGGGCCTCACCGGCCGCGATGCGCGCCCCCACCCGATCAAGGCCGCTGCGAATCGCCGCGACCTCGGGGTCGGTGAGGACACCGGCAATGCCGAGGGCGGCCGCCCATGCCTTGGACAGCGCGATGTCGAAGGGCCACAGCCGCAGGTCGACGGTGATCGAGCGATTGACCGCCTCGAGCTCAGGCGCGGGGCCACCGGCGAAGCGACCGCCCCACAGCTTGTGTTCAGAACCGCTGCTCACGATGAATGACCCGGAAGGGCAGGGAGGTGAGGGGGGTGCACATCGCACCCGACGTCCAAACCTAGTCGCATAAGTATGCGAATGCCACTCAGGTGCGCCCGGGGCGTCGCGCCAGTAGCGCGAGGCGCCGGGCCACGCGCTCCCGCGCCTGCTCGCTCCGGCAGATCATGAGGATCGTGTCATCGCCGGCGATCGTGCCGAGGATGTCCGGGCTGGCCTCGCGATCGAGTGCATGCGCGACCGTCTGCGCGCTGCCGGTCACGGTGCGCAGGACGATCTGGTGCGCGACGCCATCCAGTCGCACCATCAGCTGCGGCAACAGCGCGGCCAGTGGCGCGCGCCCCCCATCCTCCATGGCGCCCTCCGCCCCGGCCACATACCGCAACCCGCGGTCCGTCGGTACGCGCGCGATGCGCAGGTCGCGCAGGTCGCGCGAGAGCGTGGACTGCGTGACGTCCCACCCGTGCTTGAGCAGCAGCTGGCGGAGCTCCTCCTGGCTACCGATCTCACGGGTGCCGATCAGCTCGAGGATGGCGTGCTGGCGTTCGCGCTTGCTGGCGGTCACGATGGCGATCTCCTGTGTGGGGAGTCTAGCACGACCCGCGCGAGAAAGTCAGGAACGGGTTGACACCGCTAAGTAGCATTAGTATGCATTCTCAGTGCATAAGATTCCAGTCGGCGTGCTCGGCGCCTCCGGTTACGCGGGGCGCGAGCTTTGTGGTCTCATCCAGCGCCATCCCCGGATGACGCTGGCATTCGCGACGGCGAATGCGCAACGCGGCGAGACCGTACAGCTCCCAATGGGCGGCTCGGTGACGTTCGAGGCGACCGAGGACGCCCGCCTGGCCGACGCACGCCTCATCTTCTCCGCGTTGCCGCACGGCGCGAGCGCCGAATGGGTCGCGCGCGCGCGTGCGGCGGGCGCCCCGGTGGTGGACCTCAGTCATGATCACCGGATCGGCAACGGCGCGAGCACGGGCATCCCGTACGGGCTGACCGAGCTGAACCGCGCGGCGGTGAGAAGCGCCGACTGCGTGGCCAACCCGGGCTGTTACCCGACGTCCGCCCTCATCCCGCTGATCCCGCTGCTTGAGGACGGCCTCATCGCTCCCGGCGGCACGGTTCACATCGCCAGCGCGAGCGGCGTGACGGGGGCGGGCCTGTCGCCGCGGCTGGACCTGCTCTTCGGAGAGGTCACGGAGAACTACCGCGCGTACGGGGTCATGAACGCGCACCGACACCTGAAGGAGATGCGCGCCCTCGTGCACGAGCTCGGGGCCGACCTCGACCTGCTGTTCACGCCCCACCTGCTGCCAGTCGCCCGCGGCATCCTCTCGACGCTCACCATCCCGCTCGCCCGTCCGCTCCCCGAGTTGCTCGCGCCCTGGCGCTCGCGCTACGCCGGCGAGCGCTTCATCGAGGTCGTCGAGGGGCTACCGGAACTGCGGCACGTGCAGCATCGGAACGTCGTCCGTCTGGCGGTCCGGCCGGTCGAAGGGGTCCGGACGCCCACCATCCAGGTCTTCAGCGCGATCGACAATCTCATGAAGGGCGCCGCAGGGCAGGCGATGCAGAACGCGAATCTCATGCTGGGCCTCGACGAGGCCGCCGGGCTGCCCGCATGAGCGCGCAGCGCCGCCGCACCGACGCGTTCCCCACCACGCTCGTCCCGCGCACCGACCACGTGCCGCACGTCGCGTCCCACGTCGCACCGGACGTGCTGATCCGCGTGGTGAAGATCGGCGGACGCGCGCAGGGCGACCCGTCGCTCGCCCACCGCCTCAGAGAGGCCGCAAGCGGCGGCGCGACGCGTCTCGTGGTGGTGCATGGGGGCGGCGACGAGGTCAGTGCACTGCAACGACAGCTCGGTGGCGAGCCGACGTTCGTGAACGGACGGCGCGTGACGCGCGCGCGCGAGCTCGATGCCGTCCGCATGGTGCTGTCGGGCACCGTCAACAAGCGCCTCGTCGCGCAGCTCACCGTCGCCGGTGTCCGGGCCGTCGGCATCAGCGGCGAGGACGGCGGCCTCCTCACCGCCCGGGTCACCGACCCGGACCTCGGTCGCGTGGGTGGCGAGGTGTACAGCGATGCGACGCTCGTCGCCGACCTCCTGAACGCCGGGTGGGTGCCGGTGATCTCGCCGCTCGCACGTGACCGTGAGCAGGCCACCGGCGAGGGGCTCAACGTCAACGGGGACGACGCCGCCGCCGCCATCGCCGCGAGCCTCGGTGCGGACGAGCTGCTCTTCCTCGCCGACGTGCCCGGCGTGCTCGACGGCGGCCGGACCGTGCGCACGCTCGACCCCGTCGGCATCTCCGACCTCGTGGCGCGCGGTGTCGCGCAGGGCGGGATGCGGGCCAAACTGGAAGCGGCGACCGCCGCGCTCAGCAACGGCGTGCGCCGCGTGCGCATCGCCGACCTCGCCGGCGTCACCGACGCCAGCGCGGGCACCGCCGTCTCGCTTGCCCCGTCCCCCAGCAAGGAAACCGCATGACCGCTGCCGCCCTTCCGATGACCGACGCCCTCCTCGCGCTCTACCGGCGGGCGCCGATGGAGTTCGTTCGCGCCGACGGCGTGCGCCTCTTCGACGCCGAGGGGCGCGCCTTCCTCGACTTCGCCGCCGGCATCGCGGTCAACTCGCTCGGCTACAATGACGCCGGCGTGCGGCAGGCCATGCTCGAAGCGCTCGAGACCGGCCTGATCCACACCTCGAACCTGTACCGCACCGCCCCCGGCGAGCGGCTCGCCGAGAAGCTGGTGGCGGCGTCGTTCGCGGATCGCGTGTTCTTCTGCAACTCGGGCGCCGAGGCGAACGAAGGCGCGTTCAAGATGGCGCGGAAATGGGGCAAGCTCGCGGGCGGCGTGGCGAAGCACGAGATCATCTCGCTGCGTGGTGCCTTCCACGGTCGGCTCTTCGGCACGGTGGCGGCGACGGACCGTCCCCAGTACCGGAACCCGTTCCGACCGCTCGCGGGCGGCATCCACATCCACGAGCGCGACCTCCACGAGCTCTCGAAGGTCATCACCGACGAGACGACGTGCGCGGTGATCCTCGAGCCGGTGCAGGGCGAGGGCGGCGTCCGCGTCCTCGATGCCGGCTTCGTCCGCGAACTGCGAGCGCTCACGGCCGAGCGGAACGTGCTGCTCATCCTCGATGAGATCCAGTGCGGCTACGGGCGCACCGGGACGTTCTTCGCCTACGAGCAGTTCCGGATCACGCCGGACCTCCTGACGATCGCGAAGCCGATGGCCGCCGGGCTCCCGATGGGTGCCGTGCTCACGACGCAGCGCGTCGCCGATGCGATGCTCCCGGGGGACCACGGCACGACCTTCGGCGGCGGTCCGCTCGTCGCGCACGTCGCCAACCACGTCTTCGACCGGCTCAACGACCCGAAGCTCCTCGCGCACGTGACGAAGGAGGGGAAGTGGTTCGGCGGGCAACTCGCGGCGCTCGCCCAGCGCTCGGCCAAGCTGCGTGCGGTGCGCGGCCGCGGCCTCATGTGGGGTCTCGACGTGACCGAGCCCGCGAAGGACATCGTCGCCCGCGCGATGGAGCACGGCCTGCTCATCGTGTCGGCCGGTGACCATACCCTGCGCCTGCTGCCACCGCTGGTGATGACGCGGGACGACCTGAAGCAGGGGCTGGAGAAGCTCGAGGCCGCGATCGGCTGATCGCCCTGCCGGAGTCGCGAGGCCCCGGGGACCGACGGTCCCCGGGGCCTCGTCACCTCAGGGCACTGGCGCCCCGCCCGTCGCCGTCACATCACGACCTTGGGCTTGGGCTTCGGCACGATCAGCCCGGGCACCTTCGCCCGCTCCAACAGCCGGTTGAAGCGCTCCACGTCGACAGTCTCGAAGCGTTCCACCTCGCTGCGGAGCGACGCCCACGCGCGGTCGATCTCCTCGAGCCGCTCCCGGATGTGCACCGAGAGCCCGGGATTCCCCTCGAGCTGGCCGAGCAGGAAGCCGTACTGCCCGTTGATGCCATTCGCGTAGTTGATGATGTCCTGCCCGTTGCCCGCCTTGGTGGTCATCCGCGGATCGAGCGTATCGGCCTTCGCGGTGAGTCCCCGGCCCTCGGCGGCGATGCTGTCGGCCATCGGATCGCCGGCGGTCCGCGTCATGATGCCGGTCACCTGGGCCTTGAGGTCGCGAACCCGCAGCACCGCATCATGGATCTCACCGATGCGCGCGACGAGCACGTTCGCGAGCGAGTCCCGCTCGGCGGCGACCGCGGCAGGCACCGGCTCCAGCCGCGGATCGTCGCGCACCTCGAAGGCCTGCGTCTGCACCACGGTGCCGACGGTCAGGCGGACCGAATAGCGCCCCGGGCGGACCTTCGCGCCGCCCCCCATCGGTGCGCCGAAGAGCTGGACACCCTGGAGCGTCGTCGGGGCCTCGCGGCGCAGGTCCCACGTGAAGGTGTTGAGTCCCGCGCGCGTCGGGGGCCGCGGCGTCGGCGGGCCGCCGGCCGTGCCGGTCGTGCCGGGCGCGCTCGCATAGCGCCGCACGACGAGGCCCCGCGCATCGAGGAACTCGAGCGTGACGGTGGTCGTCGAGTCCGGCGCCGCCGCGAGCCGGTAGAACACGGTCGCGCCGAACGACGGGTTGCGGCCGACGCGATCGCCCCCGCCGCCGAAGAAGCTGGAGGCGTCCACGAGGAGTGCCGGCCGCGGCGCGTAGAGGTGCACGGCCGCGCTGGCGACCGCGGACGTCTGCTGACGGAATGGCGCGAGGTCGTCGAGGATCCAGAACGCACGCCCCTCGGTGGACGCGATCAGGTCGCCGTGCCGCGCTTCGAGGTCGGTCACCGGCGTGACGGGCATGCCGGCGAGACGCGTCCACGGGGCGCCATCGAGGGACACCCATGCGCCATTCTCGGTCCCGGCGTAGAGGAGGCCGCGGCGCTCGGGATCCTCGCGCACCACGCGCACGGGCTGGTCGGCATCGAATCCGTCGGTGGTCCGCGTCCACGTGCGCCCGTAGTCGGCGGATCGGAAGACGTAGGGTGCCGGGTCGCCGACGCGGTCGCGGCGGAACGCGACCCACACGGTCGCCGGATCGTGCGGTGAGACCTCGATCTCGTTGACGAGGCCGTCGCCCGCGGTCGGGGGCGTCACGTTCGTCCACGTCCCCCCGCCGTCGCGCGTGAGTTGGACGAGGCCGTCGTCGGTGCCGACGTACAGGGTGCGCGCATCGTGCGGCGATTCCTCGATGACGAAGATCGTCCCGTACACCTCGCCGCCCGCCCCCTCGTTCGTGATCGGGCCGCCGCCCCACCCCTGGCGGGTCGGATCGTCCCGCGTGAGGTCGGGGGAGATCGGACGCCACGCCGTGCCGCGGTCGGTCGTGCGGAAGAGCACATTGCCGCCGTGGTAGATGACGCGCGGATCGTGCTGCGAGACGACGATCGGCGCCGTCCAGTTGAACCGGTAGCGCGTGCGGTCGGTGGGCTCGGTGAGGTTCATCTCCGGCCACGGCATGATCTCGCGCGTGAGGCCGGTGCGCTGGTCCAACTCGTTGATGATGCCCTGGTAGCAGCCGCCGTAGACGTAGCGCGCGTCGCGCGGGCTCACGCCGACGTTGGCGCTCTCGCAGCCCGGCCCGTCCCACCAGTCCCGCACGCCGACCGCGCCGCCGTTCCCGAAGCTGCGGATGATGACCGACGAGTTGTCCTGCTGGCCACTGTAGAGCTTGTACGGGAACTCGTCGTCGACCGTCACGTGATAGAACTGCGCCGTCGGCTGGTTGTCCTGCGTGCTCCAGCTGCGACCGCCGTCGAGCGAGATGGACGCGCCGCCGTCATTGGCGTTGATCATGCGCTCCGGCGCCGTGGGGTCGATCCAGAGCGCATGGTTGTCCCCGTGCTGGGCGTTGACGACGCGGAACGTCGCGCCACCGTCGATCGAGCGTGTGACGGGCGCATTCATGACCCAGACGACATCGGCATTGCCCGGGTCGGCGACGACGTTCATGTAGTACCACGACCGCGTCTGGATGAGGCGGTCGGCGGAGAGCAGGCGCCAGGTGCGGCCCGCATCATCCGAACGGTAGAGGCCGCCCTTCTCCGCCTCGACGATCGCATACACGCGGTCCGGCGCCTTCGGGGAGACGCTGACGCCGATCTTGCCCATCAGCGCCGGCAGGCCGTCGGTGAGGCGTGTCCAGGTGTCCCCACCGTCGCTGGACTTCCAGATGCCGCTGCCGGGGCCCCCGGAGCGGACGTACCACGGCAGCCGCTGGTGGTCCCAGAAGGCTGCGTAGAGGATGCGTGGGTTGGTGGCGTCCATCGAGAGGTCGGACGCGCCGCTCGTCGCGTTGGCGCCGGCGAGCACGAGCTGCCACGTGGCGCCGCCATCGCGCGACCGATAGATGCCGCGCTCGGCCGTGCCCTTCCAGC
Organism: Gemmatimonadaceae bacterium; assembly: GCA_019694735.1. Taxonomy (GTDB): domain Bacteria; phylum Gemmatimonadota; class Gemmatimonadetes; order Gemmatimonadales; family Gemmatimonadaceae; genus Pseudogemmatithrix. The sequence goes on along the minus strand of JAIBBJ010000017.1, from coordinate 25,814 downwards.
GGTCGCCCTGCGCCGCGACGTAGACGAGGTTCGGGTCGGTGGGGTGGATGCGCACCGCGGCGATCTGCCGCGTCGCCGCGAGGCCCACGTGCGTCCAGGTGCGGCCCTCGTCGGTGCTCTTGTAGACGCCGTCGCCGTACGGCGAAGACTGGCCGCGGATCGCATGCTCGCCGGTTCCCACGTACAGGACGTTCGGATCGGACGGCGCGACCGCGATCGCGCCGATGGAACTCGACTTGAACTGCCCGTCGGAGATGTTCCGCCAGCTCAACCCTGCATCGTCGGTCCGCCAGAGCCCGCCGCCGGTGTAGCCGGCGAACCAGGTGAGCGGGCGCCCCGGAATCCCGCTCACCGCGACGGAGCGTCCGCCGCGCGAGGGGCCGACGTTGCGCCACGGGCGGCCGACGAGGTCGCGCAGCGTGGCATCGGCGGCCGGGGCTCCGGCCGCCGTCGTGGTCGTGGCGGGCGCGCGCGGGATGCGCGCGCGGGATTGCGCGTCCGCCGCAGTCCCCGGCATGAACAACGACGCGGCGCCGGCGAGGGCGAGAGCGAACGAGCGGGAGGATCGGGATGACATCGGTGGGGGAGGGGCTGGGAGGGACCCGCATGTTGGGTCGTCCCCGCGGGGGCGTCAAGCGTCCGGGGATGCCCGCCTCTGGTGGGATCGCCCGGTCCGGCGCAACGTTCGCCACCCATCCCCCGTACCGGTCTCGATGCCGTCGCGTCCGCTCCGTCTCCTCGCGTCGCTCCTCTCCCCGCTCGCGCTCGTGGCCTGCCACGCTGCGGCGCAGCAACCCGCTCCCCCCGCGGCGACGGGTCGGCCGACGCTCGTGGTGTTCATCACGATCGACCAGTTCGGCAGCGACTACCTGGATCGCTACGGCGGCAACCTCACCGGCGGCATCGCGCGCCTGCGCGACGGCGGGGCGACCTGGCTGCGCGGCCGGCACGACCACGCGATCTCGGAGACCGCACCCGGGCACGCGACGACGATGTCCGGTCGGTTCCCGGTGCACACCGGCATCTCCAGCAACTCGCAGGGGGTGAACACTGCGGACGCGCCGCTGCTCGGCGCGCCGGACGTCGGCGCCTCGCCCTTCCGGTTCCGCGGGACCACGTTGTTCGACTGGATGGCAGCGGCCGACCCGCGCACCCGCGCGCTCTCGGTCTCGCGCAAGGACCGTGGCGCGATCCTGCCGATCGGCCGGGCGAAGACGGACGTCTACTGGTACGCGTCCAACGGCATCTTCACCACCTCGCGATACTACCGCGACACGCTGCCGACCTGGGTGCGGGAGTTCAACGCGCGGCAGTTGCCGCAGGGCTTCGCGGGGCGGACCTGGGCCCCCCTCCTCCCGGCGGACCGCTACGCCGAGCCGGACTCGAACCCGCTGGAGTCGAGCGGTCGGGACTACGTGTTCCCGCACGTGCTGCCGGATGACCCGGCCCAGGTCGTCGGTGCGATCCGCGACACCCCGTTCATGGACTCGCTGACGCTCGCGTTCGCGCTCGCGGGGGTGCGCCGGCTCGAGCTCGGCGCGCTGCCGGGCCGCACCGACCTGCTCGCGGTGTCGCTGTCGTCCACCGATGCCGTCGGGCACAAGTACGGCCCCGACTCGAAGGAGATCCACGACCAGATCCTGCGCGTCGACCGGTATCTCGGGGCGTTCCTCGACTCCCTCGTGGCGCTGCGCGGGCCGGGCCGCCTGCTCGTGGCGCTGACCGCGGACCATGGCGTGTCGCCGTTCCCCGAATGGCGGTCGCCGTACTACCCGAATGCGCATGCGCAACGCGTGGACCCGCGGAACGCGTGGCGTCTCGCGTACGCCGCGATGCGTGCGGCCGGCGTCGACACCGCGGCGGTGGATGCGGATGACGGCTTCCGCGTGGTCGACCGCGAGGCGTTCCGTCGCGCGAACGTGGACCCGGATCGGATCGCGCGCATCTGGGTGGACGCGCTCCGGCCGCTCAACGGCGTGATGCGGGCCGCGCTGCTCTCCGAGCTCGCGGCGGCGGACACGGTGCATGACGCGATCGCGCGGCGCTGGCTGCACATGCTGCCGCTCGACGGGCCGGTGCGGGCCGTCGTGACGCCGGAGCCGTTCGGCTACTGGTGGAACGTGACGTACGCGACGCACGGGCTGCCGCATGACTCCGACACGCAGGTGCCGGTGATCCTCTGGGGTCCGGGCATCGCCCCGGGGCGCCGCGCCGGCGAGGCCCGGGTGGTCGACATGGCGCCGACGCTCGCCGCGCTCCTCGGTGTCCGGCCGCTCGAGGCGCTCGACGGCCGCGTACTCCCGGTCCAGCCCTGAGCGCGCCGCGATGCCCAAGCCCCCCGTGATCCTCGAGCAGCGCGCCCTCGGACGCGGCGGGGCGGTCGGCATCCTCGGCCTCGGGACCCGCCGCCTCGCGGCGCTCGGCCAGCAGGGCACCATCCGGCTCGTGCGCGAGGCGATCGACCAGGGGGTCACGCTGCTCGAGGTCGCCCCTGAGTACGACGAGGGACGCTGCGAGCGGTGGCTAGGCCTGGCGCTGCGTGACGGCTACCGCGAGCGGGTGCAGCTCCTCTGGCAGTGTTGCGCCCACCTGCGCGACTACAAGACGGCGATGCAGCAGTTCGAGACGACGCTCGGGCACCTGCGCACCGACCGTGTGGAGTGCTGGAGCTTCCACGAGGTCATCTACGACAACGATCCCGACTGGCTGTACGACCATGGCGGGCTCGACGCGGCGCAGGAGGCACGCGATCAGGGGCGCGTGCGGTGGATCGCGTTCCACGGCGAGAAGTCGCCGCACATCGCGCTGAAGCTGCTCGCGCGCGGCTTCGCGTGGGACGCCGTGCTGATGCCGCTGAATCCGTTCGACGCCACCTTCCGCTCCTTCGAGCGGCAGGTGCTCCCCGAGGTGATCCGCCGCGGGGCCACGGTGATCGGCACGAAGCCGCTCGCGGGCGGGGCGATTCCGGCGCACAAGGTCGTGAAGGCCGAGGAGGCGCTGCGCTACGCCTGGTCGCTGCCGGTCGCATCGGTGCTCGTCGGATGCGACGCCGCGGCGGCGTTCCGGAGGACGCTGAAGGCGGCCGCCGGCTTCAAGCCGTTCCACGCCGGCGAGATGGACGCCCTCCGGCAGCGGGCCAAGGCGACGGCGGGCGACGGTCGCCACGAGCGCTACAAGACCACGCAGGATTTCGACGGCGCCGCCGGCCGGGCGGCGCACGGCTACTGACCGACGGCGCGGGACGATCCGCGCGTTCCTCCTCCCACCGACCGATGCCCATCCTCCGTCCCGGCGCGCTCTTGCTCGCCGCCCTGCTCGTCCCGCGCACCGCGCCGCTCGGCGCACAGTCGCTCACCGGCTATCCGGCCAGCCGCGCCGCCGCGCAGCGCGCCGCCGAGGCGGCGGCGGTCGCCCGGCCCGACACGGCACGCGTGGGCGCGCTCGCCCGTGCCCTCGCCGACCGGCCGCACATCGCCGGCACGCCGGCGCAGGCGCGCACGCGCGACCTCGTCGTCGAAGCGCTGAAGGCGGCGGGCATCGCCACCGAGGTCCGCGAGTACCGCGTCTGGCTGCCGCACACGGTGGACTACGGCGTCTGGCGCGTGCAGCCCGACCCGAAGCCGCTCGAGCTGCGTGAGGGCCGGCTCCCCGAGGACCCGACCACGATGCAGTACGACGAGTATCCGACCGTGAACGGCTACTCGGGCACGGGGGACGTCACGGGCGAGGTCGTCTACGTCAACTACGGGCTCGTCGAGGACTACGCCGTGCTCGACTCGATGGGCGTGTCGGTGAAGGGCAAGGTCGCGATCGCGCGCTACGGCCGCAGCTTCCGCGGCATCAAGGCCCGCGAGGCGGAGAAGCACGGAGCGGTCGCCCTGCTCATGTACAGCGACCCGGCTGACGACGGCTACGTGCAGGGGGACGTGTATCCCGAGGGGCCGTTCCGCAACGCGCGCGGCGTGCAGCGTGGCAGCGTGATGAACGGCGCCGGCGACCCGAGCACCCCCGGGTATCCGTCGCTCGCGAACGCCGCGCGGATCCCCGTGGCCGAGATGCCGGTGCCGCGCATCCCGGTGCTCCCGCTCTCCTACGGCAATGCGATCGAGCTGCTGCAGGGGGTGCGCGGCGCGCAGCTCCCGCGCGGATGGCAGGGCGGGCTCGCCTTCCGCTACCACGTCGGGCCCGGACCGGTGCAGGCGCGCGTGAAGGTCTGGAGCGACTCGGCGACCGCGGCGGTGAAGAGCATCTGGGACACCTTCGGCGTGATCCGCGGCACCGACTTCCCCGACGAGGTGATCGTCATCGGCGGCCATCGCGATGCGTGGAGCCCGGGCGCGATCGACAATGTGAGCGGCACGGTGAGCGTGGTCGAGGCGGCGCGCGCGGTGGCCGAACAGATGAAGGCCGGGTGGCGTCCGCGCCGCACGCTGCTCTTCGCGACGTGGGACGCCGAGGAGTGGGGGCTCGTCGGCTCCACCGAGTACGTCGAGGACGACTCGCTGCGGCTGATGCGTGGCGGTGTCGCCTACCTGAACCAGGACGTCAGCGCGAGCGGTCCCGCGTTCGGGGGCGGAGGCACACCGACGCTGCGAGGGGTGCTGCGCGACGTCACGCGCGCGGTCCCCGACCCGAGCGGCGGTGGGAGCGTCTACGACGTCTGGCGGCGCCGGAGCGGTGTGCGCGAGGGCGAGGAGCCGGCGATGGGCGATCCGGGCGGCGGCTCGGACTTCGCCGGGTTCTACAACCACCTCGGCATCCCGCACAGCGACTGGGGGTTCGGCGGCGCGAACGGCGTGTACCACTCGAACTACGACTCGTACACCTTCATGGAGCGGTTCGGCGATCCCGGGTACCGCTACCACGCGGCCGCGGCACGGATCGGGACGCTCATGGTGATGCGGCTCGCGAACGCGGACGTCCTGCCGTACGACTACGTCGAGTTCGCGCGCACCATGCGTCGCTACCTGAAGCCCATCGACGACAACCTGCGCGCGAAGGGCTGGCCCGGTTCGAGCGCGCCCCTCGCCGCCGCGATCGACCGTATGGAGCGTGCGGCGCTGGCCTTCGCGACCGCGCGCGATGCGGCGCTCGCCGCCGGCGTGGCGCCGGCCCGGCAGCGCGCGACCAACGCGGCGCTGCTCCAGGTCGAGCGTGCGATGACGCGGCCCGAGGGCTTGCGCTCGCGGCCGTGGTATAGGAATCTCATATACGTGGCGGATGTCGATAACGGGTACTCGAACATGGTGTTCCCGTCGGTCAACGAGGCGATCCGCTACGGCGATGCCGCGCTCTTCCAACGCGAGCTCGCCGACCTCGTGCAGCGGTTCGATGCGGCGACCGCCGCGCTCGACGCCGCGCGCAGCGAGGTGAGCAGGCGGTAGCGGCATCCCGCACGGGCCTGTGCCCGGCGGCGGGGGTGGTTCCGGGACCACTCCCGAGCGTGAGGGGGCATCGCGGCGCGAGCCGCCGGTGCCCCCTCGCGTATATTGGCCGCATGCCGCTCTCCCCCGACGAACTCCAGCGCTACGCGCGCCACCTCGTACTGCCGCACGTCGGCGAGGTCGGTCAGGAGCGGCTGCGCGCGGCCTCGGCGCTCGTGGTCGGCGTGGGCGGGCTCGGGTCGCCCGCCGCGCTCTATCTCGCCGCCGCGGGCATCGGGCGGCTCGGCCTCCTCGATCACGACCTCGTCGCGATGCACAATCTCCAGCGTCAGGTGCTCCACGACACCGCGTCCGTCGGTCGGGCGAAGGTGGAGTCGGCGCGCGCGCGCCTCGAGGCGCTCAATCCGCACGTGCGGGTCGAGACGTGGCGCACCGCCCTCACGCGGGAGAACGCGCGCGGCATCATCCAGGACTACGACGTCATCCTCGACGGCACCGACGCGTTCGCCACGCGCTATCTCGTCAATGACGCATGCGTGCTCGAGCGTCGCCCGTTCGTGCACGCGAGCGTGCACCGCTTCGAGGGGCGGCTCGCCGTCTTCGGCACCGCGGACGGTCCGTGCTACCGGTGCGTGCATCCCGAGCCCCCGGCGCCGGGCAGCGTGCCCAGCTGCGCGGAGGGTGGTGTCCTCGGCGTGCTGCCCGGACTGCTCGGCACGCTGCAGGCGGCCGAGGCGCTCAAGCTGGTGCTCGGGATCGGCGAGACGCTCGCCGGCCGGCTGCTCGCCGTGGACGCACTGACGATGCGGTTCCACGACGTGCGCATCGAGCGGGACCCCGCGTGCGCGTGGTGCGGGACTCGCCGGGCCGAGGTCCTGCTCGACGACTACGAAGCGTTCTGCGGCGAGGGGCCGCCGACCGCCGTCGCGTCCGCCGCGGTGCCGGCCGCGGGGTCCGGAGCGGTGCCCGTGGCACCGACGGAGGAGCCGACCGAGATCCTCCCAGCGCAGCTCGCGCAGCGGCTCGCCCGCGGCGATGCGCTCCGCGTGATCGACGTGCGCGAGCCGTGGGAGCACCGGACGGCGGCCCTCGACGGGGCGGCGCTCGTGCCGATGGGCCGCGTGCCCACGGAGCATGGGCGCTGGCCGCGCGAGGCCACGTACGTCATCGTGTGCCACCACGGGATGCGCAGCGCGATGGTCGCCGACTACCTCCGGTCGGCGGGTTTCCCGCACGTGCTCAACCTGACCGGCGGTATCGACCGCTGGAGCGCCGAGGTCGATCCGAGCGTGCCGCGCTACTGACGTCGATGGCGATGCCATGGAGCGCGTGGGTCGTCGGACTCGGGGCGGTGACGTGGGCGCAACGGTGGTGGCGCGCACGGGCGCGCGAGCGCCGATGGGCCCAGCGGATGCCGACCGACGGCGCCGGGATCGTGCGCGGCGCCGAGCCGCGCACGTTCGGCGCGCGCGGTGACCGTGCGGTGCTGCTGTTCCACGGCTACAACGATTCACCGGCCTCGCTCGACGGCGTCGCCCGCGTGCTGCACGCGGCGGGCTGGACCGTCCGCCTGCCGCTCCACCCGGGTCACGGGCGTGCGTTGCGGGCCTTCGATGCGTGGACCGCCGAGGAGCTGATCGCGCGGGCGCGGGACGAGTACCAGGCGCTGCGGGCGACGCACCGCACCGTCGTCGTCGGCGGGATCTCGATGGGCGGCGCCGTCGCCTGTTGGCTGGCGGCGGACTCGGAGCCGGACGGTGTGCTGCTGTTCGCGCCGATGCTCTTCGTGCCGCGACCGATGGAGGTCGCGGTCAGCACCGCGCGCCTCTGGTCGCTATTCACGAAGTACATCTCGGGCGGCGGGCGCCGGTCGATCCACGACCCCGAGGCGCAGCGCCGCATGGTGTCGTACGGCTGCTCGACGCGGCGCTCGCTCGAGGCGCTCGACCGGCTCGCCAAGGGGACGACGGTGCGGCTCGGGTTCGTGAAGGCCCCGACGCTCGTCATCCAGTCCGAGCAGGACAATCGGTTGCCGCACGAGCAGTCGGTGCACGCGCTCGCGCGCCTCGGTGCGAAGGACCGCACGCTCGTGTGGACGCGCGGCGCCGGTCATGTCATCACCGTGGACTTCGGATGGCAGGAGCTGGCCGCGCGCACCGTCGCGTGGCTGTCGGCGCGCTGGGGCGAGGCGCCGGCCCCCTGAGCCGTGGCTAGAGCACCCGCGTCTCCCCGGGTGCGAGCACCCACAGCCGCTCGGCGGCGCGCCCGTGTGCTGCCCAGGCGGCCGCGGCGCGCCGCGGCGGCTCGTCCGGCGGCTCATCGGTCAGGATGAAGGTGCCCCAGTGCATGCCCACCATCACGGTCCTATGCTGCGGGTGCGCGGCCGTCAGCGCCCCGAAGGCCGCGAGGGCCTCGTCGGGATCGAGGTGCACCGGCCGCATGAACCACCGCGGTTCGTACGCGCCGATGGGCATGAGGACCAGGTCGCAGGGTCCGAGGTGCGCTCCGATCGTGCCGAACTCCGGATGCATCCCCGTGTCACCGACGAAATAGACCTGGTGCCCGTGCGCCCGCACCGCCCACCCGCACCAGAGCGTGGCGTCGCGATCGAACGGCGTGCGCCCCGAGAAGTGCGCCGCCGGCACACACCGGACCTCCGCCGTGCCGATCACGGCGTCCTGCCACCAGTCGCGCTCGACGACATGACCGACGCCGCGTGCACGGAGCCGCGCGGCGACACCGAGTGGCGCGCACCACGTCGCTTCCGGATGGGCGCGCGCGAGCGCGCGCACGGTGGTGTCGCAGAGATGGTCGTAGTGGTCATGCGACTGCAGGACGAGATCGATCGGCGGCAACGCGTCGAGGGCGATCCCGGGCGGGTGCCGCCGCCGAGGGCCGGCGAAGGCGAGCGGCGATGCGCGCTCCCCCCAGACGGGGTCGGTGAGGATGTTGAGCGGCCCCAACTGCAGCAGGAACGTCGAATGACCGACCGCCGTCAGGCGCACCTCGTCCGGGGCGGCGCGCGGGGGCGCGGGCGCCGGGCGGGCGAGCGCCGGCGGCGGCGCCAGCGGCCCCCGCGAGTCGCGTCGCGCGCGCTCCAGCGCCCAGCGGACGAGCCCGCCGATGCCGGTCGGTCGGGTGCCGGGCCATGGATTGCGGAATCCGCCGCCCGGCCGATGATGGGACGGGCGCGCGGCGGACGGCGGCGTGATAGATTCCGGGCTCACGTGCGGGATGAGGACGAGGGCGATGGCCGAGATCAAGTGCCAGAAGTGCGGACAGGTGAAGCCGGGTTTCGAGCGCCCCCCGTTCCCGGGTGCCATCGGCGCGCGGATCCTCGAAGGGACGTGCCCGGACTGCTGGCAGCAGTGGCTGAAGCAGCAGACGATGCTGATCAACCACTACGGCCTCAACGTAATGGACCCGCAGGCGCGCCAGTTCCTCACGCGGAACATGGAGGCCTTCCTCTTCAAGGCCGGCGCGGTGGACGAGGTCGACACCTCGAAGCAGGGCACGATCGCGCACTGACGCGCGGGTGCGCCCGCGCCCGGCGGCTTGACATTAGTAACTGTGCGCGACTAATTGCGGCCACGATGCGCGACCGCTCCGCCGCTCCCGTCGCGCGCGCCGGCCGTTCGCCGGCCAGCGCCTCCCTCGATCTCATCGTGTGCTGCAGCGACGGCCGCCACCTGGCCGCGCTGGTGGTCGTCCCGCTCCGCGGCGCGGCGACGCTCCCGTGGGCGCTGCTCGAGGATGGAGCTGGCCATGAGGCCGCCGCGCAGCGACTGGCACGGGAGCACCTGGGGCGCGCGCCGGCGTGGCTCGCGCCGCTCGGCGTGGCGGGCGAGGGACGGAGGCATCCGTCGGGCGCTCCGCTCTCCCTCACCTGGCTCGCCCTGGTGCCGCAGGGGACACCGGCGCCGGAGGGGCACGCGTGGGTCCCGGTCCATGCGATGCCGGCACTCCCGGCGCGGCAGCAGCCGATGGTGGCCGCCGCGGTCGCGGCGCTCCGCGACCGGATGGACCTGGTGCCGATCGCTTTCCGGCTCCTGCCGCCCGAGTTCACGCTGACCGAACTGCAGCAGAGCTACGAACTCCTCCTCGGGCGACGACTGCACAAGGCGAGCTTCCGCCGGGCGCTGCAGGCGGCGTACTTGGTGGAGCCGACCGACGCGTGGCGGTCCGAAGGCCGCGGCCGACCCGCGCAGCTGTTCCGCTATGCCCCGCGGCGCCGGCGTGGCCACCGGCGGCCCGTCCGGTTCGAGCTCCTGGGCTAGGGCCCCCACCGCGACAGGACCGTGACAGCATCCCCCTTGCCGGGGTAGGTACAATAGTTGCAATGTGTACCTAACGGCCAAAGGAGGCACGGTGCTCTCGTACCTGGATGCCCTGCTCGACGCGCTCGCGTTGCGCGATGCCGGTGAGGTCACGCGGTTGCTCGCCCATCCGCTCGCGCGAATCCTTCCCGAGGCGGCGCGGGCCGAGGCGCGGGCGATCGCCGATGGGACGTGCGACGCCCTCGCGGCGCCGTTACGCGTCCTCCAGCTTCGGCACGTGACCGCGGAGCTCCTGCGCGAGGATGACGGCATCGCGGACATCGCGCGACCGGCGGTGCGCGCTGCGGAGCGCCAGCCGGAGCCGGTGACGACCGCCGCTCGGCCAGCGCCTCACCCGGCCGACGGCGCACGTGCCGCCGCGCCGGGGCGCGACGCTGGCCGGGCGGAATCGCGCGCCGAGGCGCGTCGGTCACCACGGCTCGTGCAGATGGAACTGCCGCTCTCGGCATGACCGCAGGCGCGCGGCGCGCACGGGCCTGGCCGAGACCGCCCAGAAAGACGGAGGCCCCCGGCGGACGACGCCGGGGGCCTCTGTCTTTCTGGGCGTGTTCCGTCAGATCTTCACGACGTTGGCCGCCTGCGGGCCCTTCTGGCCGTCGACGATCTCGAACTCGACCTTGTCGCCCTCGGCGAGCGACTTGAAGCCCTGGGACTGGATCGCGCTGTAGTGCACGAACACGTCCGGCCCACCCTCACGCTGGATGAAGCCGAACCCCTTCGCGTCGTTGAACCACTTCACGGTGCCGTTGATGCGAGCCATCGGTAGTGCTCCTTGCTGTGCTGAGCGAAAGGGGTGGTCAGGCCGCGCCGGCGATGTACCGAGCCACTCGGCCGCATCCGGTGCACTTCAGGGTGACGTGCGACCGAGGGGGCGGTGGAGCATTACCCGGTTCGCGATGGATGGGTCCGGCACACGACGGGCAGCTGAGCGGCGCACCGTTGCGATCGCTCGCGATGAGGTGGAGGGCCTGCGCGGGGTTGTACGAGTTGGGTCGTGGCTTCCGCATGCGGTCTCCGGCAGAGGCTGGTGGCCGCGGACCGTGAGTGGTCAGCGGCCCAATGGACCCAAGCTAACCAGAAAATGGCTAAGACACACCCCTGTCAGGACTTGCAGGGTGTTTTTCGGTACACTAAATCTGGGGAATATGGTGTAAAACGTTGGCAAACCGTCACTTCAAAGCAAAAGACCTCGCGTTTCACGCGAGGTCCTTTTTGATGTCCAAATGTGTGACGGCGAACTACTTCTGAGGTGCCGGTGTGCATCCCTGGCTGCGTCGGGTGTCAACGACCGAATACACTCGCCACCCGTCTCGCTGGCGCATCAACTGGAAGGCATCCGCGCCGCAGTGGGAGAATCGCTCGCCGGCGAAGAACCAATAGTCCACCCACACGACGGCGAGCGGCCCGTCCATGTGGATCACGGGGTTCGCGAGCCGCTCATCCAGCAGCAACCCGGCCGGCGCACGCGCCACGCCGATGAGCCATCCGTCGATGGGTTCGAAGCGCACGAGACTGTCCCCGACGAGGGTCTGCATCGACGCGTTGCGCACGAAGGCCGAGCGCATGGCCGTCGTATCGCGGGCGCGCATCGCATCGAAGAGCCGCGAGATGACAGCGTAGGCTTCCGCCTGCTCGCCGCTCGGCGCGGCCTGGGCCCGCGCGAGGGGCGCGGCGCCGAGGAGGAGCACGAGGGCGGGAGCGAGCAGGCGTGAGACGGCCAGCCACGCGGGGGGCAGGGAACGCACGGGCTTCCTCCGAGGCGTGAGGTGGGCGATCAGCCGGCGAGGACCGGGAGCGCACGGATGCGCTCCTGCCACTCGCGGGGACCGGTCTCGTGCACGTTGTGGCCTCCGGCATCCACCGCGACGGTGACGGGCATCTCCGCGACCTCGAACTCGTAGATCGCCTCCATCCCGAGGTCCGCGAAGGCGACCACCTTGGCCGAGCGGATCGCCTTCGAGACGAGGTACGCCGCGCCGCCGACGGCCATCAGGTACGCCGCCTTGTGCTTGCGGATGGCCTCGAGTCCCGCCGGCCCGCGCTCCGCCTTCCCGATCATCGCGATCAGGCCGGTCCGCTCGAGCATCAGCTCGGTGAACTTGTCCATCCGGGTCGCGGTCGTTGGCCCGGCCGGGCCGACCGCTTCATCGCGCACCGGGTCGACCGGGCCCACGTAGTAGATCACGCGGTTCGTGAAATCGACGCCGGGCGGGAGCCCCTCGCCCTTCGCGTAGAGGTCCGCGATGCGCTTGTGCGCGGCATCGCGGCCCGTGAGCAACCGCCCATTGAGGAGCAGGCGGTCGCCGGCCTTCCACGATTCGACCTCCGCCCGCGTGAGCGTGTCGAGGTCCACGCGGCGTGCGTTCGCGTCAGGCCGCCATGTCACATCGGGCCAGTCGGCCAGCCGCGGGACCGGCAGCTGGGCGACGCCGGAGCCGTCGAGCGTGAAGTGCGCGTGGCGCGTCGCCGCGCAGTTGGGGATCATCGCGACCGGCTTGGAGGCCGCGTGCGTCGGATAGTCGACGATCTTGACGTCGAGCACGGTGGAGAGCCCGCCGAGCCCCTGCGCGCCGATCCCGAGCGCATTGACCTTGTCGAAGAGCTCGATGCGCAGCTCCTCGACCTTCGAGCGCGGTCCGCGCGCCTTGAGCTGCGCCATGTCGATGTGCTCCATGAGCGATTCCTTCGCCATCAGCATCGCCTTCTCGGCCGATCCGCCGATGCCGATCCCGAGCATCCCCGGCGGACACCAGCCGGCGCCCATGGTCGGCACCGTCTTGAGGACCCAGTCGACGATCGAGTCGCTCGGGTTCAGCATGGCGAACTTGGACTTGTTCTCGGATCCGCCGCCCTTGGCCGCGAGCTTCACCTCGACGGTGTCCCCCGGGACCAGCTCGTAGTGCACGACCGCGGGCGTGTTGTCGCGCGTGTTCCGGCGCGAGAATGCCGGGTCGGCGACGATCGAGGCGCGGAGTACGTTCTCCGGCAGCAGATACGCGCGGCGCACCCCTTCGTCGACCATCTCCTGCACCGACATCGTCGCGTCCCAGCGGACGTCCATCCCGACCTTGAGGAAGACCACGACGATGCCCGTGTCCTGGCAGATCGGGCGATGGCCCTCGGCGCACATCCGCGAGTTCGTCAGGATCTGCGCGATCGCGTCCTTCGCCGCCGGCCCCTGCTCCCGCTCGTACGCGTCGGCCAGCGCGCGGATGTAGTCGAGTGGATGGTAGTAGGAGATGTGCTGGAGCGCGTCCGCGATGGACTGGATGAAGTCCTGCTGCGTGATCGTGGTCATGGGAGGAAAGCTAGGGGGTCCGTCGAGCGGCGCGCAGCGGGTGCGTCACTCCCAGCCGTGGGACCGCTTCCACACCCGGCGCTCGAGGCGCCAGCTGCGCTTCGCGGAGAACTCGAGGTCGTCGCCGGGGAAGAGCTCGGAGTCGCCGACCGCCTCGTTGAAGTCGTTGCCCTTCGCCGACGCCTGGTCCGCGAAGTGGAGGATCTCGGCCTCGAGGGTCATCGGGCGCACCGCGGCCCCGTACTCGGGGATCCCATGGTGCGACTGGATGAAGTGGTGCAGCTCGAGGCGCTGGGCGTCGGAGAGCGTCCCCGCGGGCAGGGTGCGCAGGCGCTCCTCGAGCATCAGCGAGCCCAGGACGATGTGCCCCAGCAGATGGCCGGCCTGGGTGTTCTCGAACCCCGACAGCAGCACCGCGTAGCTCTCGACCTTGCCGATGTCGTGCAGCAGGGCGCCGGCCGTCACCAGCGGGACGTTGCCGCGCATGGTACGCACCGACTCCCGGGCGATGTTCGCCACCTCGCAACTGTGGAGCAGGAGTCCGCCGATCATCGCGTGGTGGCCGCGCGTCGCGCCCGGCGCGCGCGCGAAGCGCTCGCGGAACGCGTCGTCGCCGAAGAAGAGGTCCACCGCGCGCCGCAGCGGGCCGCGCATCTCGGTGCGCCATCCGTCCACGCGCGCCCAGAGCGCCTCGACGCTCTCCTGCACGCGCGGCAGGAACTCCTCCGGGTTCGCCGCGCTCGCCGCGACCACGCGCGGCGGTACGGTGAGCTTGAGCTGTCGCGCGCCCTTGTACAGGTCGATGGTACCGATGACCTGCACGACCTGGCCGGCGCGCACCCCCTCGATCGCCGGGATCATCTCCTTCCAGACGTTCACGGCCAGCGTGCCGGTGGCGTTGCCGAGCTTGAGGACCGCGAAGGGATCGCCGGCCTTGGTCGTCTTGTCGTCGCGCTCGCGCACGAGGAGTTCGTGCTGCACGCGGTCGCCGGCGGCGAGGCGGGGGATGTCGAGGGGAGCCATCGGAGGGCGGGCCAGGGGAGGGGGGCGGCACGCGGGTGCCGCCGCGCGCGGGTCATCGGCGGGCGGTGAGCACGAGCCAGGCCTGCGGCACGTGGCGGAACTCATCCAGCAGTCCGCGGGCGACCGTCGGGTCGATCGCGGCGAGCTCGGGGTATGCGGCGGCGGTGCGGGCCGCGATCGCGATCTCCCGCACATCGTGCGTCACCCCGAGCCGCGCGGTCAAGCGCGCGTGCACGCCCGGGCGCGCGAAATCATGCGTCTCGATGAGGAGGTCCGCGTGCGCGAGCGACGGGGCCTGCGCGAGGTCGAGGCACTCCTCCTCGAAGCCCTCGGCGTCCACCACCACCAACGCGCGCCCGGTCGCGTCACGCAGGTGCGGCTCGAGCCCGGCGGCATCGAGTCGGGCGAGGTGCACGAGCTGCGCGGCGACGCCGTTCCGGCGCGCGGTGTCGCGGCAGGCGCGCTGGGCGATCGGGTCCGGGTCCACGGCGAGCACCCGGACCGACTCGCCGCCCGCGGCGCGCCGACGGGCGAGCCCCACGGCATAGTAGCCGTCGCCGGCGCCGATGTTCACGACGAGCGACGGGCGTCGGGCGAGCAGCGTCTCCACCGCATCGTGCAGCTCGCACTCGTAGGCACCGACGAGCTTCGCAGTGTGCACGATGTCGCCGAGGCGGCGGGGATAGTGCATCCCGGCGAAGGGGCCACGCGCTACGGTGTCCTCGAGGGCGCGGGCAACGGCTGTGGCCGGGCGGGCGAGGCCGCGGGCGATGAGCAGCGCCTCTGCCCGCCGGCGGGTCCGCCAGGCGAGCAGCGCGCGCCCCGGCGCGCCGAGGCGCGCCTCGAGTAGCCGGCGGAGGGCGTCACGCGCCATGGCGCGTCAACCCTCGTAGACGATGTCGCCGTCGTCCTGGATGCCGAGCTCGCTCTGCACGCCGCAGACGCCGCAGGTGCGTACCACGACCCAGACCACCTGCAGCTCCTCGGCGAGGCTGGCCGGGGCCGGCTTCACCGCGAGCTTGCGGAAGCTGTACTCGCGGCAGTGCGCGCAGGCGTGCGCCTTGGCGAGGCGCTCCGCCCGGTCGCGCGAGAGGCCGGTCACCTACTTGGTCACGTCGAAGGGGCCGCTGCCCAGCGCGCCCGACGGGGCGTCGCCCCGCGAAGCCCCGGGGGCCTTGAGCAGCTCCTTCAACCCCCCGATCGCGCCCATGACGCCGGCCGCCTCGGCCGGGAGGAAGATCGTGGTGCCCTTGCCCTGCGCGATGTGCGGCAGCGACTCGACGTACTTGAGGCCGAGCAGGTAGGTGGCCGCATCGCCGCCGGGAAGCGCGGCTGCGATGCGGCGGACCGCCTCGGCCTCGGCGTCGGCCATCGCGAGCCGCGCCTCGGCGAGGCCCTGGGCCCGCAGGATGGCCGCCTCCTTCTCGCCCTCCGCCTTGCGGACCTGCGCCTCGCGCTGGCCCTCGGCCTCGAGGACCGCCGCGCGCTTGGACGCCTCGGCATTGGTGACGGCGGCGCGGCGTTCGCGCTCGGCGCGCATCTGCAGCTCCATCGACTGCTGGATGTCGCGCGGCGGTTCGATGCTCTGCAGCTCGACGCGGGTGACGTCCACGCCCCAGCCGATCGACGCCTCCTCGATCACCTCGCGCATCTTCTTGTTGATCATGTCGCGCGAGGCGAGCGTCTGATCGAGCTCGATCTCGCCGACGATGTTGCGCAGCGTGGTGCGCGTGAGGGTCTCGAGGGCGTACGGGAGGTTCTGGACCGAGTAGGTGGCCTTCTGCGGGTCGGCGATGCGGTAGTAGATGACCGCGTCGATGTCGATGGTCACGTTGTCCTTCGTGATCACCGGCTGCGAGGGGAAATTGAGGACCTGCTCGCGGAGGTCGATGCGGTTCGACGTGCTCGCGACGATGCGCTTGAGCCCGGTCACGTCGCTCTCGAAGAAGCGGACGTCGATCGCCTTGGGGCGCTCGAGGATCGGGATGAGGATGTTGAGTCCCGAGCGCGCGACGCGGTTGAAGCTCCCCAGCCGCTCGATGACCATCACCTCGGCCTGGCCGATGATGCGGATGGACTTGGCGAGGAGGAAGCCCACGCCGAGCACGAGCGCGCCGATCACGAATTCCATACGATGCCTCCGGGGAGTTGCGAGGATGATAGCAGGGGGGTCCGGTGCGCGTCCACCGGACCCCCCTGGATGCCGCCGCGGGCCGCCGTCGGGCGGCTCACTCCCACTTGAAGTCGGCCACGAAGACGTTGGTCTCGCCGGCGGACTTGGCGTGCCGGTTGGAGGCCCAGATGAGCCGCTTGCCGTCGGGGCTGAACATGGGGAAGCCGTCGAACACCTCGCTGGTCGTCACGCGCTCCAGCTGCTCGGCGGTCGCCATCGATGCCGAGGCATCCACGAGGTAGAGCTCGAAGTTGCCGCTGCGCGGCGCGACGAAGTTCGAGGCGAAGATGATCCGTGTGCCATCGGGGCTCCAGGACGGCCCGAAATTGGCGCCGCCGAGGGCGGTGACCTGCCGCTGGTCGGACCCGTCGGCGTTCATCACGAACAGCTCGACCTTGCTGGGCCGGATGAGGTGCTGGTCGAGCAGCGCACGGTAGGCGGCGAGCTCGGTGGAGTCCTTCGGGTGGTTGGCCCGGTAGACGATCTTCGTGCCGTCCGGCGACCACCACGGCCCGCCGTCGTAGCCGGGGGTGGTGGTGAGGCGCCGAACGTCCGTACCGTCCACGTTCATCGTGTAGATGTCGAGGTCGCCGTCCTTCAGCGACGTGAACACGATCCGCTTCCCGTCGGGCGAGAGCACGGCCTCGGCGGTGTAGACGTCGTAGTTCGTGAGGCGGGTCATCGGGCCGCCGTCGCGGGACACCGTGTAGATGTCGTATCGGTCGAGGGGCCACACGTACCCCTTGGACGGGTCCGGCTTGGCCGGGCAGGCGTCGTCATGCGCCGTGCTCGATGCGAAGAGCAGCCGGTCGGAGCCGGGGAGGAACCAGCCGCAGGTGGTCTTGCCGCGGCCGTCGGAGATGCGGTGGAGGTCGCGGCCGTCGGCGCGCATCACGAACTGCTGGTCGCAGGTGCGGCCGTCGCGGGTGGACTGGAACGTGATCCACTCCCCGTCGGCGCTCCAATACGCCTCGGCGTTCTCGCCGCCGAAGGTGAGCTGGCGGATGTTGCTGAGGCGGGTCTCGCCGGGCTCGGCGGCGACGGTGGCGGCGGGGGCGGGCGGCTTGGCGCAGGCCGTCGCGACGAGCGCGGCGACCAGGAGATGACGGTGGGACACTGCGGAGCGGGCTGGGGGAGGGATCAGTTCCGTCGCGGGGACGGAGCGGCGGTCGTGCCGAGCGCGATGAGCTCGGCGGTCGTGCGGCCACGGCGGAGCAGCTCGACGGCCTTCATCAGCTGCACGTCCTCGGGCACGTTGCGGCGCGCGGCGGTGGAATCGCCGAACGCGCGGCGCGCGATGCGGTCGCCGAGGAGGCGATCGATGTACGCACGACCGGCGTCCCATTCCGAGCGCTCGATGCGGATGCCCTTGGCGGTCAGCCGCTGGTAGAGCGTGCCGCGCATCGCGTCGGTGACCTCGAAGTCGGGGCGCACGGCGCCCTTGAGCTCGAAGGCGTACTGGTCGAGGGCGATGTAGACCTCCTGCGAGTGCGGCACGATCAGCCGCGCGAGCTTCTGCTCGGCGGTGGTGATCGTGTCGTACGGGACGATCACGTCGGGCGTGATCGCGCCGCCGCCGAAGACCACGCGGCCACCGTCGGAACGGAAGGTGGGCCGCTTGGCGCGGTCGGCCTCGCTCTCGAGCGAGTCCGGGTGCACCTCGATGAGGTTGCCGGCCGCGTCGAGCACGCGCTCCTTCTGGATGGAGCGGCCGCTCGGCGTGTACCACTTGCCGGTCGTGAGCTTGATCGCGTAGCCGCCGTCGAGGCGGTAGACCGACTGCACGAGGCCCTTGCCGAACGACGTCGTGCCGACGATCAGCGCGCGGTCGTGGTCCTGCAGCGCCCCCGCGACGATCTCGGAGGCCGAGGCGGTGTAGCCGTCGGTCAGCACGACGATCGGGATCCGCGGCGCGATCGGGTCGGCCTCGGCGACGTAGCGCTGGTCAGGCTCCCCGCGGCCGCGCACGGTCGCGATCTCGACGCCGCGAGGCAGGAAGAAGTTCGTCAGGTCGAGCGCCTGGTCGAGGAACCCGCCGGTGTTGCGGCGGAGGTCGATGACGAGGCCGGTCGCCCCCTCGCCCTGCAACCGGGCGAGGTTCTGCGCGAACTCGCGCGTGGTGGTCTCGTTGAACTGGTCGAGCTTGATGTACGCCGTCCTGTTCTCCAGCATCAGCGCGACCGGGATCGCGGGGATGCGGATGGTGCGGCGCGTGAACTCCACCTCGAACGGCTGCGCGACGCCCGGCCGGGCGAAACGCGCCTTCACCTTCGTGCCGGGCGGGCCCTTCAGGCCGGAGGACACCTGATCGACCTTCCAGCCCGCGGTGCTCGCGGTGTCGACCCCGACGATCCGGTCGCCCTCGCGGATGCCGGCCTCCTCGGCGGGCGTGTTCGGGTAGACCTTCGAGATGATGATCGTGCCGTTCTGGTCCTCGATCAGCATCCCGATGCCGCCGTAGAAGCCGCCGGTGTTCTGGTTGAACTTCTCGAGGTCCTTGGGCGTGTAGAGCTCCGAGTACGGGTCGCGCAGCTCGGCCACGAGCCCGCGGGCGGCGCGCTCGTAGAGGTCGCCGGTCGCGATGGAATCGACGAAGCGGTCGCTGACGAGCGACATCACCTGGTCGAAGAGGCGTGCGCTGTTGACCGACGCGCGCTCCTGCACGACGAAGGCCCCGGCCGCGACGGGCAGGGCGATGAGGGCGGCGATGGCGAACGTGCGGGACCGGGACATCGAGGGACCTCGGCTGGTGCGGGGAGGGCTCCGGGGAACGTACAGTGGGATACCCCGGGGGCCAAGAACCGGACTTCTACGGTAGCGGCCGGTCACGCGCTGGGCGCCCGCGGCCCGTCCGGATTCCGGCCGGGGCAGTCGCACGGGCCCCGGCGCCACACCGCGGCCGGGGCGTTCCGCCCCGAGTCAGCCTTCGTAGACGACGGCCCAGCTTCGCCCGTCCTGGGCGAATCGGGCCTGGCGCACGACCGCCGCGGCCACGAGCATCTCGTGGGCCGGCTGCAGCACCCGCTGGAGGTGCGAGGGATACCGCTGGGTGAGCGGCAGCAGTTCGGCCAAGCGCTCCAGTGGGACCTCCCAGGTGGCGTCCTCGCGCTCCCGCACCGCCGCGAGGAGCCGGTAGAGCCGACGGGCGACCGGTGAGCTCAAGGCGAAGTAGCGCGCGGCCACCAGCGAGGAGATGTCGCCGGCGGCGATGTTGCTCCGCATCGGCGCTGCGAGCACCACCCGCGCGTCGCCCGGTTCGTTGGACGCCAGCGATGGGAAGAGTGCGAGCTGGTCCCGGTCGGTCAGCCGCCGCCGGTCGATCGCGACGGCGGACAGGAGGGTGAAGCGCGCGTGGCCGGCCTTGCCGCTGCGCGCGTCACGCCACGCCCCCTCGCTCTCCAGCACGGTACGCTCGAGCCGGCCGAGGGCCCCTCGCAGCTGCTCGTACGTGCGGCCGTCGACGCGGCGCCCCATCGAGCGGAGGAACGCATGCAACGTGAAGGTGAGCGCGCCGTCCGCCGGCTGGTCCGCCTCCTGGTAGCGACGGAGCAACTCGACGTAGACATCCTGGTCGAAGGTGCCTGGCAGCCGTTCACCTGGCGCGGGCAGCACGCGCCACCGACCGCCGTTGTCGGCGGTGATGGCGACGACCGAATCCTCCGAGCTGTCCGAGAGTCGGAAGAGCGGCAACGCTTCGATCGCGCGATCGAGGAGGACCGTGCGAGCGGGCGGGCGGCGGCGGGTGGTCGACGCCATCGAACCCGAAATGTCGGCCTGCTCGTGAAACCGGGCAAGAGGCCCGGTCCCGCTCCTCAGCGCACGGCTTCTCGGCCGAGGGCGGCCCGGACGGCCTCGCGGATGGCGACCATCGTCGACGCCCGCGCAGCGGGGGAGTCCTCGCGCACGTGCAGTTCGATGCCGTCGGCGACGGCGACGCGCCGCCAGAGCGCGGGCGCGTCGTCGTCGTGACGCACCTGAACGTCGGCGCCGGTGCCGAGCGCGGGCGCGAGCGAGGAGGCGACGCGCTTCTCGAGCTGGTCACCCTGCAGTTCACCCAGCTCGACCTTGATCACGTCGAGGGTCTGGCCCTCGCGCTGGCGGATCTTGATCGCGAGGAGCTGGAGCAGGTGCCGGTAGTGGTACGTCGCCGCGGTGCCCTTGCCCTCGGGGTGGTCGAGCAGCCCGTTGGCGACGTAGAACCGGATCGCGCGCGCACTCGGGTTCGCGCGGGCGGAGGTGTTGGTGGGGCGCATCCCGGCGGCATCCACGAGCGCCGTGGCGTGCGCGGCGAGGCCGCGGGCGTTCCACGGGGCATGGCGCGCGTGCGCGCGCAGCAGGGCGACGGGAGCCTGATCGGACATCGGTGGGGGAAACAATAGCCCGGGCGGGCGCGGTCGGATAGGCGACGAAAAGCCCGGCGGCGCATCCGCGCCGCCGGGCTCGAGGGCGAAGCGCCGTGCGGCTACTTCTTGCCGGCGGGCTTCTTGCTGGCCGCCTTCTTGGGCGCGGCCTTCTTGACGACCTTCTTCGCTGGCTTCTTGGCCGCCTTCGTCGGCTTCTTCGCCAGCTTCTTCGCGACCTTCTTCACCGGCTTCGCCTGCTTCTTCGCCGCCTTGGCCGGCTTCTTGGGGGCGGCCTTCTTGGCGGCCACCTTGGTTGCCGGCTTCGCTGCCTTCGCCGCCGGCTTGGCGGCGGGCTTCGCGGTCGGCTTCGCGGCGGGCTTGGCCGACGCGGGCTTGGCAGGCACGGCCTTGGCCGCCGCCGGGGCCGCCGCCGGCTTCGCCACCGGAGCGGCCTTCGCGGCGGCCGGCTTCGGCGCCGGAGTGGCGGCCGCCGCCGGGACCTCGGTCTCGCCGGTCTCGAAGACGCTGGGCGTCCGCGGCTTCTCGGCCGGGCGGCGTCCACGGCGGCGCGGCGCCATCGAATCGCCGAACAGGTCGCTGTCCTCCTCGTCGTCCTCCGCGCCGGCGACCGGGGCGACACCGCCCTCCTCGTCATCGTCGTCCGAGTCGTCGGTCGAATCCCACAGCGAGTCGGAGTGGTCCTTGTTGATGGCCCACCCGCCGTCCTCGTCCTCATCCTCGTCATAGGAGGCGCTGCCGCCGCCCCCGTACCCCGACTCCTCCGAATCGTCGTCGCGATCCGAGAAGAGCCGGTCCATCATCTCCTCGTTGAGCGGCATGGAAGCCTCCGAAACAGGTGACACGCGTGCACGCGAGACGCTGAATACCACGGGGAACCCCGTCCCGTCAAGCGGGGTTTCCGGCGCGCTGATCGGCGAGCACCGGGAGCTCGTGCGGCTCGGCGCCGGACGCCTCGCCGGTCGGCTCCCGCCGCCCCGTCGCCCAGCCCGCCAGGTCGTCCAGCAGCGTGTAGACGGCCGGCACCACGAACAGCGTGAGCAGGGTGGAGGTGATGAGCCCGCCGATGACGGCGTGGGCCATCGGGGACCGCTGCTCCGCGCCCTCGCCGATGGCCATCGCGAGCGGGATCATGCCGAAGATCATCGCCGCGGTCGTCATGATGATCGGCCGCAGGCGGATGCGTCCGGCCTCGAGGATCGCCGTCAGGCGGTCCTTGCCCTCGCCGCGCGCGTGGTTCACGAAATCGATCAGCAGGATGCCGTTCTTCGTCACCAGGCCCATCAGCATGATGATGCCGATCATCGACATCACGTTGAGGGTGCCGCCGGTGACGAGCAGGGCGAGCGAGACGCCGAGGAGCGAGAGCGGCAGCGAGAGCATGATCGCCAGCGGCTGCAGGAACGAGCCGAAGAGCGAGGCGAGGATGAGGTAGATGAAGATGATGGCGAGGACAATCGCCTCGAGCACGTAGCCCTTGGTCTCCTCGAGGTTCTGCACGTCGCCGGCGAAGACGGTGCGGTAGCCGGCGGGCAGGACGAGCGAGTCGAGCTCGGCGCGCACGCGGTCCGCGACGACGCCGACCGGGGCACCGGGGGCGACGGGCCCGGAGACGGAGACCTGGCGCTCGAGCATCCGACGCTCGATCTGCTGCGGGCCGACGCCTGCCCGCACGTCGGCCACCTGCGCGAGGGGGATCGCCGCCGGGAGCTGCGTGCGCGGGTCCATCGCGCTGCCGGTCACGGGAATGTTCGCCACGTCCTCGGCCGACGTGCGGAGCGACTCCGGGTACACGACGCGGACGTCGTGCGTGTAGCCCTGCTCGTCCTGCCAGAGCGTGGCCCGCGTGCCCGAGAAGAGCGGCTGCAGCGTCGCGGCGATGGAGCCGACCCCGAGGCCGGCGGCCCACGCCTGCTGCCGGTCCACGCGCACGTCGAGCTGCGGGATGTCGCCCTGGTCGGACGAGGTCGGCTCGCCCATGCCGGGGACGCCGCGCACGACCTCGAGCACCTGGTTGGCGATGAGCTTGAGCCGGGCGGGCTCGGGGCCCTGCACCTTGATGTCGATCGGCTGGCGGAAGCCGCCGAAGATGGAGCGCGTGCCGTCGATGGATGCGCGGGCGCCGCTGACCATCCGCAGCTTCGGGCGCAGGTCGTTCTGGATCTCGGCCATCGAGCGCGCGCGGTCGTGCTTCGCCTTGAGCTTCACGAAGAGCTGGCCGCCGGTGGAGTTCCCGCGCCCGCCGCCGCCGCCGATCGTGAGATAGGTGAACTCGACCTCGGGGACGCGCTTGACGATCGTGTCGAGCGCGAGACCCTTGCCCACGATGAAGTCCACGCGCGAACCGGGGGTGACGCGGTACGAGACGTTGAACTCACCGGCGTCGTAGTCGGGCATGAACGTGAAGCCGAGCCGGCCGGCGATCACGAACGCGACGAGCACCGACGCCGCCGCGCCGCCGAGCATGCTCCAGCGGTGGGTGATCGCCCAGCGCAGGAGCGGCGGATAGCGGTCGGCCATCCCCTCGAACCAGGCGTCGAACGCGAGGGCGATGCGGCGGAGCGGGCCGGCGTGCGCCCGCGCCTCGGGACCGTGCTGCTCGGCCTCGGGGTCATGCCAGATGCTGGAGAGCATCGGGTCGAGCGTGAACGAGACGAAGAGCGAGACGGCGACCGCGAACGCCACCGTGACGCCGAACTGGTAGAAGATCCGCCCGATCATGCCGCCCATGAAGGCGACCGGGATGAACACCGCGATCACGGCCAGCGTCGTCGCGAAGACGGCGAGGCCGATCTCGTCGGTGCCCTCCTTGGCGGCGAGGAAGTGGTCCTTCCCCATCGCGACGTGACGGACGATGTTCTCGCGCACCACGATCGCGTCGTCGATCAGCAGGCCGATCGCCAGCGAGAGGGCGAGGAGCGTCATGGTGTTCAGCGTGAAGCCGAACATCCACATCGCGAAGAAGCTCGAGATGATCGCGACCGGCAGCGTGAGGCCGGTGATGACGGTCGACCGCCAGGACCCGAGGAACAGGTAGATGATCATCACCGTGAGGATCGCGCCGAGGACGAGCGTGAGCTCGACGTCGAACAGCGCCTCGCGGATCTTGCTCGAGTCGTCGCGGATGATCGTCAGCCTCAGGTCGCTCGGGAGCTGCTCCTGCAGCTCATCGATGACGCCCCGGACCTGCTCGGCGACCGCGACCGTGTTGGAGCCGGTGATCTTGAGCACCTCGAGCGAGAGCGCGGGCTCGGTGCCCATCAGCGAGGCGCTGCGCTTCTCCGCGGTCCCGTCCACGACCTTGCCGACGTCACGGACCCGGACCGGGGCGCCGTTGCGCACCACCACCGTCACGTCGCCGAAGGCCATCGGGTCGGTGACGCGGCCCGTGATGCGGACGAGCCGCTCGGTGTCGCCGCGCTGGATGCGGCCGGCCGGCACCTCCTGGTTCTCGCGCTGCAGCGCGGCGACGACCTGCGCCGGGGAGAGGCCGTAGGCGCGCAGCGCCGACGGGTCGAGCTCGACGCGGATCTCGCGCGCGGTGCCGCCGACCACGTTCACGCCGCCGACGCCGGGGATCGACTCGAGCCGCTTGCCGATGACCTCCTCGGCGAGGTCGGTGAGCTCGCGCATCGGCCGCGTGTCGGACTGCAGCACGATGCTCATGATCGGCCGGTCGTTCGGGTCGAACCGGATGATGACCGGCTCCTCGATGTCGCGCGGCAGCTGGCGGCGGATGCGCGCGACCTTGCCCTGCACCTCGGGCTGCATCTTCATCACGTCCACGCCGAGCTCGAACTGCAGGCGCACCGAGGAGCTGCCCTCGGACGACGTCGAGGTGATCTCCTTCAGGCCCTCGGTCGTGTTCAGCGCCTCCTCGATCGGCTTGGAGACCTCGCGCTCGACCACCTCCGGCGAGGCGCCGGGGTAGGCGGTCTGCGCCACGATCGTCGGGTACGTGATGTCGGGGTACTCGTCCACCGCCAGGCGGAAGAACGAGACGCCGCCGAGCACGACGAGCGCCACCATGAGCATGGTGGCGAAGACGGGGCGCTTGATGGAGACGTCGGAGAGGAACATCGCGGGTCCTGAGGGGGCGGCGGGGGCCGCCGGTCGAGGGCGCGGGGAGCCGGCGGGGGTGCCGCTACCGGGGACCGCGCGCCGATTCGTTGCCGATGATCTGCACCTGCATGCCGGCGCCGAGCAGCCCGACGTTGCCGACGACGATCTCGTCACCGGGCTTGAGGCCCTCGGTGACCTGCACGACGCCGCGCGCCTCGTCAACGATGCCGAGCTTCACGTCGGCACGCGCGAGCGCGCCGCCGGCGACCTTCCACACGAACGGGACCGCACCGGCGCTCGCCGCCGTCTGGCGGATCGCCGACTGCGGGATCACGAGCTGGCCGTCGTAGCCGCGCTCGATGATCTGCCCGGTGGCGAAGGTGTTGCCCTTCAGCACGCCGTTCCCGTTGGGCACCTGCACGAAGACCGTCACCGACTGCGACTGCGGGTCGATGGTCGGGCTGACGCGCGCGACACGGCCGTCGATCGCGCGACCGTCGGCGGTGAACCGCACCTCGAGGCCGCGCGCGAGCGCCGAGGCCCGGCGCGCCGGCACCGCGGCCGCGAGCTCGAGCACGTCGGCGCGCACCACGGTGAAGAGCTCCTGCCCCCGCGTCACCCGTTCGCCATTCTCGACATTCCGCTTCTCGACGACACCGGTGACCGGCGAAGTGACCCGCGTGTCGCGCGCGAGGGACTGCGCGGCCTTCACGCGCGACTCCGCCGCGGCGA
Organism: Gemmatimonadaceae bacterium; assembly: GCA_019694735.1. Taxonomy (GTDB): domain Bacteria; phylum Gemmatimonadota; class Gemmatimonadetes; order Gemmatimonadales; family Gemmatimonadaceae; genus Pseudogemmatithrix. The sequence continues at coordinate 444 of JAIBBJ010000017.1, read as the reverse complement.
GGCGCGCCTGCGCGGTGAGCGCCGTCTGCTCGGCGGCGCGGAGGTCGCGCTCGGCGACCGCCCCCGCCTGGTGGAGCTCCTTCGTCTGGTCGAGGTTCCACTGCGCCGTGGTCGCCTCGGCACGGGCCGCCAGCACGTCCGCCTCGGCCGAGCGGAGCGCCGCCTCCTGCTCGGAGCGCTCGAGCTCGGCCAGCACCGCGCCCTCGCGCACCGCATCGCCCTCGCGGACGTTGAGCGCCACGAGATCGCCCTCGAGGCGGGCGCGCACGCTCACCGTCTCGATCGGACGGAGCGTGCCGCTGATCGCGATGCCTGCCTCGATGCGGCCGGGCTGCACGGTGTGGATGTCGGTGCGGGCGAGGACGACGGAGCCGCCGCCGCGTGCACCGCCGGGGCCACCCGCGCCACCGCCGCCGGGCGCGCCACCGCCCGGGGCCTTGCCCG
>JAIBBJ010000195.1 GCA_019694735.1 Gemmatimonadaceae bacterium | reverse complement strand
GGTGCATGCCGCGCGCGTGACCGAGACGTGCCCCAAGGCCCTGCGCGAGCGCGTGCTCGCGACGTTGCGCGCGGAGGGGCTCGGCGCCTGAGCCGCCCGGCCCCGTCCGACGCTCCTTCCGATCGAGCCGACATCGTGTCCGACGTCCCCGAGGGCACACAGGCCCACCGCGCCGAGGCGCGCCGCACCGCGGCGATGCGTGCGGCCGTGCTCACCGTCAGCGACTCGCGCACGCCCGAGACCGACGAGTCAGGGCGCTACCTCCGCGAGGCGCTCGCCGCCGCCGGCCACGCGGTGCAGGCGCACGACCTCCTGCCCAATGACGAAGGGCGCGTCCGCGCCCGCCTCGAGGAGTGGCTCGCACGCGGGGACCTGGACCTCGTGGTGATCACCGGCGGCACCGGGCTCGGGAGCCGGGACCGCACCATCGAGGTGGTCCGGCCGCTGCTCGAGAAGGAGCTGCCCGGCTTCGGGGAGCTCTTCCGGATGCTCGGCTTCCAGGAGCAGGTCGGTCCGGCGGCGATGCTGAGCCGCGCGACCGCGGGGAGCGCGCGGGGGGTGTTCGTGGTGAGTCTCCCGGGCTCGCGGGCGGCGTGCGAGCTGGCGATGACGCGCCTCATCCTGCCCGAGGCCCCGCACGCAATCCGCGAACTGCGGCGCTGACGCGGCTGACGCGGCGGGGACGCGGCGGGGACGCGAATGGGCCCGGCGATCGCTCGCCGGGCCCATTCGCACTGCATGCTGCGGTCCTCAGGTCACCGGCCGGCTCAGCACCCCGGCCCGGCGAGCGCTGGGTCGTTCGCGCGGGCGCGCACGAGGCACTCGCCCTGCGGGACCGGCATCACGACGGCCACGAAGTGGGCGTTGGTGCCGGTGGTGAGGTCGAGCGGCAGCGCCGCGAGACGCCCGAACCGGCGGTGGTCCACCCACCGGTGCCCCTCGGAGAGGAGCGAGAAGCGGCGCTCGTAGAGCAGCGCGTCGATGAACGCGGCGTCGGTGGAGGCCGCGGTCGCCGCCGAGGCGCCGATCGCGCCGCCGCCGGAGACCGAGCGCACCGTGTTGAGGCGCGCGATCGCGTTCACCTTGTCGCCCGTGAACCAGCGGATCTCCGCGTCGAGGAGCAGGAGCTCCTCGTTGCGGATGATCGGCACCGGCGACGAGTTGGTCGCGTAGCGGTTCATCGAGAGGTTCGTCGGGATGCCGAGGCCCTGCGGCGCATTGCGGGCGGTGCCGAGCACGGTCCACTTGGACGCGCGCAGGTCGCCGGCCACGATGTCGGTCGCATAGCTCGGATGGACGAGGTAGTCCGCGTTCTGGCCGACGCCGTTCTGCGCGTCACCGGTCGCGGTGGAGTAGACGTGGAACGGCCCGGCGTTCATCGCCGCGGCATTGGCCGCCGCGGTGTTGATGAACGACGCGGCGAGTGCCGTGGCCGCGACCGCGTACTGGGCGTTGCCGCCGCCGCGCGTGGCGAAGTAGACCGCCGCGCGCGCCTTGATCGCCCGGTTGAACTGCCGGAACGTCGTCGGGGTGTTGAAGCCCGCGAAGCCGGAGTGCAGGACGAACGGGAAGGCCGCGCCGCCGGCTGCGAGCTCCGTGTCCGCCTGGTCGAGCGTACCGAGGATGTAGCGGTACACCGAGTCGCGCGAGACGAACGGCGAGAGCTGCGAGCCGTTGAGGTTGATCTGCACCACCGCGCCCAGCGTGTCGCGGGTCGAGATGACGTAGAGCAGCTCGGTCGCCTCGATCGTGCGGGCGAACCCGTTGGCCGCGGACTTCTGGGCGGCGGTCAGGGTGGTGCTGCCGTCCACGACGTTCTTGAAGTTGAAGATGTCGCGGAGGTTGCCGTAGTTGCCGCCCCACACGCCCGTCGCGAAGCCGGTCGGGTCGAGCCTGTTCTGCCCGGCGAGCCCGATCAGGTAGTGCGACGTGTTCCGGCCCTCGTTGGGCGTGTAGATGTAGCCCTCACGGCCGAAGCGCGCCGTGGCGGTGATGTAGCCACCGAGGCCGCCGCGGAAGTTGCGGAGGATGCCGGTCGCCTGCAGCTGCAGCGCGCCGGGGTCGGCCGACGCCCCCGCCACGGTCGGCGAGTTCGGATTCGGCACCTGGAGCGGGTCCGTGCTGCACGCCGTGGCGAACACGGCGGCGGCGGCGATCCCGAGGATGAGTCCCTTCTGCATTGGTTTCCTCATTGGATGTCGAGTGTCGTCAGTGGGTGGTCGTCGGGATCTCAGTAGCCGAGGTCGACGCTGAAGAAGAACTGACGGCTCGTCGGGAAGGGCGCGAGGTCGATGAACCGGTTGAAGTTCGTGTTGCCGAAGTTGTTGAACTCCGGGTCATACGACCAGTAATCGGTCTTCACCCACAGGTTGCGGCCGCTGAACGAGACGCGGAGGTCCTTGGCGCCCTTGAGCCAGCGGTTCACGAAGGCGTTCGGCGCCTGGTACGACACCGTCACCTCGCGGAGCTTCAGGAACGTGCCCGGCTGGATGTAGACGCGGCTGTCGCCGGCCGAGAACGTGTCGTAGTAGCGGTACAGGCCCTTGGTGGTGGCGCCGAACGGCTCGTCGAAGTCGCGCGAGTTGCCGCCCTCGTCCCACAGGTTGTTCGTCATGTTCGAGACGAGGCCGCCGTTGCGCCAGTCGAGCAGCGTCGAGAGCGTCCAGCGCCCGTACGTGAAGTCGTTCGAGAACTGCGTCTGGTGGTACGGGTTCGCGTCGCCGACGATCGTGTCGGCCACGGAGAAGCCGCCCGAGCCGTTCGGCCGGAGCGGGGCGTTGGCCCACACCAGCGTCGAGCGGAGGCCCGAGGCGATGCGGTTGCGGCCGTACGTGGCGCCGAACGAGCCCGGCACCGCGAAGTCCGGCACGCGCTGGCCGTCCACGAGCAGGTTGTCCACCATCTGCTCGTTGTTGGTGAAGTTGATGCGCGACGTCCAGGTGAACTGGCCGCGCTGGTACGGGATGCCGCTGAGCCCGACCTCCCACCCGCGCACCGACATCTGGCCGCCGTTCACGATCTGCTGCGCCAGGCCCGAGGAGGGCGGCAGCGGGAAGGTGAGGAGCAGGTCGGTGATGATGCGCTGGTAGCGGGTCACCTCGAGGCTGAGGCGCTGGCCGAGGAACGACGCGTCGAGGCCGACGTCGGTCTCGTTCATCACCTCCGGCTTGATCGCCGGGTTGCCGAGCGTGCCGGCCGAGATGAGGCCCGAGCGGCCGTCGATGATGCCGGCGTTCGCGAACAGCAGGTCGCGGTCGCCGTAGCGCGGGCGGTTGCCCGACTGGCCCCACGAGGCCCGGAGCTTGATCTCGTCGGTGTACTCCGACGCCCACCACGGCTTCTCGAACCGATACGCGGCCGAGAACTTCGGGAAGGTGTAGTACTTGTCGCGGTCACCGTTCGCCGACGAGCGGTCGGCGCGGAGGCCCATCGCGACCGAGAGCGCCTCGTTGAGGAGGAGCGCCTGCTCGTTGAGGTAGTACGACTGGTCGCGGAACTGCTGGCGGCCGTCCTCGACCACCGTCTCCTGCGCGCCCGACGAGAGCCCGACCGTCGGCAGCAGGCCGCGGCCGCGGGTGCGGTAGGTCTTCGTGAACTGGTCCTCGGACGTGATGCCGAACGAGGTCGTCAGGCTGTTCACCCAGCGGATGGTCGGCGTCCAGGTCCACACCACGTTGGCGCTCTGGTTCGCCTGCATCACCATCGACGTCGCGATCGAGCTCGTGCCGGCGAAGTTGTCGTTCGGCTCGAACTGCAGGAACGGCGGCGAGAAGCCGACACCGTCCTGGTGGAAGCGGTCGATGCCCATCTGGTACGACACGTTCACGTTGTGCTGCGCGCTCGAGTAGGCCTGGTAGGCCGCGCGGAAGGAGGCCGTCTGGCGCCACACTTCCTCGTTGTTCTTGATGTACTCGGCGTTCGCGAAGGGGTTCGACACCGACGAGCCGCCGGCGTAGAACGGGTTGATCGGGTACGAGCCGTCCGCCTGCTTGCGGAAGTCGATGACGTGGGGGATGTAGCCCAGGTCGTACGTCGGCGAGATGCCCGCGTTGTTGTTGTTCGTGATGCCGCGCTGGTTGAAGTTGCGCGTCACGCCCAGGCTCGCCGAGAGCGTCACCTTCTGGCCGATGGTCTGGTCGAGGTTGATGCGGCCGGCGGTGCGGCGGGCGCCCGTGTAGAGCATGATGCCCGCCTCCTGCTTGTCGCTCACCGAGGCGAAGAACTTCGTGCCGCCCGAGCCGCCGCGCGTCGAGAGGATCGTCTCGAACGTCGGGTCGGTCCGGCCGAAGAGCTGGCCCTCGTAGTCGTAGTTCGTGCAGTTCGGGTTGCACGCCGCCTGCGCTTCGTCGAGCGCGGCCGCGTTGCCGATCCAGGTGAAGTCCGTGCCGCCCGGCACGAGGTCGTCGATCGTGCCCCACTTGCGGAAGCCGATCTTGCGGTAGAGCGCCGCCGTCCCGACCCGCTGCGTCAGGTTCCAGCTCGGCGCGCCCGAGCGGCCGCGCTTGGTGGTGATCACGACCACGCCGTTCGTCGCGCGCGAGCCGTAGATGGCCGAGGCCGCCGCCGACTTCAGCACCTCGACCGACTCGATGTCGGCCGGGTTGATGTCCGCGAGGCGGTTCACCTGGTTGTCCTGGCCGCCGCCGATGCCGCCGCCGGCGCGCGAGATCGAGTTCGCCGCGTTCGGGATCGACGCGTTCGAGACGATCACGCCGTCGATCACGTAGAGCGGGTCACCCTGCCCGAGGATCGACGTCGCGCCACGGATCTGCACCTGGGCACCGCCGCCCGGCGCACCGTTGTTCTCGAAGATGCGCGCGCCGAGGATCTTGCCGGAGAGCTGGTTCTCGATCGACCGGCCCGGCACGTTGTTCAGCTCCTCGGTGGTGACCGCCGCCACCGGCGTCGTCGCGTTGCGGCGATCGACCGTCGTGGCCTGGCCCGTCACCGTCACGCCCTCGAGCTGCAGCACGTCCTTCTCGAGCGCGAAGTCCTGCGTGGTCGCGTTGGCGGCCACCTTCACCGTCATGCGCTTGAAGCCGATCGCGCGCACCAGGAGGGTCACCTCACCCTGCGGGACGCGGAGCCGGTACTCACCGCTCTCGTTGGAGCGCACCCCGATGGGCTGGCCCAACACCGTGACGCTGGCCTCGGCGAGCGGTGCGCCGCCGGACTGCGTGACCTTCCCGCTGACCTCGCGCGTTCCCTGCGCCTGCACGTTCGTCGTTCCGAACGCGAGGGACAGGGCCGCGAGGACAGCCGCGACGAGTTTCCTCGTTCCCACGTGACCTCCACAAAGATTGGTAAGGGTGTACCAGCTGTACCTGCGTCACTTTGTGACCGTCACTCCGGTCACGAAAGGACCCCGGACGGGCGCTCGCCCGCCGACAGCGTGGGCTGAAATGGCACCATCCCGGGCCTGCCCGCAAGAGCAACCGTAATTGAACGGGCTGACCGAACGGACAGAAGTCCGGGCACCACGGCTCGTCAGCCCGGTTGAACAACCCCGGCCGTCCGGTGTAGCATCCGCGAATGTCGCGTCGCCCCCGCCTCGTGCTCCTCGCCGCCGCACTCGGCGCCGCCCTCGCCGTCGACACAGCCCCGGCCGGCGCCCAGTGGGCGGACCCGAGCCGGGCCGCGCGCCCCGCCGCCGCCCCCCGGGTCACGGGCTTCATCGACGGCATCGTCTCCGACACGGCGATGCGCGGCGTGGGGTTCGCCGAGGTGCTGATCGTCCGCACCGACATCCGGCTCCAGACGAACTCGCAGGGCCGCTTCCGCTTCTACGACGTCCCGCCCGGCCAGTACCTGCTGATCGTCCGGCGCATCGGCTTCCGCCCGATCTCCTCGATCATCCAGGTCAACGCGCGCGACACCCTGCGCCTCTCCTTCGTGATGGAGCCGGCCGTCCGCGTCCTCGACAGCGTGATCGTGCTCGACCGTCAGCTCACGCCCAAGATGGCCGCCTTCGAGGAGCGCCGGCGCCAGGGCTTCGGGTTCTTCCTCACCGAGACCGAGATCGAGAAGCGGAACCTGCCGGTCGCCGCCGACTACCTGCGGCTCGCCCCGAGCATCTCGCTCGCGCCGAGCCCCAATGCCTCCGGCATCTCGGAACTCGTCGCGATCAGCAAGCGCGAGGGCGGATCCATCTTCGGCGACGGCGCCGGCGCCTGCGCGCTGCAGATCGTGCTCGACGGCATCCCGATGCCCCCGCGCTTCCCGCTCGAGCTGCTCCCGACGCCGAAGGAGATCGCCGGCATCGAGGTCTACGACGGGCCGGCCACGGTCCCGCCGCAGTTCAACGGCCTCGACCGCCGCTGCGGGATGGTCCTCGTCTGGACGAAGGACGGCCGCTAGGCCGTCCTGCGGGCACCGGCACCCGCACCGCCGGTCCCGCCTACGCCAGTTCCAGCGACCAGGTCACCGGCAGGTCCGGCGCGAGCGAGTCGCGGACCGAGCAGTACTTCGTCACCGCCAGCTCGATCGCCCGCTCGGCGTGCACGCGCTCGATGCCCGCGCCGCGCAGCTTGTAGGTCAGGTGCACCTTGGTGAGCCGCGCCGGCACCGCGTTCGCGCGGTCCCCGCTCACCTCCACGGTCATCCCCTGCACCGGCGTCCGCCGCTTCTCGAGGATGTCCACGACGTCCACGCCCGTGCACGACGCGAGCGCGCAGAGCAGCGTGTCCACCGGGCCCGGCCCGGTCAGCGCGTCGGCGTCGATGCGGATCGCCTTCTCGCTGCCCAGGCGGCTCGCGTCGAACCGGTGGTCGCCGTCCCAGCGCACCACCACGTGGTTGACCTTCTTCGGCGTGCCCTCGCTCACGGCGTCCCTCCCTTCTTGATCGGGGTGCGGACGGCATTGCCCCACTCGGTCCAGCTGCCGTCGTAGTTGCGGACCTTCGGATAGCCCAGCAGGTAGGTGAGCACGAACCAGGTGTGCGACGAGCGCTCGCCGATGCGGCAGTAGGTGACCACGTCGTCCCCCGCCGAGAGGCCGGCCTCGCCTTCGTAGAGCGCGCGCAACGCGGCGGCGTCCTTGAACGTGCCGTCCGCGTTCGCCGCCTTCGCCCACGGCACGTTGCGCGCCCCCGGGATGTGCCCGCCGCGCAGCGTCCCCTCCTGCGGGTAGTCGGGCATGTGCGTCCGCTCGCCGGTGTACTCCTGCGGCGAGCGCACGTCGATCATCGCGCCGCGCGCGAGCTGGTGCTGCAGCACCTCGGGCAGGAAGGCGCGGATTCGCGCGTCGTCGCGGTCGGCCGCGGTGTACGCCGTCGCCGGGAACCGCGGCACCTCGGTCACCATCGGCCGCCCCTCCGCCTCCCACTTCGCGCGCCCGCCGTCGAGCAGCCGCACGTTCGTGAAGCCGAACAGCTCGAACACCCAGAGCGCGTACGCGGCCCACCAGTTGTGCTTGTCGCCGTAGAGGATCACCGGCGTGGTCGCGTCGATCCCCTTCGCGCGCAGCAGCCGCGTGAACCCCTCGGGCGCGATGTAGTCGCGCTCCACCGGGTCGTTGAGGTCGGCGTGCCAGTCCACCTTCTGTGCGCCCGGGATGTGCCCCATCTCGTACAGCAGCACATCCTCGTCGCTCTCCAGGATCCGGAGCGACGGGTCGCCCAGGTGCGCGGCGAGCCACTCGGTGCTCACCAGCTTCTCGGGGCGGGCATACCCCTTCGCCGCGATCGCGGCCTCGATGTCGTGTGCCATGCGTGCAAGCTAACGGGTGCGCGCGCGGCCCCGTTCCGGCCGTGTGCCGCGCCGTCGGGGACGCCGCCCTCAGCGCCGCCGCACGCCGAACGGCAGCCGGTTCATCGCCACCCGCCCGTTCGTGATCACCGCCGTCACGTCCTGCAGCGTCCCCGCATCCTCGAGCGGGTTCCCCTCCAGCACGATCAGGTCGGCCTCGAACCCCTCGGCCACCCGCCCGGTGCGCTGGCCCAGCCCGAGCAGCTCGGCTGCCGCGCTCGTCGCCGCGGCGAGCGCCTCGACCGGCGGGAAGCCGAGCGCGCGGAAGCGCATCACCTCGTGGCTGATGCGCGTGACGCTCGACGGGCCATAGTCGGTGTCGGCGCCGGTCGCGATCCGCACCCCCATCGCGCGCGCGGCGCGGATCGTCGCCTCGGCGCGCGGCACCATGTGCTGGCCGCGCAGCTGCAGCACCGGGTCGTCGTAGTCGCCGCCGGGGGTCGTGAGGTCGTGGATCGTCGAGAGGGTGGGGACGAGCCAGGTGCCCCGCTGCCGCATCAGCCGGAGCGTCGAGTCCGAGAGGTAGGTGCCGTGCTCGATGCTGCGCACGCCGGCGGCCACCGCCGCGTAGGCGCCCTCGTCGCCGTGCGCGTGCGCCATCACCGGCACGCCGCGCGTCGCGGCCTCCTCGACGATCGCCCGCAGCTGCGCCTCATCGTAGACCTGCTTGCGCGGGTCGGTGTCGGGAAGCCCCGCGCGCTCGGTGCCGCGCGTCTTGATCCAGTCCACGCCGCGGTCGAGGTCGATCCGCACCAGCGCCCGCAACTGCTCGGGCGTGGTGACGCCGCCGGCGAGCGGGCCCAGTCGCGGGTCGGCGAGCAGCGTCTCGCCGAGGTTCGGCGTGACGAAGATCCCGGCGGCGAGCACGTCGGGCGCCGGCACCGCGCCCTCGCGCGCCAGCGCCCGCAGCGCGACGTCCTGGAAGGCCGGCGTGCTCGCCGACCGGACCGTGGTGACGCCCGAGAACAGGGCGCGCCGTGCCGCCGCGAGCGTGCTGATGTGTGTGTGCGCATCGATCAGCCCCGGCGCGACCCAGCGGCCGGTGAGGTCGATCACCTCGGCACCTGCGGGCACGGCGACGCCGGCACCGAGGCGCACGATGCGGCCGTTCGCGATCAGCAGGGTCACGTCGCGCAGCACCGTGCCGTCCACGCCGTTCACGACGTTGGCGTGCGTGAGTGCGAGCGTGGCGCCGGCCGCGGGGGCCGGTGCCGGTCCGGTCGCCTGCCCCGGCACCGTCGAGGGGAGGATCGCGACGGCGGCGAGGAGCAGGGCGGCGAGTCGGGCGGTGGGGCGCACGGGCGGTCGTCCGGGCTGGGGGAGGGCGCTAAGATGCAGGACGATGCGCGCGCCCGGCAGGGGACGCGTGCCGTCCCTCCTCCACCGCACCGACACGATGGGCCAGTACCAGAAGCATGTCTTCGTCTGCACCTCCGGGAAGACCTGCACCGCGCAGGACTCCGCGACGACCTTCACCGTCCTGCGGGACGCCGTGAAGGAGGCCGGGCTCCAGCAGCAAGTGCGCGTGAACCACGCGGGGTGCATGGCGCAGTGCGGCCACGGCCCGATGGTGGTCGTGTACCCCGAGGACACCTGGTACGACGGCGTCACCGCGGACGCCGCGCGCCGCATCGCGCAGGAGCACCTGGTCGGCGGTCGCGTGGTGGATGACCTGCGCTACGTCGCGCCGCCGGGGGACAACAAGCTGCCCAAGGACCAGCGGCCCGGGGAGACCGGGTGAGCACCCCGGAGTCGCGCCCGCCGGTGATGGAGCGCTATGCGCGCCACGTGCTCGTCTGCACGGGCGGCTTCTGCAGCGCCGAGCGCCGGGGACGCGCCATCTACTCGCGGCTCGCGCAGCTGCTGCAGCGCGAGGACCTGCTCTTCGGTCCGCGCCGCGTGAAGCGCAGCGAGGCGCCCTGCCTCGGCGTCTGCGCCGGCGGCCCGATCCTCGCCGTGTATCCCGAGGGCACCTGGTACGGCGGCGTCACCGAGGCGCTGCTCGAGCGCATCGTCGTCGAGCACCTCAAGGGCGGCCAGGAGATCCGCGACGCGGTGTTCCACCGGCTGGGCGGCGCGGGCGGGCCCTGACGCGCCGCGGGCGAGGCCGAGTGGCCTCGCCCGCGGCGTCCGTCCGCTCCCGCCGACCGCCGCTCAGGCGCCGACCAGCCGCGCGACGCGCTCCTCGGTGGACGGGTGCGTCGAGAAGAGCGACGTGATGCCGCGCGCCCCCGAGAGCGGGTTGACCATCGCCAGCGGCGCGACCGCGGGCGACACGTCCATCGGCACCTGCTTCGCGTAGGCGTCGAGGCGGCGCAGCGCGTTGGCGAGCCCGTGCGGCCGGCCGGCGATCTCCGCGCCCACCGCGTCCGCCTTGAACTCGCGCTGGCGGCTGATCGCGAACTGGATCAGCATCGCCGCGAGCGGCGCGACGATGATCATCGCGAGCGCGGCGAGCGGGTTGCCCCCCTCCTCGTCGCTCGAGCGGCCGCCGAGGAGCATGCCCCACTGCGCGATGCTCGCGAGGCTCGAGATCGCGCCCGCCATCGTCGCCGTGAGGGTCTGCAGCAGCATGTCGCGGTTCTTGATGTGCGCGAGCTCGTGCGCGATGACGCCCTCGAGCTCCTCGCGCCCCATCACCTTGAGGAGTCCGCTGGTCACGCACACCACCGCGTGCTCGGGGTCGCGGCCGGTCGCGAACGCGTTCGGCTGCGCGTGCGGCGCGATCGCGACCGTGGGCATCGGCAGCCCGGCGCGCTGGCGGAGCCGGTCCACCATCTCGTACAGCTCCGGCGCCTGCGCACGGTCCACGACCTGGGCACCATAGGAGCGCAGGACCATGGACGCCGAGTTCCAGTACATGAAGAGGTTGGTCGCCGCGGCGAACCCGAGCGCGAGCACCAGCCCGGTCGAGCCGCCCAGCGCGGCCCCGAAGCCGCCGAAGAGCGCGGTGAGGCCTGCCATCAGCACGAACACCTTCAGGTTGTTCATCTCCTGCTCCGACAAGGGGTTGGCCGCGCCCGCCACAATGGCGGGGCGGCAGCGTCTGCCACCGGTACAGAGCAACCCTGATGCCAGCATTCTGGCAGGCCCGCAAGCGCCCGCGCCACAACGACTTGGCCGCGTCCCGGGTTGCTGGCCGCTCCCGGCGGGAGTAGCCTTACTGAGTGGCCAATACCCCTGACCTGCGCCGGGAGCTCCTCGGCGCTGCCAAGAAGCTCATCCTCGAGGTGCCGAAGGTGCCGGAGCCGGCCCCCTTCGTCCCGCCTCGGCTGACCTTCGCCGCCCTGGAGAGAATTCCGATGTCCCGTTCGCGCGACCGCATCCTCGCCAACCTCGACGAGATGTACAGCGATGCCTTCAAGCGGGCGAAGGCCGCCGAGGACGAGGCGCAGATGGCCTCGCTCGACTTCGCGTACCGCCGCGAGCAGCTCTACTTCGAGATCCTGCTCGACGTGCGCGACGCGCTCGAGCGCCGGGGCTGACCCGGCGCCGGCCCACCGGAGACCCGCGTGCTCGCCAAGCCCTTCGCCGTCGCCGCCATGGCCGTGAACCTCGTGATCGTCAACGCGCGCATCTGGACCGGTGACGCGCGCCGCCCGTGGGCGGACGCGATCGCGGTCGAGGGCGACCGCATCAAGGCGGTCGGCTCGGGCGCCGAGGTGATGAAGCTCGCCGCGGGTGCGCGCGTGATCGACGCGCACGGGGCGATGGTCGTCCCCGGCTTCACCGACACGCACGTCCACTTCATCGACGGCGGCTTCCGCCTCGCGTCGGTGCAGCTGCGCGACGCGCGCACGCCGGCGGAGTTCACGGCGCGCATCAAGGCCTTCGCCGCCACCGTGCCCGCGGGCACCTGGATCCTCGGCGGCGACTGGGACCACCAGAATTGGGGCGGCGCGCTCCCGACGCGCGCGTGGCTCGACTCCATCACGCCGGACCATCCGGTCTTCGTCACGCGGCTCGACGGGCACATGTCGGTCGCGAACTCGCGGGCGCTCCGCCTCGCCGGGGTGACGCGCGCGACGGCGGACGTCGCCGGCGGCGAGATCGTGCGCGGGGCCGACGGCGAGCCGACGGGCGTGCTCAAGGACAACGCCGCCGACCTCGTCTTCGCGGTCATCCCCCCGCCGAGCGCCGCGATGAACGACCGCGCGCTCGAGGCGGCGATGACGTACGTCGCCGCGCAGGGCGTGACCGCGGTGCACAACATGGGCTCGTGGGACGACCTCGAGACCTTCGCGCGGGCGCACGCGGCGGGCCGGCTCCGCACGCGCATCTACGCCGCGGTGCCGCTCGCCTCGTGGGAGCGGCTCGCCGCGTACGTGCGCGCGCACGGCGGCACCGGCGACGCCTGGTTCCACTACGGGGCGCTGAAGGGCTTCGTGGACGGCTCGCTCGGCTCGCACACCGCGGCGATGCTCGAGCCGTTCACCGACGCGCCCGGCGACCGCGGCCTCTACGTGACGTCGAACGAGGAGCGCTACGCCTGGATCAGGGGCGCCGACGCCGCCGGCCTCCAGGTGATGGTGCATGCGATCGGCGACCGGGCGATCCGCGAGCAGCTCGACCTCTTCGCGCGGGTGGCGCACGAGAACGGCCCGCGCGACCGGCGCTTCCGGATCGAGCACGCCCAGCACATCGCCCCCGCCGACGTCGCGCGCTTCGGCGCGCTCGGCGTCATCGCCTCGATGCAGCCGTACCACGCGATCGACGACGGCCGCTGGGCCGACCGCGTGATCGGCCCCGAGCGCGCGAAGGGGACGTATGCCTTCCGGTCGCTGCTCGACGCCGGGGCGCGCGTCGCGTTCGGCTCCGACTGGTTCGTCGCCCCGCCGACGCCGCTCGAGGGGATCTACGCCGCCGTCACGCGCCGCACCCTGGATGGCGCGCACGACCCGGACGGCTGGGTGCCGGGGGAGCGGATCACGGTGGAGCAGGCGCTGCGCGCCTACACCGCCGGCGGCGCGTACGCCGGGTTCGACGAGGGGCAGCGCGGGGTGCTCAAGGCGGGGATGCTCGCCGACCTCGTGATGCTCGACCGCGACCTCACGCGCATCCCGGCGCCGGAGATCCGCGACGCGCGGGTGCTGCTCACGATGGTGGGCGGGCGGGTCGTGTACGAGCGGTGAGGG